>CAWUKF010000245.1:0-4183 GCA_963922745.1 uncultured Sphingomonadales bacterium
CTGGCTGTGACGCCAGCGCCCGGCACAGCGCGGCGCGACGTTTCTCGCCGCCGCTCGCCTTGTCTGCGCGGGTCGAAAGATCCGTGCCCAGCTGGTCTGCGATCGCCTCGACCTCGTGCAATGCCGGTCCCATCGATCCCGATACGGCAAAGTCGCGCAAGGTCTCGAACGGCGTGAAATCGGGTTCCTGTTCCAGCATCACTATATTGACGCCGGGCTGAATAACTCTTTTCCCTTTGTCCGCCTCGATTTCATTCGTGATCAGACGCAACAATGTCGTCTTGCCGGCGCCGTTGCGCCCGATCAGGGCCAGCTTGTCGCGCGGTCCAACGTGCAGGTCGAGGTCCTGGAACAGCCAACCCTCTCCCTGGTGGAGCGAGAGATTCTCATATGAAAAAATAGGGGGCTGTGACATGGTTCCCGGGCGTTAGGGGCAAGCGCGCTCGGGCTCAAGCCTTCTCTTTTCAACAAAGGCCATTGACCTGCCGCCACATATCGGATTGGTAAGCGGGAAACTGACAATTTCGGCGATTGGAACGGGACTTGCGCATAGTATATCTGAACGGCGACTATGTCACCCGGGGAGCGGCCAATATATCCGTATTCGATCGCGGCATCCTCTTCTCCGATGCCGTCTATGAAGTGATTTCGGTCATTGATGGCTGCTTGATCGACATGGAACGCCACGTCGCCCGCCTGGAACGGTCGCTTGGCGAACTTTCGATCAACGCCTTTGCTGACTGGGCGGCGGTGGCGCGCGGACTGGTGACGGAAAACGGCTTGCAGGAAGGCCTCGTCTATCTGCAGGTCTCTCGCGGCGTAATGGAAGAGCGCGACTATCGCTGGCCGGCACCGGACACTCCGCCAACCATTTTCGCCTTTGCCCAGCAGCGGGTGCTGATCGACAACCCGATGGCCGGCACTGGGATGCAGATCATCACCCGACCCGATCTGCGCTGGCAGCGGTGCGATATCAAGACCACCCAGCTGCTCTATGCATCGCTGATGAAAATGGAGGCGGTGGCGGCCGGGGTCGACGATGTCTGGATGACGCGGGGCGACATGGTAACCGAGGGCACGTCCCAGAATGCCCATATCATCAGCCGGGACGGCGTCCTGGTTTCGCATCAGCTCGACCGCTCGATTCTGCCCGGCGTGACCCGCGTCGAGATGCTCGATCAGGCGAGAGCGATGGGTCTGTCGGTCGAGGAGCGCGCCTTTTCTATCGAGGAGGCTAAGGACGCGGCGGAGGCGTTCATTTCGTCCTCCACCTTGCTCATCATGCCAGTCGTAGAGATTGATGGCCACCGGATCGGCGATGGCAGGCCCGGCGAGCGAACGAAAAAAATCAGGCAAGCCTATTTAGCTGCTGTTCAGAGAGCGGGTGCTACAAGAGCCTGAATAAATGGAGAATAATATGAGACTTTCAATCCTGCTGGCCGGTGCGGCCTTGACCCTGACCCCGATGACTCTCGCGCAAGCGGCCAATGTCCAGATTACGGCGCAGAACCCCGTGATCGAACTGAGCGTGTCGGAACAGGTGGACAGTGCGCCCGATACCGCCACCTTCAGCACAGGCGTGGAAACCAAGGCCAAAACCGCGACGGAAGCCCTGCGACAAAATTCCGTGCAGGCACGCGCCGTGATCGACCGACTGAAATCGCTCGGAATTGCAGAGAAGGATATTCAGACGACCGGCATCAATCTGCGCGCCGACTATGAATATGATCAGGAACGGCGCGAAAACCGTTTCGTCGGCTATGTCGTTTCCAATCAGGTCACCGCGACGGTGCACGAGATTTCCGAACTCGGCAAAATTCTCGACGCGATCGTCAGCAGCGGTGCCACCAACTTGAACGGCCCCACTTTCTCGATCGACGATGACAGCAAGGTGAAGGAAGTGGCACGGGAACGGGCACTGGCGAATGCCAAGTCCCGGGCGATCAGCTATGCCCGATCGGAAGGCTATACCGGCGTTCGCGTGCTCTCGATCAACGAGGGCATATCCAACCAGTCCTATGCGCCGATGGCGCGGATGAAGAACGATGTCGCGGCTTCTGCACGGCCGCCGGTCGAGCCGGGCCAGGTCGGAACGGTCGTTTCGCTCAATATAACCTACGAAATGACTCGCTGAGCTAGTGATCTACAGCCTGAACCCGCCATTCACGTGATGTTAAAACCGAGGCACCTAAAACGGATCCCATGTTGAAAACCTTCACCCTTTTGTCCGCTTTGGCGCTCGGCTTGGTCGCCGTGGTGCCGCAGTCGTCCTCGGCTGCGGATCGCCGCGGCGAGCAGAACGAAGCCCGTGC
The DNA here is from genome assembly GCA_963922745.1 of uncultured Sphingomonadales bacterium. Classification (GTDB taxonomy): domain Bacteria; phylum Pseudomonadota; class Alphaproteobacteria; order Sphingomonadales; family Sphingomonadaceae; genus Parasphingorhabdus. Next base: position 2,313 of record CAWUKF010000245.1, read on the forward strand.
CCAGATGATGGCGGGTCAGGTGAAGTCCATTCGCTCGATCGAAGACCGGATTTTGCCGAGAATGGCGGGAAGCGAGTATATCGGGCCCGAATTCGATCCCGGCGCCCAGGTTTACCGGCTGAAATTCATTCGCGACGGTCGTGTGATATTCGTGGACGTGGATGGCCGCACCGGAAATATTCTCCGCCAGAGCCGCTGAACAACCTTTTGCAGCAACCCTGTTTTTCGGACCCCAAACCCTACAATAGGCAACTTCTAAATCATTGTGCGTTTGCGCTGTGGTGATATAGGCTAGGCCATATGAAAAGCAGTAATTTGGAGGACAGGCATGCGCGTCTTGATTGTTGAGGACGAACCCACGCTGGGACAGCAGCTCAAATCGACACTGGAAGCCAATGGCTATGCCATAGATCTGTCGACGGATGGCGAGGACGGCCATTTCATGGGATCCACAGAAGATTATGACGCGGTGATCCTTGATCTCGGCCTGCCCGAAATCGATGGCCTGACGGTGCTGGATCGCTGGCGCAAGGAAGAGCGCAATTTCCCCGTCCTGGTCCTGACCGCCCGCGACAGCTGGTCGGACAAGGTGGCTGGCCTGGATGCCGGCGCCGACGATTATCTTGCAAAGCCGTTTCAGACCGAGGAATTGATCGCCCGGTTGCGCGCGCTCATCCGCCGCGCGTCGGGCAATGCCTCGTCAGAGCTTACGGCGGGCAATGTGCGTCTGGATACGCGCTCCGGCAAGGTCACCCTCGACGGCAGTCCGGTCAAGCTGACCGCTCAGGAATATAAGCTGCTGTCCTATCTGATGCATCACAAGGGCAAGGTCGTGTCCCGCACCGAGCTGATCGAACATATTTACGATCAGGATTTTGACCGCGACTCCAACACCATCGAGGTGTTCGTAACGCGTATCCGCAAAAAACTGGGCGCAGAGGTCATCTCGACGATCAGGGGGCTGGGCTACAGTCTGGAGGATCCCGAAGCCTGAATGAATCCAGCCAGATAGATATACCGGTCGAGGAGAAGGAACCGACAACCGATTTCCGACTAGGCACCCAGACCACCGGCTCGCTTGGCCGGCGGATGATCGGCATTGCTGCGGCCTGGATCGTGATCCTGCTGTTCGGCGGCGGTTTTGCACTGGACAGGGTCTTGAACGACGCGGTGACCCGCAATTTCGACAATCAACTCGAATATGTGCTCACCGCGATGATCGCCTCGGCCGAGATCGGTCCCGATGGAGAGGTGTTCCTGAACCGGCCACTTGGCGACCAGCGCTTTCTGGAACCGAACAGCGGACTATATTGGCAGGTCAGCGGCGCGGGCCATGATGATTTTCCCTCCCGCTCGCTTTGGGACCGCACGCTGGAATCAAATATCGGCCACGATGATCGCCAGACCCATATTTACGACAGCAAGCAATTCCAGGACGAGCCGCTGCGGGTGCTGGAACGAACCATAATCCTGCCCGATTCGGATACCAAATGGCTGTTTCAGGTTGCCCAGAGCCGGGACGGTCTGGATGCGCAGATCGCCAATATCCGGTCGATTCTGGTCAATAGCTTCCTGATCCTCGCGCTCGGTCTGATCGGTATGGCGGCGCTGCAGACGCTCTACGGGCTCTGGCCGCTGCGCAAGATCCGCAGTGCCATCGCCGCGATGCGGACCGGCCAGCAGCGCCGGGTTGTCGAGCCCATGCCGAACGAAGTCACTCCGATGGTCGACGAACTGAACGCGCTGCTCGACCATAATGAGAAACAGGCGGAGGAGGCGCGGCGGCACGCTGGCAACCTGGCCCATGCTCTGAAAACCCCGCTCACCGTGATCATGAACAGCGCCACCGCCAAGGCGGATGACCTGGCTGA
>CAWUKF010000246.1:0-4167 GCA_963922745.1 uncultured Sphingomonadales bacterium
CCATCAGATCCCCCCGTTCGTCTCGAGCGAAGTCGAGAGACCGTTTGTAGAAATAGCGTTGTTGGAAAAGCCGTTAGTGGTGAGCTTGTCGAACCACGCCTCAAGGCCAGAGGGGTCCTTCGACAGGCTCAGGACGAACGGATTAAATTCAGCCATCCCGCTCACCGTTCAAACGTCCCGATCCGCCGGATCTTCCGCTGCAATTGCATCACGCCGTAAAGCAGCGCCTCGGCAGTCGGCGGGCATCCGGGCACATAAATATCAACCGGCACGATCCGGTCACAACCGCGCACCACGGAATAGCTGTAATGATAATAGCCGCCGCCATTGGCACAGCTGCCCATCGAGATCACATATTTCGGATCGGACATCTGATCATAGACCTTGCGGAGCGCCGGGGCCATCTTGTTGCACAAAGTGCCGGCAACGATCATCACATCCGACTGGCGCGGGCTGGCGCGCGGCGCAGCGCCGAAGCGTTCCATGTCGTAGCGCGGCATGTTGACATGGATCATCTCGACCGCGCAGCAGGCGAGACCAAAGGTCATCCACCAGAGCGAACCGGTACGGGCCCACTGGAACAGCTCCTCCGTCGAGGTGACCAGAAAGCCCTTGTCATTCACTTCCGAATTCAGGTCCTTGAAAAAACCCTCGTCGGGTTGCGTGTCGGGGCGCATCGGCGTGCCGTCAGCATTCAGGATCGCCGATCCGCCATTATTGGGTTCTAGTCCCATTCCAGCGCTCCCACCTTCCAGGCATAAGCGAAACCGATGATCAGCTCCGCAAGAAATACCATCATTGTTGTCCAGCCGACCCAGCCGGTCAGTTCCAGTGAGACTGCCCAGGGGAAGAGAAACGCCGCTTCCAGATCGAAGATGATGAACAGGATCGCCACCAGATAGAAACGCACGTCAAACTGGCTGCGCGAATCCTCGAAAGCGGGAAAACCACATTCATATTCCGAGAGCTTTTCGGCGCTCGGATTGTGGGTCCCGGTCAACCGGGAGACACCCATCGGCAGGAACACGAAGGCTGCGGACAGCCCTACGGCTACAAACAGGAACAATAATATCGGTGCATATTCGGAAAGATCGACCACTGATGACTCGTTTCGCTAATATTCGGGGCCGCTTTTAGGGAGTGGCTACCGATGCCGCAAGGGTGAAGTGGCTTAAAATCTCGGCCTTTTGCGAGGCGCTCGCAGTTACAGCAGCGACTTTGCCAATATCCGGTGCAGCTTGCTGTGCAGCGCTTCGTTAGCGGCCAAAATCTCGCCCTGCCCGATCGGCTGGTCGCCGCCGGTATAGTCGGTCACGAAACCTCCGGCCTCGCGGACCATCAGGATGCCGGCTGCGACATCCCAGACTTTCAGACCGGCTTCCCAGAAGCCGTCATAGCGACCGGCAGCCAGCCAGGCCAGATCGAGCGCAGCGGAGCCGTTGCGCCGAATGCCGGCAACCTGTGGCGCGACCGCACCGAAAATGCGCGCCCATTCGCTAAGATCTCCATGCCCCTTGAAGGGGATTCCGGTAGCGATCAGCGACTCTGAAAGATCACGGCGGGCCGATACGCGCAGACGCCGCTCGCCCAACCAGGCACCCTTGTCCATTTCCGCCCACCAGGTCTGGTCATTCAGCGGCTCGTAGATCAGGCCGCTGGTAATCTTCCCCCAGCCGCGGCCGTCGAGCGAAGGTTCCTGCACCGCAATCGAAATCGCAAAATGGGGGATGCCGTGAAGGAAATTGCTGGTGCCATCGAGCGGATCGATGATCCAGCGCGGCTTGCCTTCCTCGCCCTCGATCATGCCGCCTTCTTCCAGCACGAAACCCCAGCCGGGGCGTACCTTCAGCAATTCGTCATAGAGAATCCGCTCTGCCCGCATATCAGCCTTGGAAACAAAGTCGGCCGGGCCCTTTTTCGAGACCTGCAGATGCTCGACTTCGCCGAAGTCCCGGCGCAGGCGCGATCCCGCCTTGCGCGCGGCGCGTTCCATGACGGTGATAAGGGCGGAATGTGCAGGCATTTTATATCTCCCCCCTCCCGTTTACGGGAGGGGCCGGGGGTGGGTCTATAGGGTTTTCAAAGAGCGGGCGAGTAGCATAGTCATGCCCAACCCTGACCCTTCCCGCGAACGGGAAGGGAAATGTTCAATCTCAGGCCTTGCCGACATATTCGCGGGCATAGACATCGACAATGATCTTCGTGCCCGCTGAAATGAACGGCGGCACCATCACGCGCACGCCATTGTCGAGAATCGCCGGCTTGTAGCTGGACGAAGCGGTCTGGCCCTTGACCACGGCATCGGCCTCAACAATCACGGCTTCGATCTGGTCGGGCAGTGCCACGGATATCGGTTTTTCCTCGTACAGCTCCAGCTGCACATCCATGCCGTCCTGCAGAAATTCAGCCGCTTCGCCGAGCAGGTCGGCCGGCAGCGTGATCTGCTCGTAATTTTCCTTGTCCATGAAGGTCAGCATGTCGCCGTCGGCGAACAGATACTGGAACGTCTTGGTATCCAGCCGGACTTTCTCGAGCGTATCGGCGCTGCGAAAGCGGACATTGGTCTTGCGACCGTCGACCAGATTTTTCATCTCGACCTGCATATAGGCCCCGCCCTTGCCCGGCTGCGTATGCTGGATCTTGGCAACCTTCCACAGGCCGCCTTCATATTCCAATATATTGCCGGGACGGATATCCACGCCGCTGATCTTCATCGCTTGTCTCGCTCGATAGGTTGTTTGATTGAGCGGCGCTGTAATCTGCTGACCGATAATAGGCAAGCCCGGTGACGATCAAAGACTGCGTGTCCGGGCACGCAGGTCGATTTCATACAATACGGGGAATGGCCGTCCGGCTAACAGCAGGTCATGACCCAGATCCAGTTTACCCGCCCGCGTGGCAATCGCCTCGACGTCGCTCCGGAACGCAAGACCGTGCCCGCTGCGGGTCTGTTCGGCTTTTCGATCAGCGATGGCCAGTTGCACACTTTCAAGGAAACCGAGGGCTATTTGCGCGACATCGAACAGATGCCTCATTTCGCGCCGCCGTCGGTCAACAATTTCGTCTTGCAATATCTCGCCTCGAATATCGGCAAGACGCGCAGCTCTTCCTAGGCGGTCGCCTCGCCGTCCATTATTTCGGCAAATTTCTTCACCGCCGCGCCCGGCCCCGCCGGATCGTTCCACACTGCGCCGGACACTGCCAGGAAATCGGCACCGGCATCAATTAGCGGCCGGCAATTGTCCGGGCTGATGCCGCCAATGGCGACACAGGGAATTTCCATCATCTCCGCCCACCATTGCAGCAGATCCGGTTCGGGCCTGTGGTGCGTTTCCTTGGTCTCCGTCGGGAAAAAGGCACCGAACGCCACATAATTGGCCCCGCCCTCGCCCGCTTCCATCGCCAGGTGACGGCTGTCGTGACAGGTAATCCCGATCTGGACATCCTTGCCCAATGCCGCCCGCGCCTTTTCCAGGCTCTCGTCGCCCTGCCCGAGATGCACGCCGTCCGCGCCCAGCCGCTGGGCCAGCGCGACATCGTCGTTGACGATGAAGGCAACATCAAATTCGTCGCAGATCGCCTGCAGCGGCACCGCCAGCCGAGCGGCCTCCTCCGGATCGATATCCTTGACCCGAAACTGGAAGGCGGCAACCGGGCCGCCCTCGAGCGCCTGCCGCAGCCGCAACGGAAAATCACCGCCCACGTCGAGCGGCGAGATCAGATAGAGCTGGCAGGGAATGTCATTCATGTCCGAACGTCTAGCGCCTTCATTGCACCAAGGCGAGCAGGAAACCGTCCCACTTCTTGGCTCCCACCGTCTGGATTGCCGTCGCATCGATCCGCGGATTGCCGTTTAGCGCCGCATAGAGCCGCCGGGTGCCCGGAACCTTCGGATCATCGGAATCGGGGTCGAGAATCTCGCCTTCCCGAACGACATTGTCAAACACCAGCATCGCACCGGGCCGCGCCAGGCGGAGCGCATAGTCCAGATAGGCGGCGTAATTTTCCTTGTCGGCATCGACGAAAACGAAATCGAAAGGCTTCCGGTCCTCCCCGCACATCGCCTCCAGCGTGTCGCAGGCCGGACCGATACGGATATCGACAAGCGCGCCGAGGCCGGCCTGATCGATATTGCCGCGCGCAACGGCAGCACAGGCGGGATCGAGT
>CAWUKF010000247.1:0-4155 GCA_963922745.1 uncultured Sphingomonadales bacterium
GATCAACGGCGTCTGCTTCACCGGCTCGACCGCCACCGCGCAGGCCATTCATCGCAATATCGCCGAACATGGCCAGGCCGATTCCCTGCTGATCGCCGAGACCGGTGGCCTCAACTGCATGATCGCGGATTCGACCGCGCTGCCGGAGCAGACCGTCCGCGACATTATCACATCCGCCTTCCAGTCGGCCGGACAACGCTGCTCGGCCTTGCGGGTGCTCTATCTGCAAAAGGATATTGCAGAGCCGTTTCTGAACATGCTGCAAGGGGCGATGGACGCCCTGTCGCTGGGCAATCCCTGGTGGCTGTCGACCGACATCGGTCCGGTCATCGATCAGGGCGCGCAGGACAAGATCAACAAGCATATCGCCGCTGCCCGGGCGGAAGGCCGATTGGTGAAACAGCTGGACGCCCCGGATGACGGCTATTTTGTCGGTCCGGCGGTCATCCGGGTGGGCGGCATCAACGATCTGGAGGAAGAAATTTTCGGCCCGGTTCTCCATGTCGCGACCTATGACAATGATGAACTGGACCAGGTGATCCGCGATATCAACAATCGCGGCTATGGCCTGACCTTCGGTCTCCAGACCCGGATCGAGCGACGGATCGACAAGCTGACGAGCGCGCTCAAGGTTGGCAATATATATGTCAATCGCAACCAGGTTGGCGCGGTCGTGGGATCCCAGCCCTTTGGTGGTGAAGGCCTTTCCGGTACCGGTCCGAAGGCCGGGGGGCCACATTATCTGCCGCGCTTTTACCAGCCATCGCGCCCGGCTCAGCCGGTGCACAGCGGCCCGGACCTGGTCCGGCAAGCGGTTCAGGATGCGCTGGACGGCCTTCCCGCTGCCGACAGCCGACCGCGCAGTTCGGAAATGATGCCCGGACCGACCGGCGAATCCAACGAACTGTTCACCTATGCGCGGGGCAAGATGCTGTGCCTCGGACCGACGCTGGAAGCGGCCGAAAGGCAGGCGGAAACATTGCGCGCGCAGGGCTGCCAGCCGCTCATCTGCGTTCCGGGTGCGACCGGGGACCAGAGCCTGGACGGATTTTTGCCCCGCGACATGCTGGCCGCGCTGACCGGCCTGGACGGGGTAGTCTGCTGGAGCGAGATCGAGGATATCCGGGCGATTCGCAAGGCCCTGGCCCAGCGCGAGGGCGCGTTGCTGCCGCTAATCACCGAAGAAAATTTTGATCACCAGTGTCTGGTCGAGCGCCACGTCTGCATCGACACGACCGCCGCGGGAGGCAATGTCTCTCTGCTGACCTAGGCGGACCCGCCGCGAGCCGCTCAAGATGCAGATCAGGAGCGCTTGCTGCGAGGTCCATGCCCGGAGAAGCTGGTCGTCTGAAGGCGCGGCACGCAAATCTGCCGGCGACCGGGCTTTTCAGCCTGGCGCATTCTGCGCCCCGGTTTGCCCCTATCTGAGTTCGACCGCGCGCTCATAGGCGGCCCGGAGCGTATCGCGGATCAGGTCCGAATATTCGCCGTCGCCGTTCAGCGCGCCGAGGCCCGCTGCCGTCGTTCCGCCCTTGCTGGTAACATTGTTGCGCAGCTCTTCCAGCGGCTGATCGGATTGCTGGGCCATTTCCAATGTCCCCTGAACGGTTCCCAGAACCATGGTTCTGGCGTCCTGCGCACTGAATCCGAGATTCTCGGCGGCCTCGACATAGGCCCGCAGCATCTCGAACACATAGCCGGGACCGCTGCCGGCGACGGCGGTCAGCCGGTCGAGCATGTCTTCGCTGTCGACCCAGACAATCTCGCCTGAGCACAGGGCCAGCTGTTCGATTTCGTTCGACGCGCTGGCCGGCACCTCGCCGTGGGCATAGAGTCCGCTCACGCCCTTGCGGATGAATGCGGGAAGGTTCGGCATGATCCGGATCACCGACCGGCCCGGCGCATGCGCTGCCAGCTTGCCGGCCGAATATCCGGCGGCGATCGAGCTGATCACGCCGTCCGGTGCCAGTCGGGGCAGATAATCGGGAAGAACCTCATCGATCAGCTGCGGTTTCAGGGCTACGATCAGATAGTCAAACATCGCCCCGTCCAGTTCGTCGGGAGAGCCGACCTGTGCGACATTGTCAGGAAGATCAGGATTTGCCGGATCGGCCACGGTAAACTTGTGGTCGGTGTTTGCGGCCCACGCCTTCAGCAGGGCACCGCCCATGTTTCCGCAGCCAAGGAGTAATATTTTTTTCACGCTGGTCTCTTATTTTTGATCGAGGGAAGGGTTTGGCAATATCCTTAGAATACAAAACAGACATGTCAACAAAAGCAGTCTATTAAGGCTTCTGCGCAAAATGGAATATTTTGATCACTAAATTATTGCACCGGGCAGGTTCAATCCCTACCTCGGGGGCGAATTAACAGGGACATCGTATAAAATGGTAAAAGGCAAAACGATAGTTGTAAAAGTCGGATCGAGCCTGCTGGCGAACCAGGAGCGGCTGACTCCGCGCTGGGCCTTCATGCACCATCTGCTCTCCGACATCGCCCATCTGCGCGAAGCGGGCGCAAAAGTCATATTATGCTCTTCCGGCTCGGTGGCTCTGGGATTGAACATGATTGGCGAGCGCCCCGAGACAGCAGGCCTGCGCGACAAGCAGGCGGCCGCTGCCTGCGGCATGCCGCTGCTGCTCAACGGCTACAAGCAGGTCGCCCACGAATATAGTTTCGAAATTGCCCAGGTGCTGGTGACCCTGCGCGATCTGGAGGACCGCAAGCGCTTCCTCAATACCAAGAATACCGTCGACCGGCTGCTCGAAGCCAATATCATGCCGATCATCAACGAGAATGACACGATCACGACGGAAGAGATCCGGGTCGGCGACAATGACCGGCTGTCCGCGAAAATTGCCCAGATGCTGCAGGCCGATGTGCTGGTCATCCTGACCCAGGTCGACGGCCTGTACGACAAGGATCCGTCCGAGCCGGGGGCCAAGCTGGTCGAGGAATTGAGCGATGTTTCCCCCTATCTCGCGGTGACAGAAGGGGTCAGCAGCCTCGGCAGCGGCGGCATGCTGACCAAGATACAGGCCGCGCACATGGCGCAGAATGCCGGCTGTGAGACGCTGATCGCGCATGGAGAATATGAACATCCGGTAACATCGGTGCTCGAGGGCAACCGGCGTCATACCAAGATACTGGCCAATGAACGGCCCGAGTCCGCATGGGCCAACTGGCTCTCTGACCGGCTGCAAATGGCCGGCAGCATCGTCGTCAATGAACCGACCGCCGAAGCCTTCAAATCCGGTCCACGCCATATCGGCCGCGAAGATGTGCTCTCCATCCAGGGTCCTTATGTGAAGGGCGATGTCATCCATATCTATGGCGAATCCGGCACTGAACTGGCGCGCGGCCTGACCAATTTTTCGTCCGACGAAACCATGGCGCTGGCCCGCAACCCGACAATGACGGCAATGCAGCTGCTCGGCTACAAGACCGGCGGCACGCTGATTACCGACAAGAATATGGTTGTGCTCGACGACCGGCATCTGCCCTGGGAATTGCCCTCGGACGAGGACATGACCGAAGTCGTAACCCGGGACTAGATTTCACCAATCTCCAGGATCGGCGCGGATTCGATCTGGCTGGCGTCCATCATCACCGCGATGCGCTGGACGGACGAGATCAGCAGATTTTGCTCCCATGGCGCCAGTTTCGAAAAGGCGATCAGAAAATCCTCCTGGAGCAGTTCCGGGGCGTTTTCGATGCAGGCTCTACCCTTGTCGGTCAGAACGATTTCCAGCGAGCGCCGGTCATCCTGGCTGCGCTCCCGCGTCACCATCGCCGATTTTTCCAGCCGGTCGACGATGGACGTGACCGTCGCATGCGACAGGTGCACGGACTTGGCGATCACCGAGGGCTTCGCCCGGCCCTCCTTGGCCAGCTCTTTCAGCAGCAGCAGTTGCGGAGTGGTCTGACCGGTTTCTTTCTCCAGCTTTTTCGACTGCAGATCGATTGCCCGGTTGATCTGGCGCAATGCCACGAGAAGTGCATTTGAATTGGACATGGCCATTCTGATACAGGATTTCGCCAGAAATAGCCGAAAATATTGTAAATTCTGGAGCTTTGGGGAGCTTTGTTGCCCTTTTGCGTCGCTATTCGCGCACCGCGCGCAGCGCCGCGCCGGCGGCAAAGGGCGTTATCGCG
>CAWUKF010000248.1:0-4153 GCA_963922745.1 uncultured Sphingomonadales bacterium
ATGAAAACACGCATTACCGAGCTTTTTGGCATCGAACATCCGATCATCCAGGGCGGCATGCATTATGTGGGATTTGCCGAACTGGCGGCAGCGGTTTCCAACGCCGGCGGGCTGGGCATCATCACCGCACTGACCCAGCCGTCCGCTGCGGCGCTCGCTGACGAGATTGCCAAGTGCCGGGATATGACCGACAAGCCGTTCGGCGTGAACCTGACCTTCCTGCCGGTGGTCAACTCGCCCGACTATGAAGGCATGGTCAAGGCGATCATCGACGGCGGCGTCAAGGTTGTCGAGACCGCTGGTAACAATCCGGTCCAGGTACTGCCCGCGCTGCACGGCGCCGGCATCAAGGTGATCCACAAATGCACCGCCGTCCGCCACGCGCTGAAGGCCCAGAGCATCGGCTGCGACGCGGTCTCGGTCGACGGCTTCGAATGCGGCGGCCACCCCGGCGAGGATGATATTCCCAACATGATCCTGCTACCCCGCGCCGCCGACGAGCTGGACATTCCGTTCGTCTCTTCCGGTGGTCAGGCCGACGGCCGCAGCCTTGTCGCCTCGCTGGCGATGGGCGCGGAAGGCATGAACATGGGCACCCGCTTCATCGCCACCAAGGAAGCGCCGGTGCACCAGAATGTGAAAGACGCGATCGTCGCCGCCAGCGAACTCGACACCCGCCTGGTGATGCGGCCGCTGCGCAATACCGAACGCGTACTCAACAACGCCGCGGTAGAGCGGCTGCTCGAAATCGAGAAGGAAAAAGGCGCGGATCTGGAATTCAAGGATGTCATCGAGCAGGTCGCTGGCGTCTATCCCAAGATCATGATGGAAGGCACGATGGACGCCGGCGCCTGGAGCTGCGGCATGGTCGCCGGGCTGATCAACGATATCCCGACCTGCAAGGAACTGATCGACCGGATCATGGCCGAAGCGGACGAGATCATCAATCAGCGGCTCAAGGGCTTTATGGCCGCCTGACCATGGAACCCTATCAACCCCTCAGCCGCTCCATCGCCGGCAAGATCGCGATCATCACCGGCGCGGCGAGCGGCATGGGCCGCGCCACCGCGCATCTCTTTGCGTCCGAAGGCGCGCATGTCGCAGTGACCGATCTCGATCAGGGCAAATGCGACGCCGTGGTGCGGGAAATTGAAGAAGCGGGCTATCCGGGTTCGGCGCAAGCCTGGGCGCTGGATGTCAGCAAGTCCGACGCGATCAAGACGGTGGTCGCCGACATCGCGGATGCTCTGGGCGGCATCGACATTCTGGTCAACAACGCCGGTTTTGCTATCCCGGCGGATATTGCCGAGGAAAGCTATGAAGCGAGCTGGTCGCCAACACTCGAAGTGATGCTGTCGGCCCATCAGCGGATGATCCGCGCGGCCCTGCCCCATCTGCGAAAAGCCGAGCACCCCCGGATCGTCAATGTCGCATCGACCGAGGGACTCGGCGCCTCGCCCGGCAACAGCCCCTATGTCGCGGCGAAGCACGGCGTGATCGGTCTGACCCGCGGCCTCGCTGTCGATCTTGGCCGCGAAGGCATCACCGTCAACTGCATCTGCCCCGGACCGATCCGCACCGGGATCACCGACGGTATCCCGGAAGAGCACAAGACCATTTATGCCAAGCGCCGGGTGCCGCTGCGCCGCTATGCGATTCCCGAAGAGGTGGCGCATATGACCTTATCCTGCGTCCTGCCGGCAGCCGCCTTCCTGACCGGGGCGGTGATCCCGGTCGACGGCGGCCTGACGATCAAGAACGCCTGAACAAAAGCCCCCGGAATCGCTTCCGGGGGCTTTTGCTTGCGTCAAGATCGGTTCATTTCACCGGATCGCGTTGCCGATCACCGCTCCGATCAGGCCGCTGGTGATCGCAATCAGCACTGCGTCATTGCCGGAGCGGACCCATTGATAGCCGCGTGGCGCATGGGATAACCGGTAGGCACGAGGATTGTTGATCACCCGGTAGTTGCTCGCATAGCGCCGGTCGAACCGCTGGCCCTTGGCCCAGTGCCGTTGCTGTACGGCGCCATAGCGCTGGCCATTGTAGCGATTACGCTGGACGTTGTTTCTCGTCGTGGTCCTCGTCACCACCCGCTGACCGTTTCTCTTGGTCACCGTCTTCTTGACCACACGCTTGCCATTGTGATGCTTCACCGACTGCTCGACCGTCCGATGCGAAGCGGCCGAAGCCTGGGCGGTGACCATTGGGGAGACAGCCATTGTCGTGACTGCCAAAGCCATCAGAAATTTTTTCATTTCGAATTCCTTATCTGTTCGGCGCCAACCGCGGCGTCACAAACAGAAATAGGGGCAAGCTGTCGCAGGCCTTTGTCAGATTCGCACTCTTTTGTACTAGATTGTCGCAGAAACCCGCTCCGGTTCATCGGGCGATCAGCTAGCGGCGCTTCAGTCCGCCCAAAGCGCCAGTACGGACCGCAGCGCCGTCACCAGCGCCAGCGGCTGGTCGAGCATCAGATGATGCTCTGCCTCGGGAACCGCGATCATCGGGATATGACTGCCACCGAGCTCGCGAAGATAATCGGCGCTGTCGTCATCGAACAATTTGCTCTTCTCGCCATAGACGATCGCCAACCTATGCGGCAGATCGACGATCCGCTGCGGCGTCTGCGCCCATTTCGCCATGTCATTTTCGTTGCGGTGGAACACCATCGGATCGAATTTCCAGGACCAGCCTTGCTGCTCGCCGTCATCGACCCGGCGCAGCGAGTGATAGGCCATATATTCCATCAGGAACGGCTGCTGCACCGGCTGCGGCGGCGACAGCACAAAGCGCTCCCGTGCCGATGGATAATCGGGATAGAGCTTGTTCGGCCGGTCCGATCGACCGGATCCGGGAGGCCCCCCGCCATTCTTGAAATGGGCTGCCAGCCGTTCCGGCCGCATCACCATCAGGTCGCAGATGATCAGCCCGCCAAAACGGTCTCCCGCGATCTCCATCGCGGTCAGCGCGACCCCGGAGCCAAAGCTGTGGGCAATGATCTTCGGCTTCACCGCACCGGAAAACAGATCCAGAGCCTCGGCGATCGCCACCATGTCGCTGGCGCGCATGTCTCCATCGCAATCGGCGGGTATCTCGCTCTCGCCCATCCCGGCCAGATCATAGGCGATGATGTCATAGTCCTCGGCCAGAAATGGCGCGATAAAGGCAAAGCAGCGGGCATGGGCGAGAAAGCCGTGCGTCATCAGCAGCGGCGGCTTGCCGCGCGTGCCCCAGCGGAAATAATGGACCTTATGTCCATTCACTTCGACAAAGGCTTCCTCGCGGGGCACCGCCATCGCCTCGACAAACCATGCCGGCAGATCCTGGTCACCAGCCCAGATATCCACGATATCCGGGCTGGCTGTTTTCACATGGTCATCCATTGGAGTGCTTATTCACCCTTCCAGTCCGGCTTGCGCTTCTGGGCAAAGGCGAGCGAGCCTTCCTGCGCATCCTTGGAGGTGAAGACGGGGCCAGTGATTTCCGCCTGTTTCTTCCATGCTTCCTCGCTGGTCCAGTCATAGCTTTCGTTGATGATCTTCTTGGTCGCTTTCAGCGCCAGCGGTCCATTGGCCGCAACCGTGGTCGCCAGTTCGATCGCCGCATCCAGCGCAGCGCCTTCGGTGACGCGATTGACAAAGCCGACTTCATAGGCGCGCTGTGCGGTGAAGAAATCACCGGTCAGCGCCCATTCCATGGCGATGCGTTTGCCGACCAGCTGCTGCAGCTTGATCACGCCACCAGCGGCGGCCACCAGACTGCGCTTCACTTCCGGAATGCCGAATTTCGCGTTCACATTGGCCACGCACAGATCGCAGGCCAGCGCCAGTTCGAGGCCGCCCGCCAGTGCATAGCCTTCGACCGCTGCGATCAGCGGCTTTTCCGGCCCCTTTTCGGTGATACCGCCAAAGCCATAGCCTTTGACCGATGGTGTCTCGCCGCGCAGGAAACCCTTCAGATCCATGCCAGAACAGAAAGTCCCGCCGGCTCCGGTGATGATCCCGGCGTTGAGGCTATTGTCGCTGTCGAGCTGTTCCATCGCCGCGCGAATGCCTTCGGCCGCGGCCTTGGTCATCGCGTTCTTGGCTTCCGGCCGGTTGATCGTGACGATGATGAACCCGTCGCGGATTTCGGTGAGTACTTCAGACAT
>CAWUKF010000249.1:0-4021 GCA_963922745.1 uncultured Sphingomonadales bacterium
GCAGCCGCCAGCACGCCTTCCGGAGCGCCGCCGCTGCCCATATACATATCGACAGTGGTTTCCTCGTCGGTCGTGGCGATCACGCCGGCGACATCGCCATCGGGGATCAGCATGATGCCGCAGCCGATGCCGCGCAGTTCGGCGATGATCTTGTCGTGCCGCGGCCGGTCCAGAACGCAGACAATGATCTCCGACGGCTCGACGCCCTTTTCCTTGGCCACTGCCTCGACATTTTCGGTGACCGACTTGTCGAGATCGATGATGCCCGGCGAATAGCCCGGGCCGACTGCCAGCTTGTCCATATAGACGTCGGGCGCGTTCAGCAGATTGCCCTTTTCGGCGATCGCGAGCACGGCCAGCGCATTGGCTCCGGCCTTGGCGGTGATGGTTGTGCCTTCCAGCGGATCCAGCGCAATATCAATCGCCGGGGCCTCGCCTTCGCAGCCGCGTCCGACTTTCTCGCCGATAAACAGCATCGGCGCCTCGTCGCGTTCACCCTCGCCGATCACCACCGTGCCGCAGATGTCGAGTTCGTTCAGTGCAGCGCGCATCGCTTCCACCGCTGCTGCATCCGCAGCCTTTTCATCGCCGCGCCCGATCAGATTCGCTGCCGATATCGCCGCTGCCTCGGTGACGCGGACCATTTCCATAACCAGTACGCGGTCCAAGATGTCGCTTGCTTTGGGCATATTATCGATTAGTCCTTCTGTAGGGTGTAAATTGGAACTCTCGATAGGGGAGCAATATTGCAATGTCGAGACAGGTTTTCCTGTTCCTTCTGTTGATGCCGTCGGCAGCGCTGGGGCAATCCGCCACGCTGGATGCTCGGACCAGCGAACTGCTCGAAAATGCCCGGCAACTGGCAGCGGTCGATGCCGATGGCTGCCTTCTCTACCGGCCGGACGACGAGATTGTGGTCTGCGGCATCCCAGAAATTGACCGGCGCCAGCGACTGCCCTTTCCGGAGCTGGCGGCAGATGCCGCCGAGCGAATCCGTGAGCCGCTGCCCAGGGCCAACCCGGAAATTGTCCAGCAGGGCCGCTGCTACGTAACGATGAACGAACGCAACTGTTTCAAGGGCCTGTCGATACTGAGCATCGGCGGGGGCGGCAGTGGTGTCGGCGGGGCCGCCGGCCGTATCTGGCAGGCTGTCGAACCCGATGTGCCCGATCGCGACTATGTAAAACAGGCGATGGTCAGGCCGCTGGCCCCGGCATCCGGGGAATGATCAGTCCTGATCGCTGAGCAGGTGCATCACCACCGGCGCGGCCTGCAAGCTGGTTGAGCTGGACAGGGCGGCCAGGCTCTTCGAGACATTGCACTCGCGGCTGTCATGCGTGACCATCGACAGTAACACCGACCCTTCCTCGGTCTTCTCGGTCTGGATCAGGCTTTCGATCGACACGTCGGCGTCGCGCATCGCTGCGGTAATTTCCGCGAGCACGCCGGGCTTGTCGGCGACGATGAAGCGGACATAGCTTTTGCCGACCCGGTTGCCGCTTTCGGCTCGCTCACACGGTTCCATCTGGCTGGCCGGCGCGGCGAACACGGTGCCGGCATCGCCCCTGGCAATGTCGATCAGATCGGCGACCACCGCCGAGGCTGTCGGCCCTTCTCCCGCTCCGGCGCCCTGAAACATCAGGCGGCCCGAAAAATTGCCCTCGGCGACGACCGCATTGGTTGCGCCGTCGATATGGGCCAGCGGATGGCTTTCCGGCACCAGATAGGGATTGACCCGTTGAAACAGCTTGCCGTCATCGATGCGCGCCATGCCAAGCAGCCGGATACGATAGCCCAGGGCCTTGGCCTGACCAATGTCAGCCGCCATGATATTGCGGATGCCATCGATTTCCACCCCTTCGAAGTCAAGCGCCTTGCCAAAGGACAGCGCCGCGAGAATGGCGAGCTTGTGTGCTGCATCGACGCCATCGATATCGAATCCGGGATCCGCTTCGGCATAGCCGATCGCCTGTGCTTCCTTCAGGACATCGGCAAAGGCGTGGCCATGCTTTTCCATTTCGGTCAGGATATAATTGCAGGTGCCGTTGAGTATCCCGTAGACCCGCTCGATCCGGTTGGCCGAAGCGCCGTCGCGCAGGCCCTTGATAACCGGAATTCCTCCGGCCACGGCCGCTTCGTATCGCAGCGAGAGATTGGCCGTTTCGGCCGTCTTCGCCAGCTCCATTCCGTGATGGGCGATCATTGCCTTGTTGGCGGTGACAAAGGACTTGCCGGCGGCCAGGCTCTTGCGCGCTAGTTCCAGCGCGGTGCCGTCGGATCCGCCGATCATCTCCACCACGCAATCTATGTCATCCTGCTCGGCCAGCGCTTGCGGCTGGTCAATCCACGGATAGGCAGAGAGATCGATGCCACGGTCGCGGTTGCGGTCACGGGCAGAAACAGCAGATACGATAATCGGTCGGCCCGCCCTTTGTTCGATCATGGCACCATTTTCTTCGATGAGCCGAATCACTCCGGTTCCGACGGTGCCCAGTCCTGCGAGCGCGATGCGAAGCGGAGCGGTCATGTTCATTAGCCTCTTTGATTTGGGATGAGATTGAAGGCGCCTTCTTAGCGTCGCCTTCGACGAATGCCAGAACTAGTTCTGCCGCGTTAGCGCGGGCGTGATCTCGGACATGTGCCGAGATCGTTTAGCACCAGCTGATAGTCGCTCCGCGCTTGCTGCGCATTGGCAGGCGTGTCGCCGGCCACGGCTTCTGCCGGCAACTGGCGGGGCAGGAAACAGGCGAGGCGGTACCACAGCAAACTGTTTCGGACCGGCGCGCGCGCGGCTTCGTCAACGATTTCCCCGAGTGAGACGGCCCAGAATTTTCGCTGGCCCTGTCTTTTCAGCACCGTGATCGAAATCGGCGAGCCGTCTTCCGTTTCCATGAATATCTGTGTCTCGCCTTCGCCGATGACCGTGCCAGGGACATGAAACGCACTGGCAATTCTTACAATTGCGGGCGGCGCATTCCGGTCGACCAGCTCGCGGACCACCGACCGGACGCGTTGTTCGCGCTCCGGCGTCCAGGCGATTTGCGCATCCTTGGCGACCAGCTGGACATCGTCTCCGCCCCTGCTGCCGGCCGGCCGACGGGCGAAAATAATGAACGGCATTTTCTTGATTTTCGGAGCCCGTCCGCGCGCATCAAGGGGCAGATCGACGATGTAGCGAATCGTTTCTCCGACCCCTCCCTGACCACGAATCAGGGCGTTGGTGGAGGCAACAATATAAAAGCGTTGCGTTCCAGCAGGTGCGTTGGGCGCGCGTTCCGGATCGACTTTTATTGCCTCCTTGACGGTAATATGAATAATGATAGGGGCGTCAGCGCTGAGGTCCGCTATGTCAGCATATTGCAGTCGGTCGCTCGCTTCCAGTGCCTGCGAGAAAGCTGGAAATACAGGAGTCTGGGTGAGAAACAGGCTAAGGGTAAAGATTAGGAAGGAGCGCATGATTTTCTCTGAAACAAGAGTTAGGGAGGGCAGGGTTTTAGCCCTTATTCTAGGTCTATAACAGCTTAATCGGTACTGAACCAACAAAGCGATTGCCTGCTTGGAACTAGCACGTTAAAACAAATTTAAGACAGCTTTCAAGCGAACGAAAAGTGGTCATGGGGATAAAGGGTCGCAAAGGTTTCCAAACCTCTCGCTCTTTGTTTGGAACTTCAGCAATGGAGTACATTGCCTTGTGATGGGGAAAAAGGAGTTACATTTCTGAATGGCTTATGCTGACCAAGAGATGAGTTCGAACAAGGTCATATCGATTGTTCTTGTCGTAATCATCCACATATTACTTGGCTATGCGCTGGTCACCGGCCTGGCGTATAACGCTGTCAAGAAGGTTGCCTCGCAGCTCGATATGATTGACATTAAAGAAGAAGAAGAGCCACCTGAGCCGGAAGAACCGCCACCACCGCCACCGGACAAGCCGATTGAGCCGCCACCAGTAGTGTCGCCGCCGCCTATCGTCGCCCCCGTGGCTGCGCCACGGCCGGTGATCCGGACGGTACCAACCGCG
>CAWUKF010000250.1:0-4020 GCA_963922745.1 uncultured Sphingomonadales bacterium
GACCGAGGCCGATGTGCGTGCCTTGCGCCACAAGCTGGGCGTGCGGCCGGTATTCAAGCGGATCGACACCTGTGCGGCGGAATTCGAAGCGAAGACGCCCTATATGTATTCGACCTATGAAGCGCCGATCTTTGGCGCGCCGGAATGCGAGGCGCAGCCGTCGGATCGCAAGAAGATCGTCATTCTGGGCGGCGGGCCGAACCGGATCGGGCAGGGGATCGAGTTTGACTATTGCTGCTGCCACGCCTGTTTCGCGCTGTCGGATGCCGGCTATGAAACGATCATGGTCAACTGCAACCCGGAAACCGTGTCGACCGACTATGACACGTCCGACCGGCTCTATTTCGAACCGCTGACCGCCGAGGATGTGCTGGAAATCCTGCATGTCGAGCAGCAGTCGGGCGAACTGGTCGGGGTGGTTGTGCAATTTGGCGGACAGACGCCGCTGAAGCTGGCGCAAGCGCTGGAAGACGCGGGGATTCCGATCCTCGGCACCTCGCCGGATGCGATTGATCTGGCCGAGGACCGCGAGCGTTTTGCCAAGCTGGTCCGCAAGCTGAAACTCAAGCAGCCGGAAAACGGCATGGCGCGGACCCGCGACGAAGCGGTGAAGATCGCCGAGCGGATCGGCTATCCGGTGCTGCTGCGGCCAAGCTTCGTGCTCGGCGGCCGGGCGATGGAGATTGTCGACGGGCCGGCGCAGCTGGAAGATTATATCAATACGGCGGTGCAGGTGTCGGGCGACAGTCCGGTGCTGGTCGACCAATATCTGCGCGATGCGATCGAAGTCGATGTCGACGCGATCTGCGACGGCGACGAGGTCGTGGTTTGCGGCGTGCTGCAGCATATCGAGGAGGCCGGGGTTCATTCGGGCGACAGCGCCTGCTCGATTCCGCCTTACAGTCTCAGCGATGATATTATCGCCGAGATGGAACGGCAGACCGAGGCGCTGGCCTTTGGCCTGAAGGTGCGCGGGCTGATGAATATCCAGTTCGCGGTCAAGGATGGCGAGGTCTATCTGATCGAGGTCAATCCGCGAGCCAGCCGGACGGTGCCGTTTGTCGCCAAGGCGATCGGCGTGCCGATTGCCAAGATCGCTTCGCGGGTGATGGCGGGCGAGAAGCTGAAGGACCTGCCGGTGATCGACCGGCATATCGACTATATTGCGGTCAAGGAGGCGGTCTTCCCCTTTGCCCGCTTCCCCGGCATCGATCCGATCCTGTCGCCGGAAATGAAATCGACCGGCGAGGTGATGGGCATCGACCAGAGCTTCCCGATCGCCTTTGCCAAGGCGCAGCTGGGGGCCAGCAATATCCTGCCCGACAGCGGTACGATCTTCATCTCGGTCAAGGAAACCGACAAGAAGGTGATCGAGCCGGCGGCGCGGCTGGCCGACCAGCTGGGTTTCCGCCTGATTGCCACGTCTGGAACGGCGGATTATCTGGCGGAGCGCGGAATCAAGGTGGAGAAGGTCAACAAGGTCGCCGAGGGGCGGCCGCATATTGTCGACCGGATCAAGGATGGCGACGTCAACCTGATCTTCAACACAACCGAAGGCTGGCAGTCGCTCAAGGACTCCAAATCGATCCGGGCGGCGGCGCTGGTCGGCAAGATTCCGATCTATACCACGGCCACCGCCAGCAATGCCGCGATGCGGGCGATTGAGGCGCTGCGCGATCAGACTCTTGAAGTTCGCGCGTTACAGTCTTATTATATGGCTTCGCAGAAGTAATTTCCCGACATTTTGTCAAACTGCGGGCGGCCTTTGCAGAAAGGGGACGCCGGAAAACTGTTTTTGACGTCGCACGGCTGAAATCGGTGGCGTATCAGTAAGGAAAGGCCAAGAAAATGGCTGTTGAAAAAGTACCAATGCTCGCCGAAGGCCACGCCAAAATGGAGGCCGAACTCAAGGCGCTGAAGGCCGAGCGGCCGATCATCGTCGACGCGATCGAGACCGCGCGGGCGCATGGGGACCTTTCGGAAAATGCCGAATATCATGCGGCCAAGGAACGGCAGGGCCAGGTCGAGGCGACCATCGGCGATCTCGAGGACAAGCTGTCCCGCGCCCAGGTGATCGACCCCAAGACGCTGTCCGGCGACAAGGCGGTGTTCGGTGCGACGCTGACCTTGCTGGATGAAGATGACAAGCCGGTCAAATATCAGCTGGTCGGTCAGGCCGAAGCCGATGCCAAGGCGGGCAAGATCAGCTATAATTCACCAATCGGCCGGGCCCTGATCGGTCGCAGCGTCGGCGACGAGATCGAAGTAACGGTGCCGTCGGGTGACAAATATTTCCTGCTGGACAAGATCGAGTTCATCTAGCGGCGATGCGCATGCCGGCCGGAAAATTCACCAATGGCCTGATCATCGCCAATGTCCTGATCTATCTGGTCATCTGGGTGGCCGGGTGGGAACAGCAAGCGATTTTGCGCGGCGGCATGTTCCCGGTCCGGCTGAGCGGCGAGGTACCGGATCTCGCGGCCTATGGCTGGCTGGTGCCGGCCTGGCTGACGCCCTTGTCTTCGGCCTTTCTGCACAGCGGCCTGCTGCACCTGAGTTTCAACATGCTGATGCTGCTGTTTTGCGGCCGCTTCGTCGAGCAGGCGATCGGGCCGGGTTTGATGGCGCTGCTCTACATCGTCGGCGCCTATGCCGCGGCTTTCGCGCAATATGCTGTCGACAGCAGTTCGCTGGTGCCGATGGTCGGGGCCAGCGGTGCGATATCGGCAGTGCTGGGAGCCTATGCGCTGCTGTTCGCGCGCAACCGGGTTGACGCAGTCGGCCCGATTCCCGGACATGTGGTGCGGATGATCTGGCTGACGCTGGCATGGATCGCGATCCAGCTGATGATCGGAGTCGCGACCAGCGGCGACCTGCAGGGCATCGCGATCTTTGCGCATATCGGCGGATTTGTCGCGGGTCTGCTGCTTACCCGCCCGCTGCTCGGATGGCGCTTTCGCGGCGTCTAGAGCTCTTCGGGCAGGTCCGGTTCGAGCAGCTTGTGCAGGTGCACGACGACATATTTCATCTCGGCATCGTCGACCGTCATCTGGGCCTTTGAACGCCAGGCATCTTCTGCCGCTTCATAGTCGGGATAGACACCGACCAGATCCATCTTGTCGAGATTGACGAATTCCACACCGCGGGGATCCTTGACCCGTCCGCCCATGACCAGATGTATCTTGCTGCGCTGTTCGCTCATTTCTTGCCCTGATTATCTTCTTTGACCGCATCCTGTGCGGCAGCGATGGCGGTCTTAGCAGCCTCGACCGCTTTGCCAAGCAGATCTTTGATCTGGCTCCGCATATTATCGTTGCTGAAGCCGAGTTCGGCGATCTGGTCGCGGCTGGCATCCTTGGCTGCCTGATAGGCGGTCTTGACGGTGCTATTGACCTTGCGGCCGGCACCGGCGACATATTTGCCCTCGGCCTTGCTCCTGGGGAGCAGCGCGCCGATCAGGACGCCGAGAGCGGCCCCGCCAGCGACAATCATCAACGGGCTGTTCGATACGGTTTCCTCCGACTTGGCGGCGGCTTTTTTGGCCGCATCCCGGGTGGCTGCCACGCCCTCTGCCGCTTTTTCGCGGCCTTCGCCGAGCAGCGCTGCAGCCCGTGCCTTGCTTGCCGACATTTTCTCGCGCGCGACGGTTCTGCCTTCGGTGGCGAGATCCTTCGCCGTCTCCAGCCGCTCCCGCGAGGCTGCACGGGCTTTTTCGATATTGTCGGTGAGCTTGTTCATGGTCTAGTCCTCGATTGCATCCGGCTCCGAATTCTTACGGCTGGCGATGAGTTTGGCAATGGGTTTTCGCATGGCGATCAGGGTGGCGGTCGCGGCAACCGTCGCGGTGAGGGCCGGATTGGCCCGCATGCCGCTGATCGCATCCGAACCGGCCTGGCGGACCCGGTCGGCCGCCTTGCTCTTTGCCTCGGCGACGAGATTGGATGGCTTCAGCCGTTCGCGGGTCTTTTTCGTGTCGCGCTTCAGATTCTGGCGGGCCAGTTCGCGGTCCATGGCCAGGCT
>CAWUKF010000251.1:0-3983 GCA_963922745.1 uncultured Sphingomonadales bacterium
TCGGGCAATCGGCCTTCAAATGTGCCATGGTCGAGGCCCGCATCAATCCGGTCCAATATCCGGTGGAATCCCGGTGCCGTCAGCCGCGCGAGCCAGCCGCCGCCGGTCCCGAAACGCTTGCGCGGATCGAGCAGATGTTTGCCTCTTTTGGGTGTCTGCGCGTTCATCGTGCCATAATGGACCACCGGCAAGTGCTTGGCAATGCGGAACTATCCCAAAAGGCCTATGATCCAGCCCTATTCCGGCTGCCCCGGAGCCGCTGCCGAACCAGCGAGAATCCCGCCATCGATATTCAGCTCCGAACCGGTGATATAGGTCGCCTCGTCGGACGCCAGCAGCACGGCAATCGCCGCCACTTCGCTGGCCTCGCCAAAACGCTGCAACGGCGTGTCGCGGACTAGCGCCGCTTCCGACTCGGCTCGCGCGTCTCCCTCGCCCAGCATCGGCTCCCACATTGGCGTCATGATCGCGGCGGGATGGATCGAGTTGCAGCGGATCTGCCAGCCCTGCTGCGCGCAATAAAGCGCCACCGACTTTGTGTGATTACGGATCGCGGCCTTCGACGAGGCATAGGCGGCGGCACCGGGAATGCCGACCAGCCCGGAGCGCGAGGATATATTGATGATCGACCCCGTGCCCCTGCCCTTCATCGCCCCGATGGCGTAGCGACAGCCGAGGAAGGTCCCGTCAAGATTGACCCGATGCACCGCGCGCCAGTCCTCGAGCGCGGCATGTTCGGGGTCGTGAGCGACAAAGCCGGCCTCAAAGCCGGTAACGCCAGCATTGTTGACCAATACATCCGCAACCGGATGGGCCTCTGCAAGCCGCCGCCAGCCGGCTTCCTCCTGCACATCGAGAACCAGCGTCTCGCACCCCAGTTCCTCGCCAGCGGAGCGCAGCGGCTCCGCATCACAATCGGTGAGCAGCACCGTCGCCCCTTCATCGACAAAGGCCTTGGCAATGGCTTTACCGATGCCGCGTGCCGCACCGGTGATGACGCAAAATTTCTTTGATAATCTGGGCATAAAAGATCCTGAATATAGGTGTCAAAATATCCAGCCCCGCGGACTGGACGGCCGTTTTGATTTTGCCTGATTGATGGCAACCTATTTGTTCATCGATCTGATATCCCTTATTCCGAGACGCCAATGCTATCGCCATCCGCCGCGAATTTCAATCGGCGGCTCATTTCACTTCATCATAAGCATCGAGAGCGCGTTGCCGCCCGGCCTTGTGGGCAATGATTTTGGCCGGATAAGACGCCGGCTTGCAGCCATGGTCTTCCGGATCATGAATATAGGGATCATCGATATCCGCCAGTTCCGGCACCCATTGCCGGATATAATCGCCGGCGTCGAATTTCTCCGACTGGGTCAGCGGCGCCATGATCCGCACGAACATATTGCTGTCGACCCCGGTCCCCGCAACCCATTGCCAGTTGACGCTGTTCGATCCGTAATCAGCGTCGACCAGCGTGTCCCAGAACCACTGCTCGCCCTCGCGCCAGTCGATCAGCAGATGCTTGATCAGGAAACTGGCCGCGATCATCCGCACCCGGTTGTGCATCCAGCCGGTCGCCCACAGCTCGCGCATCCCGGCATCGACAATCGGATAGCCGGTCCTGCCCCGGCACCAGGCTTCGAAATCACTCTTCACGCCGTCGTCGCCCATGTCGCGCCACGGTAGATCGCGCATCTTCTCGCGATAGCTCTCGCCGCCATATTGCGGGAACTGGAAGATCACATTCTGTGCATAATCGCGCCAGACCAGCTCCTTGAGATAGGTTTCGACCTTGCTGCCCTGCCCCGCCAGCCGATTCCAGACCATAGCCGGACTGATCTCGCCAAAATGCAGATGCGGCGACAGGCGGGACACCAGTTCCTCGGAAGGAAGATTCCGCCCTTCGTCATATTGCGCCGCCTTGTCGGCAAAATCCTCAAGATTGGCCTCGGCCCCTGCTGATCCGGGCTGCCAGTGGTCGCCGAAAGCCGCCGCCCAGTCCGGCTTGGTCGGCAACAGGCCCCAGTCGTCCAACATGTCGCTCTCGGGCCAGCTATCCGGCGCAGAAAGCGCGTCAGGGGCGGGCATGGCCTCGCCTGGCGGCATATGCTGGCGCAGCGCCTTCCAGAACGGCGTATAGATCTTGTAGGGATCGCCGGAGCCGGTGGTCACCGTCCCGGGCGGCAGCAGATAATTGCCGTCGTGCAGGATCAGCCGCGCCTGATCGCCCAGCGATTTTTCCAACATCCGCTCCGCATTGCGCCACCACGGCTCATAATGATGCAGCGCATGCACCTCATCCGCACCGGACCATTTGACAATTTCGGCCAAATGCTCTGCAGCCGGCCCGCACCGCAGGATCAGCCGCGACCCCAGATTCTGCAAACATGCTTCCAATTCTTCCAATGACCGATGCAGCCACCACCGCGAAGCCCCGCCCATGATGCGGTGTTTCGGCGTTTCATCGTCCAGAATATAGACCGGAATGACGGGACCGTTGGCGGCCGCTGCCAGGACGGCGGCTTGGTCGGCAAGACGGAGATCCCTGCGGAACCAGATGATTTTGGGTTTTGTCATATCCCTGCCATGACTCAGGGAACGGCTCGTTCCAACCTGTCTTTGCGGACATTGACTCGGACGGTGAACCGATCTCCGACCAGCGGGTCCATAAAGCGTTGATCTCGAAGGGTTACGCGCGCGCCAACCGCCGTGACCACCGGCATCCTCGACCAGAACAGGAACGCCGCACCGTCCTTGCTCGCCCGCGCAACTTCGGATTTCAGAGCGTCGGCATTGCCGGGAATCTTCTGTTCCCCGTCGAGCGTCACCCGACCAAACAGGCCATAGGCACCCGATCCATACGCCGCTTTGTCACGCCACAAAATCTCCCTTTTCCAGAACTGGAGCGGCACCGGATTGGCAACAACCAGCGCTGCCCGACGCTGCACTAGCTCGGCAGACCCTGCAGCCGCAGCTTGCTCGGTCAACAGCTGCCGTGTCTCCGCCTCGGCCTTGCCGGTAATCAGCCCATTGGCAAAAATATAGGCGCAGACCGCAGCAAAGCTGATCCATGCCGGTCGCTGCCAGTTGCCGAGACCCTTCTTCTCCCGCCGCCGCGAAACCCAAAAGCCCGCAATCAGGGTCGCCCAGATCCAGATATCGATGATGAAGATACTATCGCCGTAGAACCATTGCGACGAAAACGGCTCGAGCAGGCGGATGCCATAGCTGTTCAGCCAGTCCAGTGCCGGATGGCTCAGGCAGCCGATATAGGCCAGCGCCAGCAGCCAGCCCCTGTGGATCGGCAAGCGATCCGCCGGCCGCTTGCCGCGCCGCGTCTGCCAGCGATCAAACCAGATCATGATCCCGGTCAGCAGCAACGGCAGCACCAGCATCGCAATTGGCCCATGGGTAATGCCCCGCCGGATCGCCAGATGCTGGACCCCGCCCAGCAGCGTCGCCACCGCGTCGATATCCGGGATATTGGCGGCAATGATCAGCGTCGCCATGCCGAGACCGGTTTTCTTTTTGAGGCCCATCTGGCCAAGAACGGCACCGGCAAGGCTGTGGGTCAGGTTATCCAAAACATTATCTCGCGGTCATTTAGAACTATGCCAAGCATCTATATGAATTTGAGCTAATCCATACCTGCACCTTAGTACCTTCGTGTCTTCGTGCGAGTCCCAAAACCTTTACAGTTCCGGCCCATCCTCGGTCACCGTCCAGGTCTGGCCCTTGTTCAACAAGCCCTGCAGGTCCGGCTCCTTGCCAACCGCTGCTGCAGCATTCTGCGCCACCACCGCCGCTTCAAAGGTCGGCCGCGGATCGTCATAAAGCACACCCAAAGCCATCGGAAAGGCACCGAACTGCATTTCCACCAGCATATGCGCCACCGAACGGTTGGTCGCATCATGGACGATCACGCCCGCCGCTTCCCAGTCGCCGTCGACCACATCGACCACTTCCAGCTGCAGCGTCTTGCG
>CAWUKF010000252.1:0-3959 GCA_963922745.1 uncultured Sphingomonadales bacterium
TTTCTCTGCATAATAACCGCCCATCAAGCCTTGCAGCTCGGGGAACTCGCCGACCATTTCGGTGACGAGATCGGCTTTGCAGAGACGTGCGGCCTGCTTGGTCTGTTCCGGGTTGGCACGGAGTAACCCAGTCCCTTCTAAAGACGCCAACCACTCAGCCAGCTTGGCCACACGCTCTACCTTGTCGGCAACCGTTCCCAATTTCTCGTGGAACACGATGTTGCTCAATTTCTTTGCATGTTCCTCCAACTTGGTCTTCTGGTCAAGGTCCCAGAAGAATTTGGCGTCGGAGAGCCGCGCGGCGAGGACTTTTTCATTCCCCGCGATAATTGCTGCGCCGCCATCGCTGGCGTCGATATTCGCCGTGCAGACGAAATAAGGTGCCAGCTTTTCCTCCCTGTCGCGAAGCGATGGGGAGGTGGCAGCCGGAACGGCTGACGGAGGGGCCCCTCCACCACGCTGCGCGCGGTCCCCCTCCCCATGCTGCGCATCGGGAGGATATTTGCACACGAAATATTTCTGGTTCACCCGGGCGGTCAGCTGGATCACCTCTTCGGGCACATCCAGAAACGCCGGGTCAAACGATCCGAGCAAGGGCACCGGCCATTCGGTCAGGCCCGCATTTTCGATCACCAGACCTTCGTCCTCGACCAGCTGTAGCCCGGCGTCCGCTGCCGCCTTGGCGGCCCCGTCGCGAATGATATTCTGGCGTTCCTCGTGATCGACGATGACGTGGCAGGCGCGCAGTTTTTCGGCATAGTCGGCGGCGTTACCGATGGTGATACCCGTTAGCCCTGAGTTTGTCGAGCCGGAGGCCACCGCAGGTGAACGGCGCTTCTCGTCCGAGCGACGTGGTTCGACAGGCTCACCACTAACGGAATGGCCCTCACCGTGATGAAACCTATGCCCAACCGTCTCATAACCCGACTTTATGCCGTCAATTTCGCATTCCACCAGATCATCGCCCAAAATTGCAACGATCCCGCTCAAAGGCCGCACCCAGCGCAGGCTTTCGGTCGACAGGCTCGCTTCGCCCCAGCGCATCGATTTCGGCCACGGAAAGGCTTTGATAATCGCCGGAATCGCTTCCGCCAGCACATCGCTGCTGGCGCGGCCCGGTTTGTTGATCACTGCGAAATAGGTTGGCCGCCCCTTGACGTCGCGGACCTCGAGCTGGTCGCGGGTGACGCCATTCTTGCGGCAAAAACCCTCGATCGCCTGATCCGGCGCGCCTTCCGGCGGCCCCTTGGCTTCCTCGCTGACCGCTTCGGTCTCGGCCGGCAGGTCGCTGGCGATAAGGGCCAGCCGCCTTGGCGTCGAATAGACGGTGATATCACCGGCTTGCAGGCCGGCTTCGGCAAGCTGCGCGGTGAACAACCGTTCGAGATCGGCGCGGGCCTTGGCCTGCATCCGCGCCGGGATTTCTTCGGAGAGCAGTTCAAGAAGGAAATCGGTCATGACTTTCCTCCCTGTGCGGAGCACGGGGAGGGGGACCGCGCGCAGCGTGGTGGAGGGGCCCCTCCGTCAGCCGTTCCGGCTGCCACCTCCCCATTGCTGCGCAACGGGGAGGAAAAAACTGCTCCCATCCCGATCACGCCGTCCATCCGTTCTTGATCATATGCGCTTCACAACTGCCCTTGGCGAGATCGCGCACCCGGCCCATATAGCTGGCGCGTTCCTGCACCGAGATCACGCCGCGCGCCTGCAGGAGGTTGAACACATGGCTCGCCTTGATCGCCTGTTCATAGGCCGGGATCGGCAGCTTTTTCTCCAGGCAGTTCTCGCATTCCGCCGCTGCCTTGTTGAACAGGTCGAACAGGCTGTCGGTGTTGGCGACCTCGAAATTCCAGGTCGACATCTGCTTCTCATTCTCCAGGAAGATATCGCCGTAAGTCATTCCAGCACCGTTATAATCCAGATCGTAGATGCTATCGACGCCCTGGATGTACATGGCCAGCCGTTCGAGCCCATAGGTCAGTTCGCCGGACACCGGCTTGCAGTCGAAACCGCCCATTTGCTGGAAATAGGTGAACTGGGTGACTTCCATGCCGTCGCACCAGACTTCCCAGCCAAGCCCCCAGGCGCCCAGCGTCGGGCTTTCCCAGTCATCCTCGACAAAGCGAATATCGTGCAGCATCGGATCGATTCCGATCACCGACAGGCTGTCGAGATAGAGCTGCTGGATATCCGGCGGCGATGGCTTCAGGATCACCTGATATTGGTAATAATGCTGCAGGCGGTTGGGATTTTCGCCGTAACGGCCATCGGTCGGGCGGCGACAAGGCTGGGCAAAGGCGGCCTTCCACGGATCGGGACCAAGCGCGCGCAGCGTGGTTGCAGTGTGGAACGTCCCTGCCCCCATTTCCATGTCATAGGGTTGCAGGATCGCGCAGCCCTGATTGCCCCAATATTCATGGAGCTTCAGGATGATCTGCTGAAAGCTGAGCGGCTTCATATCGGTCAATTTGCGGGCTTTCTACGCGAAGGCAATATTTACGCGCTGCTTTGGCGAAAGGGCGGCAGAGGGTCAAGGGAGGAATGGTGAAATCGAGACGCGGTCGTGCTCCGCACCCGATGCGGAGCTCTGGAGGCGACGAGGTGGCCACCGTACAGAGCTCCGCATCGAGTGCGGAGCACATTGTGCGGATACCGGCACCCTATTCCGCCGCGACCAATTCTTCCGCCCTTGCCACCGTCACCGGCACCGCATTCAGGACGGCATTGCCGGACAGCGGATCGTAGCGCTCGGTATCGGTCAAGTCATTGAGCGAAACCCCCGGTTTTTCGCGGGCCACCGACAGGCCGACGCCCTTGCGTCCGTGGCCGAAACCGTGTGGAATCGATACCACACCGGGCATAACGTCATCGCTGACCTCGACGACAATATCGACGCTGTTCACCCGGCTGGAGACTGACGCCATGACGCCATCGACCAGCCCGCGCGCGCTGGCGTCATCCGGGTGGATCATCAGCGTGCAGCGGTCCGGCCCTTTGAGCAGCCGTTTGCTGTTGTGCAGCCAGCTGTTGTTCTGACGGACATGGCGGCGGCCAATCAGGCGCAGCGTATCAGGGCGCTCTTCGGCCAGCGATGCCGCGAAACGCTCCAGTTCGGCGAGAAAATCGGGATGGGCGCAGTGGATCATCTTGTCTTCAGTGCGCAGACGGTCGGCCATGCAGGGGCGCAGTGGGCCCAGATCAATACCATTGGGCGCTGCTTCCACTTCCGCCAGCGTCAGGCCGGCGGGCGAGCTTTGCAACATGCCGTCGAGGACATCGCGCGGTTCGCGGATATTGGGCACATCCTGCCCGTCCTGCGCCAGAATTTCGCGCGCCAGTTCGGCGATGATTTCCCAGTCGGTCTTCTCGCCATCCTGCAGATCGAAAATCGCCGGCGAGTAGCTGGCATAGTTGCGGATCGCCAGCGGCCCGAAGAAGAAGGGATAATGATCTTTCTCGAGTGGTCCGCAGGGCGGGAGGATATAATCGGCGTGGCGGCTGGTTTCGGTAACATACATGTCGAACGAGACCATCAGGTCGAGTTTCTCGAGCGCCCGGTCTAGCTTGGCACCGTCGGGCGAGGACAGCACAGGGTTGCCGGTGACCACGAACAGCGAGCGAATGCGCTCCTTGTCGTCATCGTCGCGCAGCATTTCGTCGGCAAAGGTCACCATCGGCAGTTCGCCCATCACCGAAGGCATCGGGCCGCGCCCGGTATCGACCGTCCGCACCGATCCCCGGCCGACCAGATTGATCGTGTCGAGCCCCGGTTCCGGCACCATCGTCCCGCCCACGCGGTCGAGATTGCCCGCAGCAATATTGATCACCTGGATCAGCCACTGGTTGAGCGTGCCGAATTCGCAGACCGAGACCCCCATCCGGCCATAGAGGGCAGCGGGCTGGTCGGCGGCAAGCTGGGCGGCCATATCCTGCATCGTTTCGACCGATATGCCGCAATGGGC
>CAWUKF010000253.1:0-3958 GCA_963922745.1 uncultured Sphingomonadales bacterium
AAAAATGGTGGTGCTGCTAGAGAGAATTGAACTCTCGACCTCGTCATTACCAATGACGCGCTCTACCACTGAGCTACAGCAGCCGACCATTTCGATACATCGGCATTGTCCGCTAGTCGCTGCGGTTTATGCCAGACCGCGGGCCTAAGACCAAATGCGTGCGATCTTGTCAAGCGGAGTTGCGTTTTTCGGCGCATAATGCGATCAGGCGCCATGCCGAAACCACAGCCCAAATCGGAAAAAGAGCGCAAGGAAGCAGAGAAAGCCGAGCGGCTTGCCGAACAGCTGCGCGCCAATCTGCGTCGCCGCAAGGCGCAGGCAAAACAGCTGGTGCCGAGCGATACGGTCGGCAAGCCGCAAGGCTAGACGTTCACCACCGCACGTTCCGGCCTGATCAGTTCGAAATTGTTGACCGCCTCGATAAATTTTGCCGACACCGGGGACACCTGTTCGGTCGCCGGATCGAACCAGACATAGGTCAGCTTCACCACATTGAGCAGTTCGTCGCCGCGCAGGATATGCACCAGCAGCGCATAGCTGGTCTTGCCGAATCGGATGATCCGCACCGCGATGTCAAGCAGGTCATCCGCCCTCGCCGATGCCCGAAAATCGACCTCGGCGTGGCGCACCCAGTTGTCACCGCCGAAATGCCGGGTAAATGTGCCCATCATGTCGCCCTCGTCCCGCGGCCGGTCTGCGGCCACCAGCGCGCGCATATATTCGGTCAACCCGATATCGGCGAAGGCCATATAATGGGCGTTGAAGACAATGCCCTGCAGATCGCATTCGGCATAGCGCACGCGCAGCGGGGTGATCAGGCGAAAGCCGTCACGAGGGTTTTTCTGGTCTGTCATGGCGCAGGCTCTTTCCCCAGCGCGCCGGGCCTGTCAACCGGCTTGCGGAGCCGTCATGCAAAAGGCATTGAGCTTGTTGCCGTCCGGATCGCGGAAATAGCCGGCATAAAAGCCCTCGTCCCCGCGCGGACCCGGTGCGCCCTCGTCGCTGCCGCCATGAGCCAGGGCAATGTCGTAAAGGCGCTGTACCTGATCCTTGTCCTTCACCTCCAGCGCCACCATCACACCATTGCCGACGCTGGCCGGCTCGCCGTCAAAGGGCTTGGTTGCCGCTATTCCTGGCGCGCCGCCCATCGTGCCCCAGGCGATAAACTGGTCGAAATCCATCATCCTTCCGACTCCCATCTCGGCGGCGATCGCGTCATAGAATTTCGCCGCCCGCGGCAGATCGTTGGTTCCCAAAGTGACATAGCCAATCATCAAATTTCTCCTCATCAGGGATGGAGAACATTAAGAGAACATTTGATTCGGGTCAACAGATTCAGAGCGGCTCGGTCTGGTCCTCCAGCCAAGCCAGATCTTCGCCGTCGAGCTGCGGCGCGATCAGCGCGCGCACCTTGGCATGATAGTCGTCGACCCACTGGCGCTGGCCCGGGGAGAGCATCGCCACTTCGATCAGCTTGCGCTCCAGCGGCGCGAAGGTCAGCGTCTCGAAGCCGAGCATGGTCTGTTCGCCGCCCTCTATCTCCCGCTCTTCGACCAGAAACAGATTTTCGATCCGGATCCCGAATTCGCCGGCCTTGTAATAGCCCGGTTCATTGGACAGGATCATGCCCGGCTCGAGCGCCTGGTCCATGCCACCGAAGCTGGCAATCCGCTGCGGTCCTTCGTGCACCGACAAATAGCTGCCGACGCCATGCCCGGTGCCATGGCCATAATCAACGCCGTCGGCCCACAGATATTGCCGCGCCAATATGTCGAGCTGCCCGCCGGTCGTGCCCTTCGGGAAGACGGCCTGATCGAGTGCGATATGCCCTTGCAGCACCTGTGTGTAGCGCTTGCGCATCTCCGCAGTCGGCTCGCCGACCGCGACCACCCGGGTGACATCGGTGGTGCCATCGGGATATTGCCCGCCGCTGTCGACCAGATAGAGCGAATTCATCGTGACCGGCTGATTGGTTTCCTCATTGACGCTGTAGTGCGGCAGCGCCCCGTGATCGCCGGCGGCAGAAATGGTGCGGAAGGACAGATCCTTGAGTTCCGGATTTTCCGCGCGAAACTCGCGCAGCCGGGCAGCGGCGGACAATTCGTCCAGCCCACCCTTCGGCGCTTCCTTTGCCATCCAGTGAAGAAATTTGGTGAGCGCTGCGCCATCGCGCTTCTGCGCCGCCTTGTGACCCTTGATTTCTGCTTCATTCTTGATCGCCTTGGCAAGAACCGTCGGATCGCGCTCCTTGACCACCCTCGCTCCGGCGCTGTCGAGTGCGGAGAAGATCGCAGCGACCGATCGCTCGGGATCAACCGCAACGGTCTTGCCGTTCATTTCCGACAATGCGTCGGCCAGCTCGTCATAGTTGCGGATTTCGACATGATTGCCGAGATGCTCGCGCACCGCATCGGTCAGCTTTTCCGGCGCGACGAACAGCGTCGCCGTCTCGTCGGCGCGAACGATCGCATAGGCGAGCGGCACCGGCGTGTTGGCAATATCCTTGCCGCGAACATTGAGGAACCAGGCAACAGAATCGAGCGCTGCTATCACCGTCGCATCATAGTCATTGTCCTTGAGCCAGGCCGCAACATCCGCACGCTTGTCCCGCGCCGATTTGCCGGCATATTGATCCGGATGAACAGCCAGTTTCTCCGGCGAACGCGGCGGCTGGTCATCCCAGACGGCATCGATCGGATTGCGCGCCACTTCGACCAGCTCGGCACCGGTCTTCTTCAACGCCTTACGGGCCGTTTCAGCCCAGTCGCGGGTGTGTAGCCAGGCGTCATAACCGATCTTGCCGCCCTTTGGCGCATTGGCCGCGAGCCATTCATGGGGCTTCTGATCCTTGACGTTGATATATTCGTAGAGATTGCCGTCAACCTGATCCCGCACCTGCACGACATAGCGGCCATCGATGAACATCGCCGCCTTGTCCTTCAGCACGACCGCCGAACCAGCCGAGCCGCCAAAGCCGGTCAGCCACGCGAGGCGCTGCGCATATTCGCCGACATATTCGCTCATATGCTCGTCACAGATCGGCACGACAAAGCCATCGAGGCCATCTTTCTGCATTTGCTCCCGCAGCGCGTGGAGGCGGGCTTCGTAGGTGGACATCAACATCGCTGAGCAAACTCCTTGAATAAGACTATAGTGCAACACATAGGAGTTCAGAGCCCCAATCGCCACCTAAATCCGGCCAGAGAAGAGCAGAGACCATGACCGAAAAGCTTACCCGCCCCCCATTTGCAGAGCAGCGCGCCCACCAATATGAACGGCACGGCTACCGCATCAGTGACCCTTGGCACTGGCTCAAGGACCCGCGCTACCCGGTGGTCGAGGACGAGGATGTTCTGGCCTATCTCAACGCAGAAAATCAGTGGTTCGAACAGAATATGGCCGACCGCAAGCCGCTGACCGATGCCCTGTTTCGCGAGATGAAGGCGCGGATCAAGGAAGACGACAGTTCGGTGCCGCAAAAGGACGGCGACTGGCTCTACTGGAGCAAGTTCGAGGAGGGCATGCAATATCGCCAGCATTGGCGCAAAGCGGTGTCGGGCGGCGAAGACCAGCTGATGCTCGACGAGAATGAACTGGCCGAGGGCAAGGAATATTTCCGCCTCGGCGCGGCGTCGGTATCCCCCGATGGCCGCCTGCTGGCCTATGCCTATGACGACAATGGTTCCGAGCGGTTCGAGGCACGGATCAAGGATATGACCACCGGCGAACTGCTGCCCGATGTCATTCCCGGCACCTTGTCGAGTCTGGTCTGGTCCGCCGATTCAAAGATGCTGCTCTACGGTCTCGCCAACGAGCAATGGCGAACCGACAATGCCCGCCTGCATGTTCTCGGAACCGAAATTGCCGATGATGTCGAGCTGTATCACGAGGATGACGAGGGCTACCGGGTCGGCATCGGCCTTACCCATTCGGAAAAATATATCGTCATTTCCACCGG
>CAWUKF010000254.1:0-3925 GCA_963922745.1 uncultured Sphingomonadales bacterium
TATCGAGAATCAGCACTTGCGCCAGCGCAATGCGCAGCGCCATCCGCGGCTTGGCATCGTCGGCCAGCCGGTTGCGGGTCGCGCTGTCGATCATCGCGTCGAGCGCGCTCATCCAGCGCAGCACATTGGCGGCGATATTATGGGCCAGCGCCTTGTCGGAAGGATTGGACAATTTTCCGGTAGCCGCAGGCATCGCCTGGTCCAGCGTCTCGCCGCGCCGGCAGACGGCGTCGAGCAGGCGAATGGCGGACTGGCGCGTCGCAAGGCCGGGGATCTTGTTGTTGGGCTGGTTCATTGTCGTTCCGCACTGGCGTGGCATGGCAAACCAGGATGGTTCGCGCTGCCGCACCGCATAGACCTTCCAGCGTTTCGATCAAACCCCGATGAGAGAATTTGGCGATTGATCTTAACAATAAGCGGGAATGGCCGTGAAAAGGATTATCGCTGGCCAGGGCAAGAGTCCGGAAGCGTGTCAAAGGTTGGTTGGCTGCTCCCTTTGAGACGTTTCAAAATTCAGGTCCATATCCAGGGCAAGGCGAGGCTTCGGGATGGAGATTTCCAGCCAAACCGAAATGATATTGGGCACGATTTCAATATTAAAATTTATTATTAGTATGGTTGAAGTATAAATTCGTATATAAAGGTGTTATAATGAGTATATTATTATTGTTGAAAGCTTCTTCTTTAATGATAGTTCATTCCAGTATTACAAATGACATAGCATCATTACCTCAATCAAATTGGCAAAAACCAGATTCAATGTCTACCGGACACTGTTCCGAGGTCGAACTTGTTTACAGCGTTGGCGGTGATAATCAGCGCACCGCCAGCCGGGATTGCAGAGCAGATGAACAATCAATCGAAAGTTCGATGTCTGGCAATAATCAGGATTCGATGACAGCCGAAACAGAAACTGAAGTGCGATAGACAATTTCAGCTCAGACCGCCCGGATAATCATGTTTGCAGATATCAGCCTGTGATTGCCCGCCAGACAAGCCGGGTTCTGTTTGCCCCCATGAACGCCGCTGCGAACCGGATGCAATCCTGCAGGAATCGCTGCCCCAACGAAGCTGGTCATATTGTGATCCCAATAGATTCCCCCCGCCATCCTGCTCAACCGGTCGCTCTAGCGTCAATTGCGCCGGCGTTCGGTCGCCCTGTTCTGGCCCTTGCGGCATGGCTTTGCGTGCTCTTGCTCCTGATCCTGCATGCAGACCGCGTGCATGCCCAAAATATTACGATAGATCCCGCCAGCACGTTGGAGGACAGCGGCACGACCTTCAACTGGAACCACACGGT
This sequence comes from uncultured Sphingomonadales bacterium, assembly GCA_963922745.1. Taxonomy (GTDB): domain Bacteria; phylum Pseudomonadota; class Alphaproteobacteria; order Sphingomonadales; family Sphingomonadaceae; genus Parasphingorhabdus. The sequence goes on from CAWUKF010000254.1 coordinate 1,301, forward strand.
TGGCAACGGTAATGACCGGTTTCTCGTCGTCTCTATGGCAATTGAGCGGGATAACGACCGCGTCATATCGGCGACCTACGCGGGCCACGCGATGACATTTCTGGGGACGAGCACTGATGCGGGAGGCAATACCAGAGTGGAAGTTTGGGGTTTGGTTGCTCCGACGATCGGGACCAATAGAGTCTCGGTCCGACTTGACGGGACTGCCGCCATAATCGGAGCCGCGATCTCGTTCGCCAATGTTGATCAGTCCAATCCGATTTCCGCATCGCAATTCGCCAGCGGAACCAATGTTCTGACGGCCTCTGCAAGCGTAGCCAGCGCCCCGGACGAAGTGGTTCTGGCGGCAATTTCTGCTGACGATAACGTCAAAACGGTCACCGCAGCTTCTGGGCAGACAAGCTGGTGGAACCGTCTGAATGCTGCCGATGTGATCGGCGCGGGCAGCACAAAAACGGGTTCGGCAACAACAACCATGAGCTACACACTCAACCGCATCCAGGGATGGGCAATGGGCGTCTTCTCCGTGCGCCCGGTGCAGCTGCCCGAAATACAGGTCACGCTCGTTTCGCATATATTGAGCGACCCCGTAAATGGCGGGATCAACCCCAAGGCTGTTCCCGGCGCCAGCATCCGTTATTGCATGACCGTTTCGAATGCGGGCAACGGCGCTGCCACAGCGGTCGTCGCCACGATCCCCTTGCCTGCGCCGGTCACCTATATTGCCGGCTCGATGGTTTCAGGCACGAACTGCAGCACGGCTGGCGATGCTGAAGACGATAATGCAAGCGGCACTGATGAAAGCGATCCGCGAGGCGGGTCCGTGAGCGGTTCTACAATCACCGCCGGTATTTCCACGCTCGGTTCTGCCGAAGCGATGGTGCTGGTATTTCATGCACTGACCAACTGAGTCTGGCAGACATGGCCGAGCGCGCCTTGACCTCGCCGGCCTCGTTGGAAACGCCGAGGGCCTTGCGAAACGGGCTGTTGCCCTTGATCCGATAATTCTTGTCGCGGTTGTGGGGTTTTGCGTCTGTCATTGACTTCGACATAGATAAATCTGGCGAAATAGATATATTTTTGGTCGCCGCCGCACCATTTTTTCACATTTTATATCAACTTGCGGACGGGTCAGAGCAAGGCAATTGACATTAAGTCGATATATATTGATATAGTGATGCATGCGTAAACAAAGGGCACCTTCGAAGGCAACGCGAGCGGCACTGAGTGCTCTGTTCGAGGCGCCGGGCAGCCTGCATGGCTATGAAATCATGCAGATTACCGGCGTCAAGCCGGGCACGCTTTACCCGATGCTGGCGCGACTCGAGGATCAGGCTTTGCTGGAATCGCGGTGGGAGGAGACGCGAATCGAGGGGCGCCCTCCCCGGCATATGTATCGGCTGACAGAAGCCGGACGGGTGCTGGCGAAAAGCCTTGTGCAGGACCAGCGTTCCGCCATCGATGCGGGGTTGCGGGCGAAGCCGGCATGATGCGGCGCGGTCTGGCAGCTCTGATCGGGTGGATGACACCGGTGCATCGCGAGAAATGGTCGCGTGCGATGCAGGCGGAATTGGCGGCGATCGACAACAACCGGGAGGTGCTCGCTTTTGCCATCGGCTGCCTGATTGCCTGCTCCCGCTTCCATCTCGAGCGCGAGAATCTGGTGAGACAAATGGAGAGCAGCCTGATGACGGACCGATTTTCACTTTTGACACTGGCCTGTGGCCTGACTGCGGGGTTGGTCGGCCTGGCCTATCTGCTGGTGGCGGATGCGCCGATAACGATGGTGATCGTCAATGGCGCGGCGGTTCTGATCGGCCTGTTTCTGACCATCGGGTTGCGGGGTTCGGTGCGGACCGGCAATGATGTCATCATGCTCATTCTGTCGGGCGGGTCGCTGATCCTGCTGGCGACCGCGACCTTTGGCCATGCCGTCGAGGAGGCCCGGCGCTGGCTGGTGATCGGACCGTTTTTCGTCCAGACCAGCCTGATCCTGCTGCCCATGCTGGTGACCGGTTTCGCCAGGCTGCAAAACCGGGTGACGCTGGCGGCGATGGGTCTCGCCGCCGCCGCCATGGCGATACAGCCCGACCGGGCGATGGCGGCGATGCTGTTCGTGGCCGTAACCATGGTCAGCCTGTTCCGACCGAGCCGGATCACGTTCGGTGCCGCCCTGTTCTGTACGGCGGGCTTCGCCATCACCTTGCTGCTGGCCGACCGGCTGCCGGCGGTTCCTTTCGTGGATCATATCCTGTGGACCGGCTTTTCGATTAGCCCGTGGGTCGGGCTGATGCTTTGGGGCGGGTGTCTTTTGCTGGTCTGTCCGATGATGTTCGTGCCCAAGGCGGAGCGCAGCATCAGCCAATATGTGTTCGCCGGCAGCTGGCTGACGCTGATCGCCGCTGCCGCCATGGGCGCCTACCCGACGCCGATGGTAGGTTATGGAGCAAGCGCGATTATCGGCTATTTCATGGGCCTGCTATTCGTTCGGCCAGCGAAGCAGACGCATCTGGCGAGCGACGGCGTCCGTTCGGATAGGTCCGAACCCGGGGAGGCCCAGCCGCCGCTTCACAACAAGCCGGCTTCCCTTGCGATCTGAACGGGCCTATCGCGTCGGGTCGAGCG
>CAWUKF010000255.1:0-3921 GCA_963922745.1 uncultured Sphingomonadales bacterium
TGAATTTAATACAGTGATTTTAACCGAAGCTCCCACCGCTACCAAATAAATCCACTATTACGAAAGCTAGCAAGCAGGCTCGAAAACACCTACCTTATTATGGTGATTCCATTATTATTAATCTGATGGCGCGCTTTGTCCAATTGCGTCCAAGGGTATGTCAAAAGACGTTGGCATGCTCATATAGTCCCAAGCAATCACACGGATCTGAGAGCCGGTGGATGCTTGAAAAGCGGTCTGGACTGCGCTGGTTATTCCCGCTTCAATTGATGCGATATCCGCATCTTTCTCGGTCTTTCTGACCCTTGCAGCAAATTCAGCCGCAAATCTTTCGGCGATTCCAGAACTATATCCAGCGCTGTCAAGTTCAATCACTGAGATCGAATAAATCGGAAAGAGCTCAAAACCGGCATTTTTGAGTGTCCTTATGCGATCTCCACATTCTTTTGAAGCAGCATTTGTTGCCGCATTCGAACGGATTTGCGTAAAAGTATCGGTGTTCAATTTTACCCGGTAGTAATTGCCTTTCATTTCCCATTTTTTTGCAGCTACTTTATCGTAAGATGTTTTGAACCTTGCTTCAAGGTCGCCAACATTTTCCGTAGGTACTCCGGATTGCAAAAGTAATTGTTCTAAATCTATTCCTAGATTCGCGTAAGATCTAACGTCAGCGGTTTTTTTAAAGGAAAAAATGGTTTTTGTTCCTAGTGATGCCAAATTCGAGTCATCAAATTTAATCAAACCATCGGAACTGCAAGGAATTAGGCTGTCAAGTGTACCGCGGTAATCATTTTTTTGGACCATCTGACCAAGTACGGCGCGCCATTCCGGCTCTCCGTTTTTGACGTCGATAGGTATATCGGCTTCTGTCAATGTTAGACCAAATTTCGTCGTTCTACATCCCAACTTACCATATTGAGCGCCACAGATGTCTTTAGTTCTGACCTTTTGTTGGTCTATAACGACCTTCTTGGGAAACCAATACCATTGAGCCTGCGCCGAGGTGGCAGAGCCAAGCATGGCAAGAGTGAAAGTCACGACAAAACCGAGTTTTAGCATAAATCCCCCACGAAAATTTAGGCGTAAAGCTATATCACTATCTTTGTGGGATTCAAAGTCAAATCGCCCAAAATTTTATCTTGATATTTTATTCAATACTTCTCTCCTAATTTTCAGATTTAATCTAGTCTACGGAATATGGAGCCTAATATGAATATTGTTAAAATACTGCATTAGAATTTCTATTTTCGTGCCCCTGATTTTTACCCCATTTTCGGGCCCCTGATTTCCACCCCCTTGACCCAAACCCGAATCCCGTCTAAGGGCCGCGCTTCCGCTTCTTCGGGCTCTGCTCGACGCCGCAGAAAACTTACATAGGCAAAACACTTGCCGCCCTATTGGACGGTGAGAGTAACCCCTGCTTCATGCAGGACTAATCTACTATAAGGTGAAGACTTTATGCCAACGATCAACCAGCTCGTCCGTAAAGGGCGGGTGCCCCAGAAGACGAAGTCCAAGGTGCCGGCCATGGAAGCCAACCCGCAGAAGCGCGGCGTTTGCACCCGTGTCTATACAACGACTCCAAAGAAACCAAACTCCGCTCTGCGCAAGGTTGCCAAGGTTCGCCTGACCAACCAGCGCGAGGTCATCAGCTATATTCCCGGTGAAGGTCATAACCTTCAGGAGCATAGCGTTGTGCTGATCCGCGGCGGCCGTGTGCGCGACCTTCCCGGTGTGCGTTACCACGTCCTGCGCGGCGTTCTCGATACCCAGGGTGTCAAGGACCGCAAGCAGAGCCGTTCGAAATATGGCGCCAAGCGTCCTAAATAATTCAGTTTCGGAGTTATAAGATATGTCACGTCGTCGTCGTCCCGAAAAACGGGTTATCCTGCCCGATCCGAAATTCAAGGATCTGGTGCTTTCGAAATTCATGAACAACCTGATGATGGATGGTAAGAAATCCACCGCAGAGCGCATCGTCTACGGTGCCTTTGACAGCGTTGAAGCCAAGGCGAAGAAAGATCCTTTGCAGCTGTTTCATGATGCTCTCAACAATATCAAGCCGGGCATCGAAGTGCGCAGCCGCCGTGTCGGTGGTGCGACCTATCAGGTTCCGGTCGAAGTGCGTCCCGAACGCGCGCAGGCTCTGGCGATCCGCTGGATGATCTCTGCCGCTCGCGGCCGCAGCGAAACCACCATGGCTGCTCGGCTGTCGGGAGAAATTCTCGATGCATCGAACAACCGTGGCAACGCGGTGAAGAAGCGGGAAGATGCGCACAAGATGGCGGAAGCCAACCGCGCATTCGCTCACTACCGCTGGTAGTAAAAAGTACAGACCGTTCGTCCTGAGCCTGTCGAAGGACGCGTCTCGACAGAGAAATCATTCTCGATCGAGGCGCTTCGACAAGCTCGGTACGAACGGACTTTTTGACAAGATTGCGATTTAATCGGGGCTGGCATTGTTCAGCCCATTTCACTATAGGGCGACCAGAATTGGTTCCCCACATATCGGAGTACAGACTATGGCACGCAGCCATCCGCTCAAATATTATCGCAATATCGGCATCATGGCCCATATTGATGCCGGTAAGACCACGACCACGGAACGTATCCTCTATTATACCGGCAAGTCCTACAAGATCGGCGAAGTGCATGACGGCGCGGCGACGATGGACTGGATGGAGCAGGAGCAAGAGCGGGGTATTACCATTACCTCTGCTGCGACCACCTGTTTCTGGAATGCGGAAGACCGCAAGGGGCCAGAGCACCGGATCAACATCATTGATACGCCAGGCCACGTTGACTTCACCATTGAAGTCGAGCGTTCGCTGCGTGTGCTCGATGGCGCGGTTGCCTGTTTCGATGGCGTTGCCGGCGTTGAGCCGCAGTCCGAAACCGTATGGCGCCAGGCTGACAAATATAAAGTGCCGCGGATGTGCTTCATCAACAAGCTCGACCGTACCGGCGCGGACTTCAAATTCTGCGTGCAGTCGATCATCGACCGTCTCGGCGCGACCCCGGCGGTTCTCTATCTGCCGATCGGCATCGAAGCGAGCCTGGTCGGTCTGGTCGATCTGGTGAACCAGCGTTCGATCACCTGGAAGAACGAAGATCTGGGTGCTGAATATACTTATGGTGAGATTCCTGCGGACATGGCCGACGAAGCGGCTGAATATCGCGAGAAGCTGATCGAGCTTGCTGTCGAGCAGGACGATGACATCATGGAACAATATCTCGAAGGCAATGAACCGGATGCCGCGACTCTGAAGTCGCTGATCCGCAAGGGCACGCTCAACCAGAGCTTCGTTCCCGTGCTGTGTGGTTCGGCGTTCAAGAACAAGGGCGTTCAGCCTTTGCTCGACGCGGTTGTCGACTATATGCCGAGCCCGCTCGACGTTCCTGCCATTAAGGGCGTTCTGCTCGACGGCGAAACCGAAGACAGCCGGCCATCGTCCGATGACGAGCCGTTCTCCGCGCTGGCGTTCAAGGTCATGAACGATCCGTTCGTGGGCACGCTGACCTTCTGCCGTATCTATTCCGGCAAGCTGGAAAAAGGCACGTTGCTGAACTCGGTCAAGGACAAGAAGGAAAAAGTCGGCCGTATCCTGGAAATGCACTCCAATGACCGCAAGGACATCGAGGAAGCATTTGCAGGCGACATCGTCGCACTGGCGGGTATGAAAACCACCACCACCGGCGATACGCTCTGCGATCCCGCGAAGCCGATCATTCTGGAACGCATGGAATTCCCTGAGCCGGTTATCGAGCTCAGCGTCGAACCGAAGACCAAGGCTGACCAGGAAAAGATGGGCGTTGCTCTGCACCGTCTGGCGGCTGAAGATCCTTCGTTCCAGGTGTCGACGGACCATGAATCGGGTCAGACGATCATCAAGGGCATGGGCGAGCTTCACCTCGACATCC
>CAWUKF010000256.1:0-3880 GCA_963922745.1 uncultured Sphingomonadales bacterium
CACGGCCTCGTGGGTAGCGAGCGGATTGCAGTGGTTGACCATCATGTGCTCCTGGAAAAGGGTTCGTCGGAAATTCCCGTATGGAATAGCCGAAGGCCGGGGATAATGTTGGTCTATCATTGACGATAACGATCATGTTATGCATAAAGTATCCATTATTATTCAACATTGGGAATAAAATATGCAACTGGATCGCCATGAGAAAAAGATTCTCGAAATCCTGCAGGAGGATGCCCGCATCTCCAGCAGCGATCTGGCGGACAGGGTGGGGCTCTCGCAATCACCGTGCTGGCGAAGGGTCAATATGCTCGAGGAATCGGGCGTGATCCGCAAACGGGTGGTGCTTGTCGACCGCAAAAAGGTCGGATTGCGCGCGCAGGTATTTGCCCAAGTGAAGCTGTCGGCCCACGGCCGCGCGCATCTCGCCGATTTCGAAGCGGCTATCGCCGATATCCCGGAAGTGATCGAATGCTACGTGCTGATGGGCACCGTCGACTTTCTGCTGCGGGTGGTGACGGTGGACATCGAATCCTACGAAAGCCTGTTCTTCGAAAAGCTCTCCCGGCTGCCCGGCGTGCAGGAAATTACCTCCAGCATCGCCCTGTCGGAAATCAAGAATTCGACGGCGCTGCCGATCCATCTCGTCGAGTAGGCAATCATGCGGAGACCGTCTGCAGATAGCGTGTCACGACGATAGGCTCAAAGCGCGCATTCCGGCGGCGAATGGATCCGACCCGCCGGCGCTCGCTGACATATATTAGCGTCCCGCCCGGTCCGGGCATCTGTGCATCCCGAAGTCGGCCGCCACCGGATCGCATTACAAATTCGTAACCTCGCAGACACCCCGGCTCCACATGGATTGCTGCATTGCTAACCCACGCAGGGACAGGCTTGCGCAGGGAATTATCGAACATGATCCAATCTCTTTCCGCGGTACGGCCGCCGGTTCGTGCCCAATGCCCGGACCTTTCGGCATCGGCCCCTGACATCAGAGAGAATTCGGGCCGTCCCGATTCGGTGGCGAGGGCGGTCGGCATGAACATGGCTTATCGCAAGTGACCCTGCTGTCATGGTGAATATCCTGAATCGCCGTCGCCCGTCCGGCCTCGTGATCTTTCTGCTGCTCGCGGCTTGCGGCTGTGCGCTCGGCGTTGCGCTCTTTCTCCGACCGACATCCTCCCCGAGCAATTTCTCTTATCAATTCCGCGCCCTCGGCACGGTGCATGTGACGGCACCGGCAGGGGAACCGGGCGGGATCGTTCTGCTGATATCCGACAGCGACGGCCCCGGTGGCCGGGACGCGCAAGTAACCGCTTCGCTGACCAGGATGGGATTCACCGTTGCCGGAATATCCCTTCCGGAAATGCGCCAGAAGAGCCTAGACGCCGAGGGCAAATGCCTTTCCTTCGTCAACAGTTTCGACAATCTGTCCAAGGATGTCCAGCACCGGACGGGGATCAAATCCTACCTTCAGCCGGTGATCGCGGGTATCGGCGAAGGGGGCGCGCTCGCTTACATAGTCAATCAGCAAAGCGCCGTCGGCCTGTACCGGGCCACGGTCTCGCTTGGCTTCTCCCCACAATTCCGGTTCGCGCAGCCGCTTTGCCACGTCGCGACGCGCGAGCAATCCGCTGCGCGCTGGACGCTCGTTCCGGTCAAATCCGTCCCGGCACCCTGGATAGTGCTGGCGTCTGCCGAATCACCGGCAGTGGGCGATGGCTTCTCCGTGGCCAAATTTGTCGGGGCGGTAAAAAATGCCCGCCTGGTCATGGGTGCACCCTCGGCAGGGGAGCCGATTCCGGCAGCCATGCTGTCCGGGCTATTTGAACCGCTGCTCAAGACAGCGGTCGCCGGCCTGCCGATCACCGAGATTACAGAGCCCGGTGCGCCGGTCACAGACACGATGGCGGTTTTCTATTCCGGCGACGGCGGCTGGACCGGCCTCAACCAGCAAATCGCAACCCAGCTTGCAAAAAAGGGCGTTCCCACGATCGGGGTCAGCAGTCTCGAATATTTCTGGTCTGCCCGGACGCCGGGATCAGCAGCAGGCGATCTGGACAGGATCATCCGAACCTACGGACGGCGGTGGAAGCGCAACCGGGTGATCGTCATCGGCTATTCCTTTGGTGCGGATGTCCTACCATTCGTCTATTCGGCGCTGCCGCCGGACAGCCGTAGTCAGGTGGTCCGGCTAAGCCTGCTCGGTCTCGGCGACAAGGCGGATTTCCAGTTTCATCTCGGCAGCTGGCTCGATATCAGCGGCGATGACGCGCTCCCGACGGTGCCCGCGGTTGCCGGCCTGACAGGGGTCAATGTGCAATGCATCCGGGGTACAACCGAAAAGGACAATGTCTGCCCCGATATACCGGCAGGAAAGGCGGAGCAGGTCCTCCTTCCCGGCGACCATCATTTCGACGGCAATGCCGGCCTGATCGCCCGAACCTTCCTGACAGGCATAAGCCTGTGAAAAGGCTATTGGTCCGCATTGGCGCAATCGTGCTCCTGACGGCTGCCGTCTTCGCAGGCTGGCTCGGCTGGCTCGGCTATTTTGCCAGCGACCCCGTCATCATCGTCCGGCCAGAGGGAACGGCCAGCGCCCCGTATGCGGTGGTTTTCCTGTCGGGCGACATGGGCCTGAACGCGGGCATGGGGCCGGATATTGTCCGGCGGTTTGCGGACGACGGGGTGCCGGTCGTGGGCTTCAATTCCCTTACCTATTTCAGGAGCGAACGGACTCCGGCGGAGGTAACGGCCATGCTTCACGACCTGATCGAGCGGGCGCGGGCGCAATCTGGCGGAAAACCGGTCATACTCGTGGGCCAGTCTTTTGGCGCAGATGCCCTGCAACTGGGGCTCGCCGATTTTCGGCCCGCTGACAGGAAGGGTATCGCCATGGTCGTGCTCACGGTCCCGACCGACACCATCTATCTGCAAGCCTCGCCCAACGAGCTGTTCAATCTGACCCCGCCCGACCTGCAGGCGTTGCCCACCGCCAAGACACTCGACTGGCTGCCGGCACTGTGTATCCACGGTGTTGAAGAGCGCCATTCGCTGTGTCCGGCATTGAAGGCCATGCCCAATGTCGACGTGGTGGCGCTTCCCGGCGGGCATTATCTGGAACATGATGCGGGACTGGTCTACCGGACGATTCGGCATAAGATAAAACAGGCAGGCTTGGACGGATGACGGAAACAGCATTGGAACCGGAAGCAGCCGGAGGCGCTGCGTTTTTATCGCACTACGGCAGGGCGATCGGGCTCGCCGTCGTGCTGGTGATCATGGGGCTTGCGCTGTTCGCGCTGCATCAACTGACCAGGGAAGTGAAGCTGCAGGATGTCCGCTCTGCTCTCTCCTCAATATCTGCCGGCCGGATAGCACTTGCATTTGCCTTTGCGACGCTGAGCTATTTCGCGCTTACCATCTATGACGTGCTGGCGCTGCGCATCATCGGCCGGCCGCTTCCCTGGTCCACCGCCGCGACCGCCTCGTTCACCAGCTATGCGCTGAGCCACAATCTCGGATTTTCAGCGCTGACCGGGGGCGCCGCGCGCTATCGGGTATATTCTGCCGCCGGCCTCGACGGACCGGATGTGGCGCGGATTGTCGCGATTGCGGGCGGTGCCTTCTGGGGCGGCGTGCTGTTCGTGGCTGCAGCCGCGCTGTTTTTCCACGACGGGGCGCTGGCGATTGGCGGCATGCACATTTCCAGGGTGGTCTGCCTCGCTATCGGGACCGCCATCCTGGCGCTGTTCCTGTCGATCTTCATCCCGATCGCGCGGGGCAAGACGCACGTTGCGATCTGGAAATGGGATCTGCCGCTGCCGACCATGAAACAGGCTCTGGCGCAGATATTCTTCGCGGCCCTTGATCTCGCCGGAGC
>CAWUKF010000257.1:0-3855 GCA_963922745.1 uncultured Sphingomonadales bacterium
GGCGACAAGCTGCTCGCCGACATTCCGCTCGGCCGGGTGGCTCAGCCGGAGGAAATCGCCTCGATGGCCCGCTATTGCGCGCTCGACGCGCCCGCCAGCATGACCGGAGCGGTGCTCGACGCCAATGGGGCCAGTTTTGTGAGATGATCGCCCGCGAACTGCTGGATACCGCCGCCATCCCCGGCGGCGGCGAATTGCGCCTGTTCCGGAGGGCGCTCAAGGGCGCCGACGAATTTTCGATCATGCTCGGCCGCATCGAGCTGATGAACAGCCGGCTCAGCGGTTCGGAAGAAGCGCTGGCGACCCTCACCTGTGAACGCCTCTCGGTCAAAAATCCCCGAATCCTGGTCGGCGGCTACGGCATGGGTTTCACCCTGCGCGCGGCCCTATCGGTCCTGCCACAGCAGGCAAGCGTGGAAGTGGTCGAGCTGATCCCTGCCATCGTGAAATGGGCGCGGGGGTCTATGGCCGCGCTTTCGCAGAAATCCCTCGATGACAGCCGCGTAACCATCACCACCGGCGACGTCTGTGACGTGATCAAGCGAGCCGACCGCGACTATGACGCGATCCTGCTCGATGTCGACAATGGCCCCGACGGCCTGACCCATGAGGCCAATGACCGCCTCTACAACATGACCGGCCTGGCCGCAGCAAAGAAGGCGCTGCGCAGCAACGGCATATTGGCGATCTGGTCGAGCGAGGGCGATCCGAAGTTCACCGCTCGGCTGCACAAGTCCGGCTTTTCCGTCGATACCGTCACGGTAGCCGCCCGCGCCAACGGCAAGGGTGCCAAACATACGATATGGCTGGCGCGCAAGCCCGAATAGAGCGCCGTCCTATCGCCGCAGTTCGGCGCTGGCGTCGCGCCGTTCCTTGAATTCGGAGCCCGCTTTCCATTCCGGCCATTTGCCGGAATAGGCCAGGCTGTTGCCGATATCGAACATCACATTGATATCCTGGACCGCGCCCGTCAGATCCCAGTCGGGCGACCAGGCATCACAGGCAGCGTGGTAGCAGTTTCCGGTATAATCATCGATCCACTTCTGGCCAGCCTTCCGGCCACCCTCCACCAGATCGGATGCGCCGGCCAGGCTCATCATCAGCAGCACCGGCACGCCCTGCTTGGCCAGCGAGAAATGGTCGGCGCGAAAAAACAGGCCGCGTTCGGGCAGATTTTCCTCGGTCACCACCCGGCCCTGCGCTTTCGCAAATTGCGCCAGATCATCCTCCAGCGTCCCCTGCCCCTTGCCAATCAGGATCACATCCTTCGCCTTGCCCGCCGTCTGCAGCACATCGATCGTCAGATTGGCGACGGTTTTCTCCACCGGGTAGATCGGGTCCTGCGCATAGACTTCGGAGCCCAGCAGGCCCCGTTCTTCCGCCGACCAGGCCGCGATCACGACCGTCCGGTCGGGCTGCGGCTGGGACTTGAACTTGCGGGCAATCTCCATGATCCCGGCGATGCCGAGCGCATCGTCATTCGCGCCGGCGCGGTAAATCCTGCCCTCGGCGTCCGGCGGTCCCTCGCCATAGGCATCCCAGTGCGCGCCATAAATGATCGTTTCGTCCGGCCTCGTCTTGCCGGGGATCTTCCCGAAGACATTCTGGCTCTGCACGGTTTCCTGCTGGACCGGATAATCGGCATCGAAGCGGGCACCCATCGGCACCGGCTTGAAATCATTCTTGCGCGCCGCCACCCGCAGTTTGGCGAGGTCCAGCCCGGCATCATCGAACAGTTTCTCCGCCGTCCCGCCGCTGATCCAGCCTTGCAGCGCCAGGCTCGTGCTATCGTCAGCTATGCCGTAATTTTCACCCTGCGGGCTTTCGACCACGCTCCAGCCATAGCCCGCCGCCTCGGTCTCGTGGATGATCAGCGCCGCAACCGCGCCGCGCCGCGACGCTTCCTCAAACTTGTAGGTCCAGCGGCCATAATAGGTCATCGCCCGACCGCCGAATTTCCCGGCCACCGCTTCGTCGCCAGCGGCGGCAAAATCGGGATCATTGACCAGAAAGACCGCGACCTTGCCCTTCAGGTCGACATCCTTGAAATCATCCCAGCCGCGCTCGGGAGCGGTAACACCATAACCGACGAATACCATCTCCGCACCGTCGACCACGGCCCTGTCCTTCGGCTGCAGCGTCGACACATAAATGTCCTTGCCTGCATTGAGGGGAATGCTTTCGCTATCGACCGAAAAGGCCAGCCGCTCCGGCTTGCCCAGGCGTGTGTGCAATAGCGGCACCGGCTGCGTCCAGCTGCCGTCGACACCGCCCGGCTCGAGCCCCAGCGCCTGAAACCGCCCGATCAGATAGCCGATCGTCCGGTCCTCTCCCGCGGTACCAGGTGCCCGGCCCTCGAACTGGTCAAGAGTCAGGGTCTTCACCGTACGGGTGATTTCATCGGCGCTGATCTCGACCGGCTGATCGGCGGATTGCGCATGAACGGGCGAGACAAACATCAAGGCGGTGGCGGAAAACAAGCTGAGGGTGCGACCTGAGGGCAAGACAAAACTCCTGAAATTACTGTATATCCGGCAATATTAGCCAATCAGTGCCGATTTGCACGTTAAGTTTTTTACGCTATCTTTTGCACTAATGCGAAGGCTCGGCTAACGGCTCCCCATGCTGAATTTCAACAATATAACCGTGCGGCTCGGCGGCACCGTGATCCTCGATGGCGCAAGCGCTGCATTGCCACCCGGCGCGCGCGTCGGCATGATCGGCCGCAATGGGGCTGGCAAGTCGACCCTGATGAAGGTGATCGCGGGCATGCTCGAGCCCGATGACGGCAGTGTCGACATGCCCAAGGACGCTCGGCTCGGCTATATCGCGCAGGAAGCTCCGGCGGGACAGGATAGCCCGCTGGATACCGTGCTCGCCGCCGACGTTGAGCGCGCGGCGCTGCTGGAAGAAGCGGAGACCGCTTCCGACCCCCACCGGATCGGCGAAATCCACGAGCGGCTGAACATGATCGAGGCGCACAGCGCTCCGGCCCGCGCCGCCAAGATTCTGATCGGCCTCGGCTTTGATGAAGAAGCCCAGCAACAGCCGATGGACAGTTTCTCGGGCGGCTGGCGTATGCGCGTCGCTCTCGCCGCCCTGCTCTTCTCGCAGCCCGAAGTGCTGCTGCTTGACGAGCCCTCCAACCATCTCGACCTCGAGGCAACGCTGTGGCTGGAGAATTTCCTGACCAGCTATCAGGCGACAATATTGGTGATCAGCCACGAACGCGACCTGCTCAACAATGTCGTCGACCATATCCTGCATCTGCAGCACGGCACCACGACCCTCTATCCTGGCGGCTATGACGCGTTCGAGAAGCAGCGGGCCGAACGCCAGGCGCAGCTCGCGTCCTCGCGCGAAAAGCAGATCGCCCAGCGCGAGAAGCTGGAATCCTTCGTCTCCCGCTGGGGTGCCAAGGCGCATAGTGCGAAACAGGCGCAGAGCCGGGTCAAGGCGCTGGCTCGCATGGAACCGATTGCCGAGGCGATCGATGACCCCTCGCTCAGCTTTCACTTCCCCAGCCCGGCGGAACTGAAGCCACCGCTGATCACGCTTGATGACGCCGCCGTGGGCTATGGCGACAATATCGTCCTGTCCGGTCTCAATATGCGCCTCGATCCCGACGACCGTACCGCGCTGCTCGGCCGCAACGGCAATGGCAAGACCACCCTCGCCCGCCTGCTCGCCAGCCAGCTCGAACCCAAAAAGGGCGCGATCAACAAGTCGGGCAAGCTCACCGTCGGCTATTTCACCCAATATCAGGTTGAAGAGCTGGACACGTCCGACACGCCGCTCGAACATATGACCCGGCTGATGAAGGATGCCAAGCCGGGGGCCGTGCGCGCCCAGCTC
>CAWUKF010000258.1:0-3830 GCA_963922745.1 uncultured Sphingomonadales bacterium
AACACGTGGACGTCATCGCCACCTACGGCGGCGCCTTCGGCTACTACGTCTTCGACAACGTCGCCCTGGAAGCAGAGGGGCTCGGGTACTACGTGGGCCAGAAAAAGAAAACGTACGTCGGCGGCGCCGAAAGCACCAAGGACGACCAGACCAACGGCGCGGGCGTCAATGTCCTCGCCAAATGGAATTTCGTCGCAACGCCCCAGGCCTCCATGTATCTGGGCGCGGGCGGCGGCGTCGATCTGCTGGCAGAGCGCGACCTTTCTGGCAAAGGGAATGGCTTCCAGCGGATTGGCTTCGCCGTAGAGATGGCGGTTGTTGCCGCGCGGCGGCGGAGCCTTTTCACCCTTGGCCGGATCGAGTAGTTGCAGGGTCTGGGCGGCGCGGCGGATCGCCGCCTCGCTGATCTCGTTGCTGTGCGAGAAGCCGGTCATTTCGCCGGACACGCCGCGCAGGCCGAAGCCGCTGTCGGTGCTGTAGTCGGCGGTCTTCAGGCGGCCGTCGTCGAAGCCGAAGCTCTCGACCGCGCTATACTGAAGATAGAGTTCGCCGTCGTCGCAGGCGGAGAGGCTGCTCGCGACCAGCGCCTTGGCGCGGTCCGGGTCGAGGCCATCGGGACGGTAGAGAAACGAGCGGGGATCAGGATTTTCTATCATCCCATCCATATAGAAATGAATCGGGGGCCGTGCACCCCCTATGTCGGATTATTCTTCCGCTTCGGCGTGAGCAATGTCGGCAGGTCCGCCGACCAGAACGAATCGCCGGTCGCAATAGCCGCAGTCGACATAGCCCTTTTCGTCGATTTCCAGCCAGACGCGCGGATGGCCGAGCGCCGCACCACCGGCAATATCGGTGGCGCCATCGCAAGCGTTGCGCTTTTTGGACGTTCTGACAATTTCGGGTGCGTCTATCATGTTGCAGCGATTAGCAACGGATCAGGCCCCGCGCAATCCTGCAAATGTCAGTAATAGTTCATCGTGATCGGAAAGGTGGCTTCGTAGGCACCGCCCCGCTGGTTAGCGGCGACGTCGAGAGTGGCTCCGATCCGCAATGTTATGACATTGGTCGAGGATATCCGGAAGAAGCCGGGAAGAAACAAGGGCGTAAGATTATCGGCCTGCAGGGTGAGCGACCGCATCGTCATGTTGCCGCCGCCGCCGACACGGTTCAAAGTGTAGCTGGACGATGCAGTGCTTATATAGACCAGCCGGTTCCGGGATCCAAAGCCCTGGAACTCGGCGTTGCTGACGGTTCCGCCAGCTGCGACCACCGAGCCCGAAACGGTCCGGTTACCCGCCGGACTTATGACCGCCGTGCCGCCCGTGCCGCCGGGAATAAGATTGCCAAAACTGAGATCCTTGACCGGGATCAGCGACAGCGGACTGACAACCACCGCATCGGTGTCTCCGCTGGCCGGTTGCGCAAAGGCCGCCGGCGCGCCGGTCAGCAAGGCCAAGCCTAGAAACAGGCAAACGATCAGCCGCGGAATGATTTGGTCTCTGGTCATGACAAAAATTCCCTAGATCGAATAGTGTAAACAATCATGTAAGCGCATGGTTAATTTACCGGTAATAATGTGGATGAAGTAGCGAGGCCTATTGATAATCAATGCTTATATTCAAGCTGCCGACATAAGCGCCGCCTGCCTGCCCCGGATTGATCGTCAGACGCCCGCCGAGTGCATAGGTCACCGAACCGTCGGCTCCCAGGATCCGGTTGCGGGTGCCATTGCCGCCATCAAGCCGGAATTGGTCGACCCGCATCGTTTCCGTACCGTTGACCCGGGTCAGATTGATCTGATTCTGGCTGATGGTCATGCGAACGGTCTGCAGTGGCGTACCGAAAGCAGTGAAGGAGGCTGCAGTCCGGGTTCCCCCGAGCGACAGCGCATTACCGCTCAACTGGGCTATTGTGCCGTTGTCCGGATCCAGCCTGAATCGGCTCTGAGACGTGCCGGCCGCAAAATCTCCGAACCGGAGATCGGCATTCTTGCTGATGTTCACGCCCTGGTTGATGTTGGTCTGCGTCTGACCGTTTCCCGCGCCCGCTTGCGCCGCCGACAACGGAAGGCACAGCGCTGCCGGCAGCATCAGCCCGCATTTCATCGTGATTCCCTTGCCCCGCATCGAAATACCCCATCGTTCCCGGACAGTGGACTAGCGGTCAAACCGCTAAATATAGTTGAATATCGCGGTTAATTTTCTCTTTACCATTGGAGCGGCTGAATTCGGCAATGGCCCTGAGTCAGAAATAGTCGACCGAAATGTCAAATGAGCCGCGATAGGTGCCGGCCTTCTGGTTTGGGCCAATGCTCAATTGTCCGCCGATATCGAATGATTGCTCACCGTCGGCGTTCAGCGTCTTGCGGCGGCTGTCGAAGCGAAAGCGATCAATCCGCATCACTTCCGTGCCGCCATCCCGCTTGATCAATATGCTGCGCTTGCCGGTCGACAGCTGCACGCGCGTCAGCGCCGTTCCGAACACTTCGATCGAGGCCAGCGACCTGGTTCCCCCGAGCGAGCGCCCATCGCCATTTTGCTGGTTGAGACGGCCGGATCTGGGATTGAGGCGAAACACGCTTTTGATCGTGCCGGCCGCAAAATCGCCGAAAACCAGATCGGATTTCTTGGTCATTATCACCGGATGCCGGATGAAGACGCGGGCCTCGGCAGATTTTGTTTCAGCCGCAGCCGGTACGGCCGACGACAGGCCGGCGGCCAGCAACAACCCGATTGTTTGCCTGAGTGAGAAGATATCCTGTTTGTTGCCATATTTCATATTGTTACCAATAGCAGCAACAAGACAAGTCTTTGCCTAGTTTGAGGGTTAACGATCCCTTAGAACCAATCGGCCCGCTATGCAGCAAAGCCTTTGATTGTCCCCGACAAGATGGTTATGCGGAGCCATGACAAATGCAGCAATCTCGATCCAGAGTCTCTCGAAAACCTACGCCGGCGGCAAGCTGGCGCTGGACGACGTCAGCTTCGACGTACCACGCGGTTCGATCTTCGGACTGCTGGGCCCCAATGGTGCCGGCAAGTCGACGCTGATCAACATATTATCCGGCATGGTGCGCAAGACAGGCGGCAGCGCCAGCATCTGGGGCTTTGACATTGATGACAGCCCACGCAATGCCAAGGCGTCGATCGGGATCGTGCCGCAGGAGATTATTTTCGATCCCTTTTTCACGCCGTTCGAGGCGCTGGAGGTGCAGGCCGGGCTTTATGGTGTGGCCAAGGCCAAGCGCCGGACGATGGAACTGCTGCGCGCCGTGCATCTGGAAGACAAGGCCGATGCCTATGCCCGCACCCTTTCGGGCGGGATGAAACGGCGGCTGCTGGTCGCCAAGGCGATGGTCCATTCGCCGCCAATCCTGGTGCTGGACGAGCCGACCGCTGGCGTCGATATCGATCTCAGGCAGCAGCTGTGGGAATATGTGCTGGGTCTCAACAAGGCCGGGGTCACCATTGTGCTGACCACCCATTATCTCGAGGAAGCAGAGAATCTGTGCGACCGCATCGCGATCATCAACCACGGCAAGCTGATCGCCAACAAGCCGACGCCGGAGCTGGTCGACATGGCGCGCGAGAAGCTGGTCGAGCTGACCCTCGATCGCGATATCAGCGACGCGCAGGATGCAGTGTCCTTTGCCAATGATCTGTTCGAGAAGGCCGAGATCATCGGCCCGCGCACGGTGGCCGTCACCTATAACAAGGATCGCACCAACGCCGGCGGTGTGATGGCCGCGATTCAGGAGCGCGGTTTCGCGATTGTCGACGTAACCACAAGAGAAGCGGATCTCGAGGATGTATTTCTCAATCTGACCCGCG
>CAWUKF010000259.1:0-3812 GCA_963922745.1 uncultured Sphingomonadales bacterium
GCAGCGTCTGCAGATTGAAGCGGGCACGGCCGGCATTGACCTTCATCTTGCCATCGGCAGCGTCGAGCTGGACCTGCGATCCGTCGGGCAGCTTGCGGGCGATGTCGAACAGGGTGTGTGCGGAAACGGTGGTGGAGCCAGCGGTCTCGACCTGGGCCTCGACGGTCTCGACAACCTGCAAATCGAGATCGGTCGCCATCAGCTTGATGCTGCCGTCGGCGCTGGCCTCGATCAGCACGTTGGAGAGGATCGGTATGGTATTGCGCCGCTCAACCACGGACTGGACATGGCCCAGGCTCTTTAGCAATGCCGCGCGTTCAATGGTCGCTTTCATAAACCGTCCTTCTTGTTCCCAATCAGCCGTGACCATAGATGTGCGAAAACAGGCCGCACGCGTTCACGGATAGTCATGGCTTCATTAACAATAAAGAGGCGTAGGGCAAGCCTGATCGCGGCGTCCCGTCCGATAATGCCGTGAAAAACTGTGGAAAAAAGCGTGCAGGCAGCTAAAGCCGCAGGGATAAGGGGTGGATTTGGCCATTTCGGGATAAAATAGGGTGGATATGATCGGTATCGATACCAAGGGAAAACGACTGTTTATCGCGAGGCATGGCGAGACGATCTTCAATCTTGCTGGCCGAATTCAGGGCGACCATGCCCATACCCCGCTTACCCGCACCGGATTTGCCCAGGCCGATGAAATGGGCCGCGCGCTAGCGCTGCATTTGGAAATGGAGGAGCCGATAATGGATCTTGTCGCTTCCGACACGGATCGGGCTTTGCAAACTCTGTCAATCATTGCCGAGCATCTCGGCCTGGACTGGCATCAGGCGCGCAGCGATCCGCGCCTGCGAGAGATCGATATGGGTGAATGGGGCGGTGCATGGTATCGCGATCTCGCCGGGAAACTTGAAATTGACGAAACGGAGCGACTGTTTGTGACCGTCGCCCCCGGTGGCGAAGATTATCGCGCTATCGCGAAACGGCTCGAATATTGGATCGCGGACCAGGATTTTGCCAGAGATGCGGTGGTGATCAGCCACGGCATGACCAGCCGGGTGCTGCGCGGTCTGCTGACCGGTATGGACCCGCACCCCCGCTTTGGTGCCCCGATCGCGGAGGGTTTGCCGCAGGGTTCCATCGTGCAGATATGTGATGGGGTGGAAGACATTATCCACATCGGCGGAGGGGAAGGGGAGAAGGCTTGAAGAAGCGTCTCATTTTCTGCGGGCTGGCTATGGCCCTTACCGCCGTTCCGGCGCTGGCAAAGGATTCTCTTGGCATATTCAACAGTTGGGGCGCATTTCGTGATCCCGGGGTTCCCCGCTGCTATGCCATTGCGGAATCGGAGGAAATAACCGGGAAAGCGGCGCGCAAGTCCTTCGCCACCATTGGATTCTGGCCGAAGCGATCGATCCGTCGGCAGTTCCATGTCCGGCTGAGCCGTGACCGGTCCGCCAACAGCAGGGTGATTGTGAGTATTGCCGGGCGGCGTTTCCGGTTGATCGCTAGCCGCTCCGATGCCTGGTCGCAGGACAGGCGCATGGATGCCGCGATCAATGCCGCGATCCGGTCGGCGACCAGCATGACCGTCGAAAGTACCGGCCGCGACGGCAAGCCGATCGTCGATGCCTACCGGCTGCGCGGCGCGGCAACCGCAATTGATGCGGCCTCTCTAGGCTGTTCGCGGTTGCGGTAGATTTTCCCGCAGGCAGGCACTATATACCGCTCATGCAGATTCCAGGCCACATAGATCCCGTTCCCTTGCCCGCCAAGGTCACTCCCCGTCCCGACGGCAGAGTCGATATTATCGGCCTAAGCCCACTGCAGATCCGCGACCTGATGAACGAGGCGGGGCTGGATGAAAAACAGGCAAAGCTGCGCTCGAAACAATTGTTTCACTGGATCTATCACCGCGGGGTAACCGATTTCCATCAGATGACCGACCTCGGCAAGACGCTGCGTCCCTGGCTGGCAGACCGATTCGTCGTCGGGCGACCGGAGATTGTCGAAGCGCATCTGTCGGAGGACGGCACCCGCAAATGGTTGCTGCGCTCGGCAGACTCCCAGGATTATGAAATGGTGTTCATTCCCGACGAAGACCGGGGCACTTTATGCATTTCCTCACAGGTCGGCTGCACGCTGAACTGCCGCTTCTGCCACACTGGGACGATGCGGCTGGTGCGCAACCTGACCCCGGGCGAGATTGTCGGTCAGGTGATGCTGGCGCGCGATGCGCTGGGCGAATGGCCGAAGGGGGTAATGGATTTCGCCGATGACGAGGAAGCGGAAAATACCAAGGAATATAACCAGGCGTATAAGTCGGACGGTCGTCTGCTGACCAATATCGTGCTGATGGGCATGGGCGAGCCGCTGTATAATTTCGACAATGTCCGCGATGCGATGAAGATTGTCATGGATGGCGACGGGCTGGCGCTCTCGCGGCGGCGGATTACGTTGTCGACCAGTGGAGTGGTGCCGATGATCGCGCGAGCCGGCGCGGAGATCAACGTCAATCTCGCGATTTCGCTGCACGCGGTGAACAAGGAAACGCGGGACGAGATCGTGCCGCTCAACCGCAAATATTCGATCGAGGAACTGCTGCAGGCCTGCGCCGACTATCCGGGCGCCAATAATGCACGGCGGATCACCTTTGAATATGTGATGCTGAAAGACAAGAATGACAGTGACCAGGATGCGCGCGAGCTGGTCAACCTGCTGCGCAACTATGATCTGCCGGCCAAGGTCAATCTGATCCCGTTCAACCCCTGGCCGGGTTCGGACTATGAATGTTCAAATCCCGAACGGATCAAGGCCTTCTCCAAGATCATTTTCGATGCGGGAATCAGCGCGCCGATCCGGACGCCGAGAGGCCGCGATATCATGGCGGCCTGTGGGCAGCTGAAATCAGCCAGCGAAAAGAAAAGCAGAGCCGAACTGGATCGACTGGCGGAAGAGAAACAGGCTGCCCTCGGCTAGGCGACTGCGATCACATCAATTTCTACCATCAGGTCGGGCAGGGCGAGAGCTTGGACCTCGACGATCGTGTCCGCCGGATAGGGATATTCGAAATAGACTTTCCGTGCCTGCACGATTTTCGGAAAATTCTGCATGTCCGTCAGGTAGATGGTAACCTTGACGATCTGATCGCGACTGCTGCCGGCAGCATGGAGCAGTCGGTCGATATTGAGGAATACCTGACGCAACTGCATGTCGAAATCGCCGGGGCCGACAACTTCTCCCTGTTCGTTGATCGCTGCCTGGCCTGAGAAGAACAGCATGTCACCGACCTGCCATCCGGGTGATATTGCATAGGGAGCCAGCGGATCAGGGTCGATCTTGATGACCTGTTTGTAGATGCTCATGAAATTCCGTCCTTCGCAACTCAGTCCCATCTTGCCGAAAATCGGATAATATTCAAAGCACAAAAAAGGGCGGGTATTGCTACCCGCCCCTCATTGGCTGTCCAATCCGGGTGGATCAGAATTTCATGCCAAGACTGATCAAGCCCTGGTTGCGGGACACGCCAGCTTCGTAGTTGCTGTAGCGATATTCCGCACGTGTGAACATGTTGTCGCTGAGCTTATATTCGATGCCAGCACCAACGCGAACGCCGTCACCATTTTCGCCGCCGAGACCGGGCGAAGAAATGCGGGCATTGGTATAACCTGCCTTGGCATAAAGAAGTGTGGAGTCGCCCATCACAAAGCCGAGGCGTCCGCCAGCGTACAAATCCCGGCCGGCTTCGACGCGACCGGCAACGTTGGAGATATGGCCGGTGGATTCGGTCGCTTCAAGTTCTACACCATAGA
>CAWUKF010000260.1:0-3787 GCA_963922745.1 uncultured Sphingomonadales bacterium
GACCACCGCCGCCTGGCTTGCTGTCGAGCATTTCCATTTTCGCGTCAAAGCCCTGCAGCACGACATCCGTCGAATAGCGGTCATTGCCGGACTGGTCCTGCCATTTGCGGGTCTGCAGCTTGCCTTCGAGATAGACCTTGCTGCCTTTTTTCAGATAGCGTTCGGCGACGCCGGCAAGACCTTCGTTATAGATCGAGATATTGTGCCACTCGGTCTTTTCCTTGCGCTCGCCGGTCTGCTTGTCTTTCCAGCTTTCGGAAGTCGCGACGCTGAAATTGCAGACCTTGCCGCCATTGGCGAAGGTACGGACTTCCGGATCCTTGCCGAGATTGCCTACGATGATGACTTTGTTGATGCCGCCGGCCATTCAATATTTCCTCTGAATCTTGTGTGTTTTTCGAGTCTCTGGCAACTCTTTACAAGCCGAGCGCGACAGCAGTCCAGTAAGTTATGCCCGCGGCCAAATATGCCAGGCCAAACAGATAGATCACCATGAAGGTCGGCCATTTCCAGCCGTTGGTTTCGCGACGGGTAACGGCGATTGTCGATATGCACTGCGGGGCAAAGACAAACCAGGCGAGGAAGGCCAGCGCGGTCGGCAGCGACCAGCTGCCTTGCAGCCGCTCGGTCAGCGATTTGGCTTCCGCTTCCTCGTCCGTCGCATCGATGGCATAGGTGGTGGCGAGCGCTGCGACGGCCACTTCCCGCGCCGCCATCGCCGGGATCAGGGCGAGCGCGATATCGCGATTGAAGCCGATCGGCTTGACCACTGGCGCGATGACATTGGCGATCCGCCCGGCGACGCTATAGTCGACCTGGCTCATCGCGCTGTCCTCCGGAACCTTCGGGAAGGTCAGCAGCAGCCAGAGCACCACGGTGGCAGCAAAGATGATGGTGCCGGCCCGGCGCAGGAAGATCCAGGCGCGCTGCCACAGACCGAGCAGGATATCCTTCATCAGCGGCAGCTGGTATTTCGGCATTTCCATCAGGAAGCCGCTGTTCGGGCCCTTGGTCACCGTGCTGCGCAGCATCAGCGCGACGATCATCGCGCCGACAATGCCGAAGACATAGAGGCCGAACAATACCAGACCCTGCAGCCCGATGCCCGGCCCGACCGTGCTCGGCGGAATGAACGCGCCGATGATGATCGCATAGACCGGCAGTCGCGCCGAACAGGTCATCAGCGGCGCCACCAATATCGTGGTCAGCCGGTCCTTCGGATCGGAAATGCTGCGCGTCGCCATGATGCCGGGAATGGCGCAGGCGAAGGAGGAGAGCAGCGGGATGAAGCTGCGTCCGGAAAGGCCGACACTGGCCATCATCCGGTCCATGATGAAGGCCGCCCGGGTCATGTAGCCGCTGGCTTCGAGTAGCAGGATGAACAGGAACAGGATCAGGATCTGCGGCAGAAAGACGACCACCGAGCCGACGCCGCCAATCGCGCCCTCAATGATGAAATCTCGGATGAAGCCCGACGGCATGTTGGCCTCGACAGCGGAGGCCACCCATTCGCTGGCGTTCTCGATCATTTCGATCGGGGCCGCCGACCAGGCAAAAACCGCCTGGAACATGACGAACAGAACCGCGAACAGGATCAGCGGTCCGGCAAACGGGTGCAGGAACAGCGCATCGGCCCGTTCCGACCAGCGCCGGCCGGCGGTTTCGGAAACGATTGCCAGGCCAGCGATCCGCTTGGCCTGTTTGCTGAGGCCGTGGCCGCGCTCCTCGGCAATAACTGGCTCGCTATCGGGCTGCTCCTCCAGGAGCCGGCCCTCCACAGCGGCGGACAGATTCTCCAGACCGCGTCGCCGCACGGCGACGGTCGGGATCACGGGAACCCCGAGCGCTTCCTCCAGCCTGGCCGGGTCAAGGGTCAGGCCGTCTCGCTCCGCCAGATCCATCATATTGAGCGCCACCACGACCGGCTGGCCGAGCGCGATCACCTCGAGCGCGAAGCGCAGGTGATTGTCGAGATTGGCGGCGTCTAGAACCAGGATGATCGCGTCCGGGCGACGCTCGCCTTTCTGCAGGCCCATGATGACGCTGCGAGTCACCTCTTCGTCGGGGCTGGTCGGATCGAGACTGTAGCTGCCGGGCAGGTCGACCAGCTCGGCCGGGCGACCATCGGCAAAGGCAAAATGGCCGGATTTGCGCTCCACGGTGACGCCGGGATAA
This sequence comes from uncultured Sphingomonadales bacterium, assembly GCA_963922745.1. Classification (GTDB taxonomy): domain Bacteria; phylum Pseudomonadota; class Alphaproteobacteria; order Sphingomonadales; family Sphingomonadaceae; genus Parasphingorhabdus. The sequence goes on from CAWUKF010000260.1 coordinate 2,176, forward strand.
TTGGCGATCTTCTGGCGCGCGCCGGTGAGCGCGTTGAAAAGGGCGCTTTTGCCGGAATTGGGGTTGCCCGCGAGGACAATCAGAGGCGCGATTTCCGACATCGGTCAGGCGGCGATCGTCACCGGGGCGGGACATACCGAGATCGCCCGCGCATGCGACCGGCGCACCGCGATCATCATCCGCCCAACCTTGAGCGCGATCGGATCGTTCATCCCGAACATGCCCTTGTATAATTTCTCCACCGAGACGCCGGTATCAATGCCGAGCGCCCGCAAGCGCCGGCCTTCGTTTTCCGAAATGGCCGCCCAGTCGATCGCGGTAATTTCCGCGCTTTGCCTGAGAGACAGCAGGTCCAGGGTCATGGATGGTGGCATATATGTTGAAACTCAATCCTTCTAGTTGCGATTGATTATCAATATTGATTAGATTTGGCGAGTCTTTTTGTCAGATTCCGGGCTGTCGGCAATGCGGCGGCCCTCCGGTTCACGCTCCCCGATAGCGCAGGCGGCCGATAAAGCGCGCCATGCTGAAACGATCGCCACCGCGGCCGGTGACCTTGGCCTTGACCTTCTCGAACTGCATCACATTCTCGATCCGGCGATCAAGAAACGCGCGCGTATCGGTGAAATTTTCGCTTTCATCGTCGAGAAATACGCTGATCGTGCTGCCATAGACGCCGGACAGCAGGGTGCGCTTGGTATAATGATTGTAATCCGTGGCGGTATCACCGGCGAGCCGCCACATCCGGTCGGCGGCGCGCCAGCCCATTTTTGCGGCCCGGCGCAAGTGTGGCGGCGCGGCGAGGATAGCCAGTGCCCGCCGCAAGCCTTCCCGATCCGCTGCCAATAGGTCCAGTCTCGCCTCGACCAGCGCCTTGATCCGCTCGCGTATTTTCATCGCCGCCAGTTCGTCCGCGCTGTATCTCGCGGCCATCTGCTCGTCGATCGCCTGAAACCAGGCGTCGATCATGTCGACCGGTCCGTCGTTGAAGGCCAGTCGGGCAAGATCGGCATCGACCCCGGCCAGGTCAGCGGCAGCCAGCACGGCTTTCTCGTTCCACCCGTCGAACGCTGCCTGGGCCGCCAGTTCCGGCGCGAGAAAGGCGCGCACCTCATCCAGGGTCGGATCTTCGGGCAGCGCAACGGTCATGAACATTCCTTTGAAATCAGAGCTATCGATATAGACAGAAAATGCTTGGTTTCAAACCATTGCATTTGACTGCCCCGCATCTTAACTAACCAGTTAACAATTCATGCCTCTTTTTTCAGGGAATTCCATCTTGACCACATTGTTCGATCCGATCACCGTTGGTGCCATAGAGGCCCCGAACCGCATGTTCATGGCCCCCCTCACCCGCTGCCGCTCGACGATGGAGCATGTGCCAACGCCGATCATGGGCGAATATTATGCCCAGCGCGCCGGTGCCGGCCTGATCATTTCCGAAGCGACCGGAATCAGCCAGCAGGGCATGGGCACGCCGTTTGCGCCCGGCATCTGGAACGACGCGCAGACCGAGGCCTGGAAGCCGGTGATCGAGCAGGTCCATCAGGCCGGCGGCCGGATCATCTGCCAGCTCTGGCATATGGGCCGGATCGTCCATCCCGATTTCCTG
>CAWUKF010000261.1:0-3751 GCA_963922745.1 uncultured Sphingomonadales bacterium
GAGGACGCGCCGCTGGCGCCACTGGTCTGGTTCAAGACCGGCGGACCCGCACAATGGCTGTTCGAACCGAAAGATAGCGAGGACTTGCAGCAATTTCTCCGCGATCTCGATCCGGATATCGCTGTCTGGCCACTGGGTCTTGGCTCCAACCTGATCATTCGTGACGGCGGTATCCGCGCTGTGGTCGTGCGGCTGGGAAAGGCCTTTGCCGGTATCGAGACCGACGGCCTGCGGATCAGCTGTGGGGCAGGAGCCCCGGGCATCTCCGTCGCCAGCAAGGCCCGCGATCATGGCATTGCCGGCATGGAATTCCTGCGCGGTATTCCCGGCACGATCGGCGGCGCAGTGCGTATGAACGCAGGTGCCTACGGCCGTGAGCTTTGCAACATTCTCGAGAGTGCGGACGTGATATTGCGCAATGGCGACAGAGTGACAATCCCGCTTGCCGACATGGGTTACACCTATCGCCATTCCGACCTTCCCGAAGGCTCGATCGTCGTGAGTGCCACGTTGGCCGGCGAAAGCGGCGATCCCACCCTCATCGGCGCGGAAATGAAGCGCATCGCCGAAGAGCGCGAAGCCTCGCAGCCGCTGCGCACCAAGACCGGCGGTTCCACGTTCAAGAATCCCGAAGGCAAAAAGGCCTGGCAACTGGTCGACGAAGCCGGCTGCCGCGGCTTGCAGATCGGCCAGGCGCAGGTGTCAGAAAAACACTGCAATTTCCTGCTCAATCTCGGAGGTGCCACCTCTGCCGATATTGAGGCGCTGGGCGAGGAAGTCCGCAAGCGGGTCAAGGCCGGTTCGGGCGTCGAGCTGCAATGGGAAATTCAACGCGTGGGAAGCAAAGCATGACCGCCAAGGGCAACAAGAAACTTCATGTCGCCGTCCTGATGGGCGGCTGGTCGGCCGAGCGCGAGGTATCGCTGAGCAGCGGCAAGGGCGTGGCCGATGCGCTGGAGAAGAACGGCCATCAGGTCAGCCGTGTCGACATGGACCGCAATATTGCACTGGTGCTCGACGGCATCCGACCCGACGTCGTTTTCAACGCGCTGCACGGCGTCCCCGGAGAGGACGGCACCGTTCAGGGCATGCTCGACCTGATGCAGATTCCCTATACGCACAGCGGCCTCGCCACCTCGGTGATCGCGATCGACAAGGAACTGACCAAGCAGCAGCTGGTCCCCGCCGGTATCCCGATGCCCAAGGGCAAGGTCGTCTCCAGCGCCAGTCTCTATGACGCGGATCCGCTGCCCCGCCCCTATGTCCTGAAACCGGTCAACGAGGGGTCCTCGGTCGGGGTCGCGATCGTCACCGACGACAGCAATTACGGCCACCCGATTAGCCGCGACGCGGTGGGCCCGTGGCAGGAATTCGACGAGTTGCTGGCCGAACCGTTCATCCGCGGCCGCGAGCTTACCACCGCAGTGCTCGGTGACAAGGCGCTGTGCGTGACTGAATTGAAAACCGCGCAGGGTTTCTACGACTATGACGCAAAATATACCGAGGGACTGACGGAACATGTCTGTCCCGCCCAAATCCCCCAGCATATCGAAAAATTATGCCTGGACTATGCCCTCCGCGCCCACCAGGTTCTGGGCTGCAAGGGCACGTCGCGGACCGATTTCCGCTGGGATGACGAGCAAGACGCAGCCGGCCTGTTCGTGCTCGAAACCAATACCCAGCCCGGCATGACCCCGCTCAGCCTGGTCCCGGAACAGGCTAAACAGGTGGGGATCAGCTATGAGGAGCTGGTCGAAATAATCGTGAGAGAAGCGCTATGACAGCCACTAGGAAGAACACCAGTCGGCAGGCCAGGGGCAAGCCACGCAAACAGGCCCGGCGCAAAGTCCGGCAGGTTTCGATCTTTGACAAGATTTTGCGCGCCATGCCGGTTACCGAAGCACAGGTTCAAAAAGCTCTGACCTGGGGCCTGGTCGCGGTATTCATTCTCGGTGCCTACAGCGTTGCCCATTATTCGGGTATCAATGAACGCATCAAGACCGAAGTCGCAGCCGCAGTTGGCAAGGCCGGTTTTGAAGTCAAGCGGGTCGAGGTGACCGGCGTCAATCGCGTCGACGAACTGAAAGTTTACGAAATCACCCTGGCGCAGAAAGACCGTTCGATGCTGCTCGTCGACATTGACGAGGTGCGCGACGATCTGATGGCCAATGGCTGGATCAAGGACGCCCGTATTTCCCGCCGGTTGCCCGACACTCTGGTGGTGGACATCGTCGAGCGCGAGCCGGTTGCGGTCTGGCAAAATAAGGGCCAGCTCTCGCTGATCGACAAGACCGGCTACCCGCTGCAACAAATCACCAAGGAGGAAATTCCCGATCTGCCGGTGATCGTCGGCAAGAAGGCCAATCTGAAATTCACCCAGCTCGACGCGCTACTCGACGTCGCGCCGGCATTGCGCCCGATGGTCACCGGAGCGACCTGGATCGGCAATCGGCGCTGGGATCTGGAATTTGGCAGCGGCGAGACGCTGGCCCTGCCGGAAGGCGAAGAAACGGCGTCGGCGGCCCTGCTCAATTTTGCCCGTATGGACGGCGTCAACCGTCTGCTCGGTCGTGGGGTGGTCCATTTTGATCTGCGCGATGCGGAGCGCGCCTATCTCAGGATGCCGCCGAAACAAGAACCGGAAGATCCGGAGAGTTGAACAGTTGGATGACAATGATCGAGGGGAAGGGCTAGGCTCATGGCAGCACGGGTAGAAAAAATCTTCACATCCCTGGACATCGGTTCGTCGAAAATTTCGGCGATGATTGCCGGGCGGATGGATAACGGCGAACTGACCGTTCTCGGCACTGGCCAGCGCGCCAGCAAAGGCGTGAAACGGGGCTATATTGCCGATACGGAGACCACGGAAATGGATGTCCGTGACGCCGTCGAGCAGGCCGAGCGGATTGCCGGAACCAATATTGACGATGTCTGGGTCAGCTTTTCCGCTGGCGGCCTGCAGAGCCTGCTGACCTCGGTCGAGACCGAGCTGGGCGGCCACCGGATCGAACAGGATGATATCGACCTGCTGCTTGATGCCGGCCGCAACAGCATTGACCCGAGGGGCAAGATGGTGCTGCACGCGCAGCCCGCTCTCTACACGCTCGATGGTCTGAACGGGGTGAAGAAACCGAAGGGCCTGCACGCCGATCGGCTCGGAGTGGATATCCACGTCATCCTTGCGGAAGCGTCGCCGGTCCGCAATATCGAGATGAGCGTGCGCGGTGCCCATTTGAACGTGAAATCGATTGTCGCTTCGCCGATCGCCGCCGGCACCGCCTGCCTGTCCCGCGAAGAGCGCGAGCTGGGCGTGGCACTGGTCGAGATGGGCGCGGAAGTCACCAACGTATCTCTCTTTGCCGGCGGCATGCTGGTCGGTCTGACTACCTTGCCCTACGGGGCCGCCGACATTACCGATGATATCGCTTCGTCGTTCGGCTTGCGACGGGCGCAGGCCGAGCGGATCAAATGTTTCTACGGGTCTGCCACGACGAGTCCTCGCGACAATCATGACGTGATCAACCTTGATCTCGACAAGACCAGCGAAGGCCCGGAGGATGAGGGACGGATTACGCGCGCACAGCTGATCGCCGTGATCCGTCAGCGACTGGACCATCTGATCGGCGAAATCGGCAGGTCGCTGAAAGAGCTGGGATTTACCGGGCCGGTTGGCAGGCAGGTTGTGCTGACCGGCGGCGGCGCGGAGCTCAAGGGCATTGCCGACTATGCGCAGTCGGCGCTGGGCCGCACC
>CAWUKF010000262.1:0-3723 GCA_963922745.1 uncultured Sphingomonadales bacterium
CCACCGCGACCAAGGAAGAGCTGATCGGCATCGGCCGGGCGATGGGGCGGGTCGGTTATGGCGTGTTCGAATTGGCCAGCGATCTCAACAGGGAATGGGACGAATTCGGCTGGATGGGCGACCTCAGCCGCGAAACCGGCATGCCGGTGACCTTTGCCGCGCTGCAGTCGATCGCCAAGGACCAGTCGCTCGACGAGCAGATCTCCAACATGCGGGCGGAAAATGACAACGGCGCCAATATCGTCGCGCAGATCGCGTTGCGCGGTAACGGTATTGTCATGGCCTGGCAGGGTACGGTGCATCCCTTCATCCGTCACCCCAGCTGGATGGCGATGGACGGGCTGAGCTGGGACGAAAAATATACCAAGCTGAAAGACCCCGCATTCAAGACACAATTATTGAGCGAGGCCAGCACTCCGCCGGAGCAGGTCGATATGGTTCCGGTGTTCATGGTGGTGACCCAGGGATGGGCGATGCAGTTCGAAATGGACGAGGATTTCGACTATGAACCGCAGGCCGAGGAGAGCATTGCCTCGCGTGCCGCTGCCTCCGGCAAGTCCGGTGCGGAATATGCCTATGACCTGATGATGCGGGATGACGGCAAGGGATTTATCTATCTGCCGCTGCTCAATTATATGGACGGCAATCTCGATTTTCTCGAGGAATTGCAGCAGGCCGACGATACGGTAAACAGCCTGTCGGATGGTGGTGCGCATTGCGGCACGATCTGCGACGCGGCGAGTCCGACCTTCATGCTGGAGCATTGGGTGAAGAACCGCGAGCGCGGCACGATCAGCCTTGAACATGCGATCAAGCGGCAGTGCCTGGATACGGCGCGGCTATATGGGCTGAATGACCGCGGTCTGCTCAAGCCGGGCTATCTGGCCGACGTCAATGTCATCGACATGGACCGGATCAAGCTCGGCAAGCCTTGGCTGGCGTTTGACTTGCCAGCGGGCGGCAAGCGGCTGCTGCAAAAGGCAGACGGCTATGATTATACGATCAAGTCGGGGCAGGTGACGTTCAAGGGCGGCGTTGTCACCGACAAGCGTCCGGGCGGCCTGATCCGCGGTCCGCAGCGGGTGGAAATGCTGGAGGCTGCGGAGTAACCAGAGGATCGAAAGAACTGTGCTCCGCGCATTGACGCGGAGCCCGTGGGGATATCAGGTGGCATCCGCGCAGGGTTCCGCATCAGGTGCGGAGCACATCCATTTCTAAAACGCTTTCTGCCAGCCGACGGTCAGCATCCAGTCGCCGGCCATCTGCGGACCGTTCAGGTCCTGATAGATTGGTGCGCCCACTTCCAGGCCGAACCGGTGCCCCGCCAATGCCCCGTGGGTCACAACGGTATTGATACCAGCGATCAGGTCGACGCGTTCCCCACCCTGAAAATCGGGATTGGCGGTCTGGACGGGGCCCATGATCATCGAATCCATGCCTTTTATGCGATCGGTTGTTTTGGCCCTAGCGCGCCCTGACAGGCTGATCCATTGCGCCGCGCGATAGCTGAGCCAGGCGGTGGCTTCATGGACGTCACCGAAGCTGTAGCCCTGATTATTGGTGCCAAGCCGGATGGAGCCCGCATATTGTGCGCCATAACCGACTTTCCCTGCCCAACCCTTATAGGTGACGGCGGGTTTCAAATCCCAGGTGCCCGAGCCCATCTGCATCATATAGGGTGCGCGCGCCGTCGGGGTTCCTCCCATCGGCGTGAGTATTTCCGCGGTCTCGCTGGTCGAGCCGGTGGGCAGGGATACAGCCGCGCGGATGTTCAGTTCCCGCGCGCTATTAGCCATCTTCGGTGCATGGCCGAGCAGAGGGAAGATGCCGCCGACCGTTATGTCGCCAAAGCCTTCGGGACTCGTCTGAAACTGTCCAGCCACATTGGCGCCCATACCGCCCATATAGGTGGTATGATCCATTTCCTTCTGGATATAGCTTCCCATCGCGACCAGTGTGACCCAGTCGGTAGGCGCGTACATCGCGCCGATCATCGTCATGTCGGTCCGCATTGCGGTCGGGACAATCCGCAGCGTCGGCGGCTGTCCCGGCATGCCAAAGAAGCGGTTGGGGATGGTTGTGACGATTGCGTCTGGCGAGACGCTATCGGTGCCGATCTGGTTGCCCACCATCTCCATGTGCATGTGGCGAACGGAAAGCATGGCCTCGCCCTTTTTATGCGCGTGATCAGCCATAACTCCGATTGGGGCATGGTCGTCGGCCCTTACGTCATGAGCCAGCAAAGGCGAGGATAGGGTGCAAAACGCGATCATCGCGCTTGCGAAAACAAGTTTCGTCATTGAAATTTCCTGTAGTATTCTGAACGCAGTGATCGCCGTCAGGCGCACCGCAAGATGAAAGATAGGGTTCAGACGGTTACAGGTGGTCCGGTCGCTGGCGGGACATTGATTCGGTTACGCAGCGCAAAGCGACGCGGTTCTGAGGGGTCGTGCGTGGCCGGTTGCAGCATTGGCAGCGAAAGTATGGGAGCGTCGGCAGCGGGGGCGAAGGAGGAACCGAAGGCAAAGGCGCAGGCCGATGTATCCTGTTTGGACGCGGGTTCGGGAGTGTCGTTCTGCTCGCCGCCATAGACCAGCTTGAGCAGCGCATAGTCCGGATCACCGGGGGCTATGGTCAGAAGGTTGTTTGCATGGCCGGAACAGAGTTTGATCGCAAACCCCTGCGCGGTTTGCGTCGGCATGAAACCTTGTGGAGCAAGCCCGCTGATGACCAACGCTAGTAGCGCAAAGATATGCATCGCTCGGCAAGTTTGCAGGGACCGGAAGAGGGAGATGGGCCGAATCATGTCTGTGCGGGTGCTATATGGCGTGACAAAAGCGAACGCCAGCCTTCCCAGTGTCCTCGCTTGAATTAGCTAGAAAGCGCCTATACTCGCATCGGCATAAGGACATACAGAGCGGGCGACTTGTCATTTTCGCGGATCAGTGTCGGCGCGCTCGCATCGGCGAGGTGCAGTTCCACAGTATCGCCTTCGATCTCGCCGAGAATATCCATCAGATATTTCGAGTTGAAACCGATTTCAAATGTGTCGTCCTTGTAGGAGCCGGGTACTTCTTCCTCGGCCTTGCCATTTTCCGGCGAGGTGACGGACAGGGTGATCTTGTCGTCGCCGAGCGCCATCTTGACGGCGCGCGTCTTTTCGGTGGCGATGGTCGAGACGCGGTCGACGCCCTGGGCGAAGCTTTTCGGGTCGATCTTGAGCAGCTTGTCATTGCCGGTCGGAATGACCCGAGTATAATCGGGGAAGGTGCCGTCGATCAGCTTGCTGGTCAGGATTGCCGTGCCGAGCGTGAAGCGGATCTTGCTCGCAGACAGGTCGATCTGGACCGATGATTCACTATTCTCGTCGAGCAATTTACGCAGTTCGCTGACGCATTTGCGCGGCACGATCACATCGGGCATGCCTTCGGCGCCGGCCGGGCGGGGCAGGGTGACGCGGGCGAGACGGTGGCCATCGGTAGCCGCAGCCTTGAGAACCGGAGTGTCCTCATCCTGCACATGCAGGAAGATGCCGTTGAGATAATAACGGGTTTCCTCGGTCGAGATCGCGAAGCGCGTCTTGTCAATGATCTGGATCAGCGAGGTGGCCGGCAATTCGAAACTGGTCGGCAGATCGCCTTCAGCAATGACCGGGAAATCGTCGCGCGGCAGCGTCTGCAGATTGAAGCGGGCACGGCCGGCATTGACCTTCATCTTGCCATC
>CAWUKF010000263.1:0-3717 GCA_963922745.1 uncultured Sphingomonadales bacterium
CTCCGGTGCCATGCTGGGGCGCGGCTCGACGACCGTGGTCGGCGACGGGCTGTGCGACGGGGCCGGGGAACAGGCCGCAATGGCTGGCGTGATCAGGAGGATGACGCTAAGGGCGCGGATGATATGCATGAACTGGCCTCTACCATTGGGAAAATGAACAGAAGTGATATGGGGCCGCTGGCACTGTATATCCACTGGCCATTCTGCGTCTCAAAATGTCCCTATTGCGATTTCAACAGCCATGTCCGGGAACAGGTCGATATCGCGGCCTGGCAGGATGCGCTGCTAGCCGATATGGCGCATGAAGCGGCTCTGACTCCCGGGCGAAAGCTGTCGAGCATCTTCTTTGGCGGCGGCACACCGTCGCTGATGCCGCCTTCGCTGGTTGAAGCGTTGATCGCGGCGGCCGAGCGCCACTGGGGCTTCACCGACGGTATCGAGATCACGCTGGAGGCCAATCCGTCCTCGGTCGAGGCGGCGAATTTTCAGGACTTGGCACAGGCCGGGGTGAACCGGGTGTCGCTGGGGCTGCAATCGCTCGACGACCAGACCCTGCAGTTTCTTGGGCGCGCGCATGATGTTAACGAAGGCCTTGCCGCGCTGGACACTGCGCAGCAGGCGTTTGAGCGGGTCAGCTTTGACCTGATCTACGCCAGGCCGGGACAGTCGCTGGAGGACTGGCGGGCGGAACTGACGCGGGCGCTGGGCTTTGGTACCGGGCATCTGTCGCTCTACCAGCTGACGATTGAGCCGGGGACGCGGTTCGAGACGTTGGTGCGGACCGGAGCGCTGGTGCCGGCCGATGATGATCATTGCGCCGATCTGTTCGAGCTGACGCGGAGCCTCATGACGGAGGCCGGCCTGCCTGCCTACGAGATCAGCAATCATGCTCGACCGGGTCAGGAAAGCCGCCATAATCTGATCTACTGGCGCTACCAGGATTATATCGGCATCGGCCCCGGCGCGCACGGGCGTCGCCTGGAGCAGGCGACCGAGCGGCATCGCAAGCCGGAGAATTTTCTGTCCGGCGTGGCCCGCAACGGCAATGGCCTGAAGGTCGAACAGGCGCTGTCGCCGGAAACACGGGCGATGGAGGCGCTGATGATGGGACTCAGGCTGGCCGAGGGCGTGAATCTGGAAGAACTGGTGGCAAAAACCGGACTGGCGATGGCGGATATGGTGGATGCGGACGAGGTAGCCGGACTGGCGGCGCTGGGGTTTGTGGAACAGCGCGAGGGGCGGTTGACCGTTCAGCCGAAAGGCATGCCTTTGCTGGATGCGCTGCTGCGCAAGATCATCGCTGATGTGCTCCGCACCTGATGCGGAGCTCTGGCCGCAATCACAGCTCTCCGCCTGCACAGCTCCGCATCAAGTGCGGAGCACTAGCGCGCTGAAATTCCTCTCCCCTTGAGGGAGAGGAAAGTTGGACTTCGACTCCTGACCTGCTAGATTCCACAAATGGACACCGCCAGCGCCCTTATCCAGAGCTTCTCCGCCTATCTCCGCGATGACCGGCGGCGCTCGCAGCATACGGTGCGCGCTTATGTCACCACCGCCGAGCGCTTCTGCGCCTTTCTGATGGACCATATCGGCGGCGGCGTGGGCGCGGATGAGATCAAGGCGCTGAAGCAGGCGGATATCCGCTCCTATCTCGCCTGGCGACGGGGTGACGGGCTGACCAACAATAGCGCCGCACGGGAATTGTCGGCGCTCAGGGCGTTTTTGAAATTTGTCGGCGGCGACGAGGCGCAGATACCAAAGATCAAGGGGCCGAAGGTCAAGCGCGGCGTGCCGCGGCCAGCCTCGCCCGACGATATCCTGGCGCTCGCCAGCGATGCGCAGGACAGCGCCAGCGAGGACTGGATCGGTGCACGCGACTGGGCGGTGCTGCTGTTGCTCTACGGCTCTGGCCTCAGGATCAGCGAGGCGCTCGATCTGACCGGCGAAGTCCTGCCCCTTTCCGACACGCTGCGGGTGACCGGCAAGCGCAACAAGACCCGGATCGTGCCGCTGCTGCCGCAGGTGCGCGCGGCGATCGAACATTATATTGATCTATGCCCCTTTCCGATCACGCAGGATTTCGCGCGTTGCAAGAATGACAGGATCGACGGCTCGCCTCTGTTCCGCGGCAAGCGCGGCGGGCCCCTGTCGCCGAATATGATCCGCCGGGTGGTACAGCAGGCGCGGACCAGGCTCGGCATTGCCGATACCACTACGCCGCATGCCCTGCGCCACAGCTTTGCCACCCATCTGCTGGCGGGCGGCGCCGATTTGCGGAGCCTGCAGGAATTATTGGGCCATGCGAGCCTGAGTTCGACGCAGGTCTATACGGCGGTCGATGCGGCGCATTTGCTGGATGTCTATCAGAATTCGCATCCTCGGGCGGGGTAGCGCAGTCGCCGCCGACCGCGATCGTTTTTTTGACCCTCCTGCAACGGCAGCTTAACCTTTCCCGGTTAATATCGGCCGCTTCTGCCGTTTAATGTGTGTATCAGTTTCTCAAAATTCGAGCCCCATTATGAAAATGAACGCCCCAGAAACGATCAGGGCCAATGCCAAGCCGCTACAAGTCGGCGAGATTGAGCCGGACAGGATCCAGACGATCCTGCTCCACCGTTTGCTGGCCGGCGGGATAACCGTTCAGATACCCCTGCTGATCGCTGCAGCCCTGATGGGCTTTGCCGTGATCGGGATTGGCACGGAAATGCTGATGTGGAGCCTTATCGCGGTACAGTTCTGCCTTCAGGCGGTTGTCACCATCATCAATAGCGGCCTGCGCCGCAAGCTGGATGGGGACGAGCCTCTCAAGATTCTCTTTGCCGCCTATGTGGGGGTGGAAACTTTGTCGGGAGCAGTTTGGGGTCTCATGATGCTCCCGGTTGCGGCGGTTTTGGGTCAGGGCCTCGGCCCATTATTTGTTTGCCTGACCCTGATCGTCACGATCACGATTTCCGCGATGATCAACGCACCGGTCCGCATATTGAGCATCGGCGTGATTATCGGTTTCATTGCAACGCTGTTGCCCCAGACAATCTATTTCTACAATATTCTGGGTCCCCTGCCGCTGATTGCCACCCTGCTACTGCCGCCATCGCTGCTCTGGATGACGGATCTGCAAGCCAAACAGACCCGCACGGCCGTGCTGAACGAACTGGAAAAAGAATATCTCGCCTTCCATCTGGAAGAAGCACTGAAACAATCTGAATATCTGGCCCAACATGACAGCCTGACCGGGCTGCTCAACCGCCGCGCGTTCCAGTCAAAACTGTCGGAGCTTCGGGAACGGACTCCGGACACCGATATCTGCCTGATCCTGATCGATCTGGATCATTTTAAAGCGATCAACGACAATTTTGGTCATGAAACGGGCGATGCGGTGCTCGTCGCGACCGCCCAGATCGTGAAGAGCGTTGTGCGGCCGAATGATCTGTCCGCGCGTTGCGACGAGGCGACGGCACGATGGGGCGGTGAAGAATTCATCATCGCAATGGCCGGGTGCCCGATTGAAGCGGCAGTAGCGGTTGCCGAGCGTCTGCGGGCGCGGCTGGCCACATTCCGAAATCCGCAATGGCCCGAGGGATTGACCGTCACCGGTTCCTTCGGCGTTGCGAAATGGGAATCCCGCCGGGACCTTCCCCACAGCATCGCCAGTGCCGACCGGGCCATGTACCGCGCCAAAATTGCCGGGCGCAACCGAGTGGAGCTGGCCGAGTCCTA
>CAWUKF010000264.1:0-3683 GCA_963922745.1 uncultured Sphingomonadales bacterium
TTGGACAGCCGCCACTCTCGGCCCTTCACCGCGATAGGTCCGCGGCGTTTTTCCCGACCATCGCTTGAAGGCACGGGTGAAGGAACTTTGTTCCGAAAAGCCGGTCAGGAACGCAACCTCCACCAGCGAATGGCTGGTTTCGCCGACTAGCTTGAGAGCCACCTCCCGTCGTGCCTCATCGACCAGGGATTGATAGCTGTGCCCCAGATCCGACAAGCGGCGCTGCAAGGTACGGCTCCCCATGCCCAGATGGCATGCCACATCCTCGAGGCGCGGCACGCCATCGCTCAGGCTGTTGGCAATCTGGATTACCACCTCGCGATCAATCCGATTCGGTTGGGTAGTGCGAAGGATTTCCTCCAGATGCTCGCGGAGAAATTTCCAGATATGCTGGTCTCCGACGCGGTTTGGTCGATCAACGTCCTGTTGATGCATGATAATCGCGTCAACTTCAGAGCCGTGGGTCACCGGGCATTTGAAATGTTCTTCGAGCGGCCGCACATCGCCCACCGGCAGGTGAGTGAACTGGACACGCTTGGGGTTGAATTCGTCGCCATTCGCATCGCGCCAAAGCGAGACAAAGGTTCCCAGCGCCGCTTCGTTCGACAGCTTGGCGCCATCATTTTCCGGGACCGGCTTGCGGTTCATCCACCAGCATTCCGAACCTTTGTCCGCCAAGGCGAAGACGGAATAGTGATTATAGAGCCTAGCATAGCGATCAAGCCGCTCGAACGATCGTCGCAGCGTAGGCGCCGATTTGATCGTCAGCCCGAGCGGACCAAACTCCTCGCAACGCATCGAAGCCGATGTTCGCATGTGGAAGCTGATTTCCGGGCGTTCTTCCCGAGCCAATATTTCAAACAGGCGGTGGTGCTGTTGCACAGGTATGTGGTTCGCGGGGTCGGAGAGCAGTTCGCGCGCTATGCCGACGCGCGCCAACGCACGATTGGCGACCGCCTGCTCCGCCTGAGCGATCGCCTTACGGGCGAAAAGGCTCGAAACTTCTACCAATGTGCGTCCTGCCTACCCCGTCGTTGCCGATCCAATGCTTCGTATAACGCATTTCTGCAAATTTGGCACACCAGATCAAATTTTTGGCAGCCACGGACAAGAACCGGCGCCCTCTGTCGGCTTAATCCAGTGATCGTCAACTCCAAGGATGCTTCCGCCGAATCACACTATTTGATCTGTTGGTCCGGATATATGACCCAAGGCGAGTTGGCAGGTTGAAACACTTGCTGAGGAATGAATGATGAACCACCCTCCTAAATCTTCGCGCAAGCTGGCATTTGCCCTGCTCGCGTCTATCGCAACAACTGGCATGGCTGCCGGCGGCGCAGCCGCACAGGAAGAATCCCGCGCTGCATCCGCAACCCAACCGCCGGTCAACGACGGATTGCCGATGCCGGGATTCGAGATTGATCCTGCGACAACCGCGATCGTCATCACTGACCCGCAAAACGACTTTCTGTCGCCCAACGGCGTGACCTGGGGCGTCGTGGGTGAAAGCATCACCAAGAACCGCACCGTTGAAAATCTGGGAGCGCTGTTCAAGGTTGCCGATCAAACCGGCATGCCGGTGTTCGTCTCTCCCCACTATTATTTCAAACCCGACCATCGCTGGCAGTACGAAGGCACGCTTGAAACGCTGATGCACTCCATCGGCATGTTCGACCGCCTGCATGCCCTGACCCTCGAAGCTTTTGAAGGTTCAGGTGCTGACTGGCTCGAGCAATACAAGTCTTACATCAACAATGGTCGCACAGTCGTGACCAGCCCGCACAAGGTTTACGGGCCTGACAGCAACGACCTGGCCCTGCAGCTGCGCAAGGCAGGGATATCCAAGGTAATCCTGGGCGGCATGTCCTCGAACCTTTGCACGGAATCGCACATGCGATCGCTGATTGAGGCAGGCTTTGAAGTCATGGTTGTTAACGATGCGACCGCCGGTGCGATCACCGAGCATTATAACGGTTACGACGCTTCGCTCGTGAACTTTCGCATGATTGCCAGTGCTGTCGACAACACCGACAACACTGTCAATGCGATCAGGGCTGCCTATCGCAGCAAATAACCCAACCCTCTTAGTTTTCGGCTGGAGCCACTGACCCCTCTCCCCCTGCTCCAGCCGACCGGACGGTGACCGGGAACGCCTATTGCCCCCCGAACCCGGCTTCATCGGTCACCGTCCCCCTTTTTCAAAACACCAAGGAGATAAATTATGCGTATTTTTCCAACTAGCTTTGCCCTCGCCATCGCGCTTTCCGCAGGCTTCGCGGCACCCGCTCATGCGGCTGACGAATATAATGTTACCAATGGCTATACGCAGGATGGCGCCGGATTGGGCGTCCATGGCGTCGACACGGTGGTGCTCAGCACGATGAGCGCTGTTGCGCCTGGCGAAGCAAGCCATGCGGTTATTCACGATGGCGTGACCTATTATTTTGCGTCCGACCTGACGGCTGAACGCTTCAAATCCGATCCAGAGCGTTATCTCCCGCAATATGGTGGTTTCTGTGCCTATGCGGTTGCGCTCGGCAAGAAACTCGATGGCGATCCGCGTTACGCGGACGTCGTTGATGGCAAGCTCTACCTCTTCGTCAACGCCGCTGTTTTCCAGCGTTACCTCGCGGACAAGGAAAAAACCCTGCGTATGGCTGAAGAGAAATGGTCGACCATCCAGCACAGCAAGGTCGAAGATCTCTGACCCCCGCGGGACGGCTGGCTATCCCCCAAAGCCAGCCGTCCATTCCGGCATCCTACCCTCTCCCGTTCGCGCCTTTCACCGGGCACGGACCCGTTCAAAGGACCAATTGAAATGACATCTTTCACCATCCACAACTTCGAAACCGCTTCCCAAGACGCACAGCCACTGCTGAATGCCGCCAAAAGCGCATACGGCTTTGTCCCCAACCTGCTGGGAACGATGGCCGAGGCCCCGGCCCTGCTCGAAGGCTATATGACGCTGGCCGGAATTTTCGACAAAACCGATCTGTCAGAGGCCGAGCGCCAAATCATTCTGATGACGAATAACAGGTTGAACGGCTGCCATTATTGCATGGCTGCCCACACTTCCATTTCTCAAGGTGCCGGTATCCCGGGAGATATAATTGAAGCCCTGCGCACCGATACGCCGATCAATGATCCGAAGCTAGAGGCGCTTCGTACCTTCGCCGCCGTGATCAACAAAACGCGCGGCTGGCCCGAAACTTCAGATGTCGAAGCATTTCTTGGCGCGGGCTACACCCGGCAGAATATTCTGGAAGTTGTTCTCGGTACGGCCCTCAAGGTCATGTCGAACTATACCAACCATATCGCTGCCACCGAGCTGGACGCTGCATTTGAACCGAACGCCTGGACGACCGACCTCGTCGACATGGGCTGATGCAAGGGCAAATCTGGTCCATTCTGTCACGCAGACAGTCGATATCCCTCGGGAAGGTTAACCGCGTCCACTTCGACCGCGAGATTACCCGCTGACCAGAGCTTGCCGCCACTGCAGGAGACTTGAAAAATGACTAGACTATTACGCATCGATGCCAGCGCGCGGATCACGCGTTCGCTTACCCGGGAACTGGCCGACAGTTTCACGCAAAGCTGGCGTGAGCGGCGTCCGCTGGACGAGATCGTCCTGCGCGACGTCGGCGCCAATCCGCCTCCAATCATCACTGAAGACTGGATTG
>CAWUKF010000265.1:0-3678 GCA_963922745.1 uncultured Sphingomonadales bacterium
GCCAATTATATGGTCGATCGCGAAGACGACAAGAAAACCCCGAAACAGGCTGCACGCTGGCTGAACGACAAGTTGAAGGAATGAATGTGAAATCTGGTTTGGCATATATATTGAGAATGGGCGGTCTGGCCTCGCTGCTGCTGATGGCCTGTTTTTCGGTGGCGGCTCGGGCAGAAGTGGCCGTGACCTTTTATTCGCATGACTTCGGCAAGAATTTCCCGCACGCCTTCTTTGTGGCCAAGGGCGAACTGGCTAACGGCAAGAAGATCGACGCCGCCTACGGGTTTACCGCCGTCAATGTGACGCCGGGCATATTGTTCGGTTCGGTAAAGGGCCATGTCCATGGACCGCCGCCCAAATATATTGCCCAGAGCAACCCGCATTTCACCGTCAATGTCGATGACAAAAAATATGCCCAGCTGATGGCCGTCGTAAAAAAATGGCAGGCTATTCCCCAGAAAAGCTACAGCCTCAACAAGCGCAACTGCGTCCATTTCATCAATGACGCGATCCAGACGCTGGATCTCAAAACCAACATGAAAACCGCCAATTGGAAAAAGCCGCGCTCCTTCATGGAAGAAGTCATGCGGCTCAATCCGTCTCTCAAATAGCTGGCACCACGCCGGATAAAAGGATGCCCTCATGACCGACGTTTGCGTAATAATTGGTGCGGGCGCGGGTATCGGGGGCCATGTTGGCAAGCGGTTTGCCGAGGCCGGCTATCACGCCGCGCTGTGCCGCCGCAGCGACCAGGCCGGTCTCGACCGGATGGTAGCCGAGATCGAGACGGCTGGTGGTTCTGCGTCCGGCCATCTGCTGAATGTTGTTGATGAAGGGGCGATCGAGAAACTGATCGACGATATCGAAGCGGATATCGGGCCGATCAATGTGCTGGTCTATAATCTCGGTGCGCAGATCGGTAACCGGTCTTTGGCGGCCACACCACTCAAGACCTTTGAACTGGGCTGGCGAATCGGCAATCTCGGGCTGTTCCGCGTCGCGCAAAAGCTGTTTCCGAAAATGGTCGAACGGGGCGGGGGCGCGCTGCTCGTCACGTCCGCCACCTCCGCGATGCGCGGCAATGCAGGCCAGCACAGCCATGCTGCGGCAATGGGCGGACGGCGGATGCTCTGCCAGACTCTCAACGCGGAGTTCGCGTCGCAGAATATCCACGTCGCCCATATCCTGATCGACAGCGCCGTCAATGCGCCGGATACGCTTGGCAAGCTGCTCGGACCGGAGCGTTTTGCAAAATTGCTGGAAAGCAAGGGGCAGGGGAAAGACGAAATCATGGAACCGTCGGCAATCGCCGACACCTATTTCCATATCGCCCATCAGCACCGGTCAGCATGGACTTTCGAGCTCGACATGCGTGCCTTTACCGATACCGCCTGGTGGAACCACCCACTGGATATTTAGCGATCAGGAACAGTAATGCATCGCACAACGGACGTCATTGCGAGCGCAGCGAAGCAATCCAGAGCGGCACGACGCCCGCGACGGCGGATAGAGGCTCTGGATTGCCGCGTCGCTTCGCTCCTCGCAATGACTGTGGTGGATCCAGCTACATCACCATCACATGATAATGGTGCCAGGTGAAGATCGCCACTGCCCCGCGATGCGGGGACCATGCTTCGGCGATCGCGCGCACATCCTTTTCCGAGGGCCTCTCCGGCAGCCCGAGAAAATGGCCGACCCCGGCCTGGATCGCCAGGTCGCCAGCGGGCCAGATATCGGCCCGCCCCTCGGCAAACAGCAGGTAGATTTCCGCCGACCAGCGGCCAATACCCTTGATTTTGGTGAGCAGCGCGATCGCTTCTTCGTCATGCTCCGGCAGATTGTCGAGATCGAGTCCGCCGGACAGGATCAGCTCTGCCAGGCTTCTGGCATAGCCCTGTTTCTGACGCGACAACCCGCACGCCCGCAACTCGTCAAATTCGGTGGCAATCAGCGCGTCCGGCGGACAGCCTGTCCCTAGTCGCGCTTCCAGCTTGTTCCAGACCGCCGCTGCCGAGGCGACACTGACCTGTTGCCCAACGATGGTGCGGAGCAGGGTTTCATAACCCTCTGGACGGATCCTGGGCTCCGGATAGCCGGATTGGGCAACGGCTGTCGCGAGCATCGGCTCGATAGCGCTGACATGGTCCAGCCCGGCTTTGATCATTTCTTTTGATAGGCCCATCGATTTCGCGTCCCCGTTTCGGCCCTTGATTCTTTCGGGCGGTGCAGACATAGCGTGCGGGATTTTCTATTAACAGTCTCTACGAGGGGTAGCTATGCCAACGATTCACGTAACCGGCCGCGACGGTGAAGAAAAAGCGATTTCCGTCGATAGCGGGATCAGCGTTATGGAAGCGATTCGCGACAATGGCTTTGACGAGCTGCTGGCGCTGTGCGGCGGTTGCTGCTCCTGCGCTACGTGCCATGTCCATGTTGATGCCGACTGGAAGGCGAAACTGCCGGAAATGAGTGAAGACGAGGATGATCTGCTCGAAAGCAGCGATCATCGCGACGACTTTTCCCGGCTCAGCTGCCAGATCGAGGTCTCGGACGAACTGGACGGCCTGAAAGTCCGGATCGCCGAAGAAGACTGAACCGTCTGAACGAAAAAACGGGGGCGTTGTTTAGACGCTCCCTTTTTTGTGCGATAAAATGGCGCGAGTAGCCTTCGCTACCGGGCCAGTTTGATGATCGCGCGCGGGCTGCCGTCCGGCCCGCCGGTGCCGTCCACCTTCCAGCGCATGTTCTTGGTCGATCCGTTTAGGGTCAGGCCATCTTCCGTATTGTTGGTCAGAACTTCACCGTCGGTGACAATGGTGAAGACACCGTCAATCGGTTCCATCTTCGTTTTCTCGGAAGACCCGCCCGTCGGTATCGGTCCCATGGCACCGGCGAGGCCGCCCGGTCCCGCCATCGCTGGAGTTAGCACTTCAAGTTCGCCACCGCTGCGCCGGATGATCTGCACGAAGGGAAATTGCATGGTCGCTCCCGGTATAGTGGGAAAGGCGAACATCTGGTCGAAATGTCCGCTGACCGAATATTCGACTTCAAATAGATTGTTGCCGACATATTCAACCTTGTTCCAGCCATCATATTTGGCGAGCTGCTCGGCGAATTTTTCCAGGCCCTCATCGTCTCCCGGCATCGCGCCACCGAAAATGGCGCTCATCGCGAGATTTTTCTCGGCATCATCCTGTTGGCTGCCATCGCCAGCTTCATCATCCGCCATGCCGGATTGCGCAGACATCGGTTTGTCGTCGCCTTCAGCCATTTGCATCTGGCCATTATAGGTAAAGCTGTAGGTCCCGTCGTTCATCAGCCGCAATTGCGATTCAAACTTGCCTGGAATCAGCAAACAACCGGTCAGCAACAAGGGTGCGACCAGGGCCAATGCCCACCTGTAATATGTCCCCACGACTATTCTCCCCGTTTTCTGGTATACTCCGCATATAGGGCAATGGCGGCGGCGTTGGAAACGTTCAGGCTTTCCATCCGCGGGCTCATCGGCAACCGCGCCAGAGCATCGCAATGAGCCGCGACATTCTGCCTTAGCCCTTCGCCTTCCGCGCCCATGACCAGCGCAAGCTTGCCCGTGCCCATCGCGCCTTCCAGTTCATCACCGGCATCACCGTCCAGTCCGATCCGCCAGTAACCGGCCTCGGCAATCTCGTCGAGCGC
>CAWUKF010000266.1:0-3674 GCA_963922745.1 uncultured Sphingomonadales bacterium
GCAGCCTGTCGGTGCCGCAGCGGCTCGCGCAGGCGCTGCTGGAGCTGTGCGGTGACCGGCCGGACGGGACGCGGATCATGGCGACGCAGCAGGATCTTGCCGATCTGGTCGGGGTCTCGAGGGTTTCGCTGGGCAAAGCGCTAGCCGGGCTGCAGAAAGCCGGGATTATCGAGCCGGGCTATGGCTATGTGACGATCAGGGATGGCACCGCGCTGCAGGCGATTGTGGCGGGATAGCGCAATCGCAGCTTATGCCGAGGGCTTCGAAGGATCGGAAGATTGTTGCAAGGCGAAGGGCGTGGTTCGACAGGCTCACCACTAACGGCATTCTTGCCCTGACGCCGGGGGTTCAGTCGGTGCTTTCCGGAAACCAGCGCATCACGCCGCCCTGAAAGGGGGTCCACAGACCGGTGCGGATGCCCGCCTGTTGCAGGACTTCGCCGGTCCAGTTGTTGCAGGTGTGGAAGGCGCTATAATGTCCGTGCGAGCGGTAGAACAGGTCGGAGGCACCGTAGCCGGGCGAGGGTTGCGAGCGGAAATGGTCGTCGAGCAGGAATTTCTCCTCGATGGCGGCTGCGATCTTGCGATATTGGGCGGGGCTGACCTTCAGGCTGCGCCGATAATGGGGATAAGCCTGTGGATATTGCAGGTGATCGACGTGGATAAGCACCTGGTCGCTGCCGATAATCGCACTGATCGCGTCGCTGGCCCGCAGATCCGACCATGTGCGGGTGTTGCGGTAGATGCCTTCGTGGCCCCAGCCGACCAGAATATGGCTGCCGTAGCGAGACGGGTCGGCGAGATCTTCGGGCCGGACCAGTGGGGTCCAGTCGTGGACATCGCTCCATATCGGCATGATAATGCCGGTGTGCAGGCCGTTGGTCTCGACAAACAGCTCGATGCCGTCGTCCGGGCTGCGCCACGCCGCATTGGCCGGGATCAGGCTGCCGACGAGCGCGGCCAGCAGGTAGAGCGCAATGACGGAGGCAAGCGCAAAGCCCGTGTTTCTCAGCCATTTATGCGCTGTAGTTGTCATTGAAACCTTTTTTGCTGTAAGATGAAATCATGAGTACATCCGAAACCCATGTCTATGACAAGCCGCCAGCGCACGCAAATGCCGACTGGACGATCGACCAGGACTGGCAGAGCTATTCCGACGAGGATCACGAGACCTGGGACATATTGTTCGCGCGCCAGCAGACAATGCTGCCGGGGCGAGCGGCGCAGGCGTTTCTGAACGGTATCGACATATTGAAACTGTCGCGGCCCGGCATTCCCGATTTCGACGAGCTCAACCGGATATTGATGGATGCCACTGGCTGGCAGGTTGTCGCGGTGCCGGGACTGGTGCCGGATGATGTGTTTTTTGACCATCTCGCCAACCGGCGCTTTGTCTCCGGCAATTTCATCCGCCGGCGCGACCAGCTGGACTATCTGCAGGAGCCGGATATTTTTCACGATGTCTTCGGCCATGTGCCGATGCTCGCCGATCCAAGGTTCGGGGATTATATGGCGGCTTACGGGCGGGGCGGGCTGCGGGCGCTGAAATTCGGCACGCTGAAGCAGCTGGCGCGGCTCTACTGGTATACTGTCGAGTTTGGATTGATCCGGGAAGCAGAGGGTCTGCGGATATATGGCGCAGGCATTGTGTCGAGCTATGGCGAGAGCGTCTTTGCGCTCGACGATCCCAGCCCCAACCGTATCTTGTTCGATCTGGAGCGGGTGCTGCGGACGGAATATCGGATCGACGATTATCAGCAGAATTATTTTGTCATTCCCAGCCTCGACGAGCTGCTGCGAGTGACGGTGGAGACCGATTTCAAGCCGGTCTATGATCGGATCGCGGATCTGCCGGATATCAGGATTGCCGAGATTGTAGAAGGCGACGAGGTGCTGACCGAGGGGACGCAGGATTATGCGCGGTCGAAGGGTGAAGCTACGGTTGTTTGAAGGTTCGGTACTCCGCACTTGATGCGGAGCTGGTGCCGCATAACGCTCTCTTGCCGCCAGAGCTCCGCATCAAGTGCGGAGCACAATCAGCACTCCCCGAAATAATCCGATGCCAGCGGTGATTTCCTGCGGTGTGGTTTGCGGGTCCAGCCGTATTTCTTTGCCTTGACCAGAGTCAGGCACGGCCATTCATTGTCGAGACGGGAGTGCTTGAGGCGGAAGCCCTCGCGGACATAGGCGCGGACGACTTCGGCTTTCTGGCGGCTGAGGAGGCCGGCGAGCAGCAGCACCGTGCCGGGCTTTGATGCTGCGGTGATCTGCGGGGCGAGGGCGACCAGCGGACCGGCCAGGATATTGGCGATGATCAGGTCGAACGGGGCCCGGTTGCGGAGCGCGGGATGGTCGAGGCCGTTGCTCTGGACCAGACGGATATGGCTGCGACCGTTGCCCAGCGGGATCCGGTTCTGCTCCGCGTTGGCGTCGGTGACGGTAACCGCGACCGGGTCGATATCGCTGGCGATGATTTTCGCTTCCGGCCAGAGATGGTGAGCGGCAAAGGCGAGCAGGCCGGTGCCGGTACCGACATCGACGATATTGCGGAAGCGGTGGCCGGTGCGGCGGAGCTGGTCGAGGCTCTGCAGGCAGCCCATCGTCGTTTCATGATGGCCGGTGCCAAAGGCGCGACCGGCATCGATTGCGATATTGGTCAGCTTCGGATCGGACGATGGCTGGTCGCTGGAGGTGTGGACGTGGAATCGCCCGGCGCGGAGCGGCTCGAGGCCCTGCTGGCTGAGCGAAACCCAGTCTTCGTCGCCGAGCTGTTCAAGGATAGGGTCGACGCCAGCGTCTCTGGCTGACGGCGACAATTGCATCAGATGGCCGATCAGGTCGGGTTCCGGTTCGGTCTCGCAATAGACGTCGATCATCCATGCGTCGGGATGCCTTGCGTCGATCTCGCTGGCGACGATGGTCGGCGTCGAGTCGCTTGAACTGATGAACAGATTGTCCTCGGCCAGCGCCCGCGCCTCGGCCCGGGTGCAGGGGATCGAGACCTTCCAGGAGCCGGTCATCGGGCGGACCGGTCAGGCATCGACATTTTCCTGTTCGAGCTTGTCGGTGGCGTCCATCCAGAGGGCCTCGGCCTTGTCGAGCCGGTCCTGTGTTTCGGCGCGCAATTTCATCAGGTCGGACATCGCCAGATCGGCATGTTTCGGATCGGCCGAGGCGGGATCGAACATCGCCCGGTCAATGGCGGAGATATCCCCGGCAAGTACCTGCATCTGTTTTTCGGCGGAAGTGACACTCTTGCGCAATTCGGTCTGTTGCTTGCGCCGTTCGGCTGCCGCGCGGCGTTCGTCCTTCCGGTTGCCGCCACTGGCCTTGCCGGACGAGGTTCCGGGCTGGTTCCGGCCAAGAACGAAATCGGTATAATCCTTGAGCGAGCCGGCAAATTCCTCGGCCTTGCCGCTGTCGACCATGACCAGCCGGTCGGCGGTCAGTTCGAGCATATGGCGGTCATGGCTGACCAGGATGACGGCGCCGCTATATTCGTTGAGCGCGTGGACCAGCGCCTCGCGCGCGTCGACGTCGAGATGGTTGGTCGGCTCATCGAGGATCAGCAGATGCGGCGCATCGCGGGTGATCATCGCCAGCGCCAGCCGCGCCCGTTCGCCGCCGGACAGTTTGCCGACCTTGATCGTCGCCTTGTCGCCGGAAAAGCCGAAG
>CAWUKF010000267.1:0-3659 GCA_963922745.1 uncultured Sphingomonadales bacterium
GCTCCGCCAACCGGAACCACTGGCGGCGGCGGCGCTGGCGGCGGTGGTGGTCAGACCCACACATTTGTCGATCCCACCGAGCCCAAGACCTATAAAGCGGTCGGGGCCTCCCACAGCTATCAATATACCGTCGAGGCGCCTGGCAGCACCGGTGCCGGACAGGATGGCCAGCTCTATCAGGGTGACGCCACGACGGTCCGCAACAGCAATCTCACCATCGCCTATAATCCGCGCGACGCCATTTTCAATGTGAGTTTCACGAACAATCTGGCCGGAACGACGGCCACAAGCCGTTTCCAGGACCCGCTTCACCGGACCAATTTTGGCGGCTTGGTCGAACCGCAACTCGGCACGCCCAATCTGGGATCGACGCAGTTCGGCATCCAGGGCATGAACTATCTCGAAACCGGAACGTCCAACAATATCACCAGCCCGATTCCAGGTGAGTTTGCCTTCGGCCTTGTCGATCCCGGTCAGGCCGGAAGCTATGAAGCGACAACATTCTTCTACCAGACGCCAGGTACCGAAACCAAATATGTGACCTTTGCCGGCTATCTGCGCAACAACGCCAGTGTCACCAATGTCACTCTCGATAATCCCGATGGTTCGACGACGGAATTTATCCGTCAGAACAACCTGTTTGAGCGGGGCGCATTTGCCTATGGGGAAATCACGCCAAATGATCAGGTTCCCACAACCGGCACCGGTTCGTTTGAAGGCTCCATGCTGGCGTCGATGGTATTCAACGACCAACCCGACAAGATCGGCAATTTTGACACGTATTTTCAGTGGATCGCGGGCCGCGCCACAACCAGCGTCGATTTCGGCGCGAACACCTTTTCACTGTCGCTTAACGGCAAGGTCGGTGCCCCGCTCTTTGACGGAACCAGCCGCCAGCATACGATCATGGAAAATGCGCTCTTCCGCGCCAATGGTGCCGGGTCTATCAATCTGGTCAGCGCCGGGGGCTTTTTCGGACAATTCAACGAAGCCTGGTTCGTCAATCCCGGTGGCAATCGCTTCGACATGGTTATCGCCGGGTCAAGCATCGACGGGGCCTTCTATGGTCCTAACGGGAGCGAAGTGGGCGGCGGCTACCGCATTGTCGGTGGCACGCCGGACGAGCGGATCGATATTCTGGGGACATTTGTCGGTCACAGGCCGTAAGGACTAGCTGTGTCCCCCAAATATATTCTGGTCGAAGCCACAGTTGCGTCCATCTTGGTTGCAGCGTCACCCGCTACCGCTTCAGCGCAGCCGGTCCTGCCGCTTGCATCCGAAGCTGCAGCAGAGGTAGCCGAGATCATCCCGCCGAACTGTGATGAGTCTGGCCGGTGTCATGTCCAGGTAACACCCGGTCAACTGTTGGCGAAGGCAGAATCCCTGATCCACGCCAAGCAATATCAGGCAGCCATGCCTTTGGTCGAAGCGTTGGGGCAGGTCCCTGACATGCAGATGCAACAGGCGTTTCTGGCCGGATATATCGCCATCGAAACCGGCGACGTTAAGGGAGCGATCCGGAAATTCCGCTCGATTCTCGACGAAAATCCAGGCCAGACCCGGGTACGACTGGAACTGGCCCGCGCCTATTTGCTGAGTGGCAAGGAAGCGAGCGCGGACTATCATTTCCGGCTGGCCCAGAATGACGAAAATCTGCCGGACGAGATCGCCCGGACCATCCGCAATACGCGCAGCGTTTTGCGCGACCAGCGGATCTGGCGATTCAGCTTCGATTTCGGCTTCGCGCCGGACACCAATATCAACGGTGCAACCGACGCCGAAACCATCGATATCAATTTCGGCCCGATCAAATTGCCCCTGCAGCTGGACGACAATGCTCGCGAGCGTTCCGGCATCGGCCAGACCGCGGGTTTTTCCGGCGGCGTCCGGATAAAGACCAGTGACCGGCTGGCCTTGCTGTTCGATGCCGATAGCAAGATCATCAACTACAAGGGGAAGTCGGCGGACGATTTCGTTGTTCAGGTCGCCGCCGGCCCCGAGCTGCGGATTGCCCGCTACAGCAGTGTCTCCCTGCAGGCGGTAGGCCTGCAACGCTGGTATGGCGGTCGGCTTGCCACCCGCGAATATGGTGCTCGATTGGGTTATCAGCAGGCGCTAAGCGAAGGCCAGAGAGTGGGTATCGAACTCGATGCTCGCCGGACGGAATCGCAACTCAGCAATGCCTATAGCGGCTGGCAGCTTGGTGCCAATGCGACCTACGAGCATCTGGTCGGGAAGTCCCTGATCGCCTCGGCCAGCGTCTTTGCCCGCCGCGATCTGCTCAATGCCGACGGATTTTCCAGCGTAAACTACGGCGTCAATCTTGGTTTGGGTGGAGAATTGCCACTTGGTCTCAACGCTGGCGTTTCAGCCAGCATCAGTCGTTCCGAATTTGATGCGCCGCTGCTGCTCTACTCGACCGAAAATCGCCACGATTGGCGTGGCTTCGCCCGGGCTTATGTCGGCAGCCGAAAAGTCAAAGTGCTCGGGTTTTCGCCGTCGATAGACTATAATTACTCGCGCGTTGACAGCAATTATGCCCTGTATGAAATGAGCCGCCACCGCGTGAATTTTAAGTTCGCCCGCTATTTCTGATGCGCCATTGCGGCGTTCGGGGCCGATCACCTTTCCAAATTGGGTTCTTGCTCTTGCCCCGGTCAATCTTGTCGCTATAGCAAGGCGACATTGTCGACCGAAAAATGCGAGGCGCAGGATGAAAGTCAGAATATTTGTAACACTGAAGGAAGGTGTCCTGGATCCGCAGGGCAAGGCCATTCATCACGCGCTGGAAAGCCTGGACTTTTCGGGTGTCAACGATGTCCGCGCCGGCAAGCTGATCGAAATCGATGTTGATCAGTCCGTCACACCGGACGAGATTGAGAAAATGTGCGACAAGCTGCTCGCCAACACGGTTATCGAGAATTACGCGATCGAACTGCCCGAAGCCGCGCTGGAAAAGGCCTCCTGATGCAATCGGCAGTGATCGTTTTTCCCGGATCGAATTGCGACCGGGACATGGCTGTCGCTCTGGAAACGGTTTCCGGACAAAAGCCGCACATGGTCTGGCACGGTGATAGCGAACTACCGGCCGGACTGGATATTATCGCCATTCCGGGAGGCTTTTCCTACGGCGATTATCTCCGCTCGGGTGCAATGGCTTCGCGCTCTGCGATCATCAAGCCGGTGATCGAGGCAGCCGGTCGCGGCGTCAAGATATTGGGGGTGTGCAACGGCTTTCAGATACTGACCGAAACCGGGCTCTTGCCCGGAGCGCTAATGCGCAACAGCAATATCCATTTCGTCTGCAAGGATGCCGAACTCGCGGTTGACAACAACAGCACGATATTCACCTCTGACTATGCCAGGAACGCCACCATCTCGATTCCGGTGGCTCATCATGACGGCAATTTCTTTGCCGACAATGACACTTTGGACAGGTTGGAGAACGAGGACCGCGTGATCTTCCGCTATCGTAGCGATATCAATGGCTCGTCACGCAATATTGCCGGGATCATCAATGAAGCGGGCAATGTCCTGGGCATGATGCCGCATCCCGAGCGGGCCATCGACAAGAAGCATGGCGGCACCGACGGTCTGGCCCTGTTTGAAAGCCTGCTGCGCTAGGGCGCGTCGGCAGTCGCCGCCATTTCACCATTCAG
>CAWUKF010000268.1:0-3659 GCA_963922745.1 uncultured Sphingomonadales bacterium
AGGCGGGGCCGATCAGGGTCATGGCGGTTCCGTTGGCGAGAGAATGGGTCAGACTGACTCTCTATAGCGAAGCGATGGCTTGGACAAGAGACCGAGTGCCCGAGCGGGAGCGACTGCAATGGTGCGGGCGCAGCCGGGTCGGGCCGATTGCTGCTAGGGTGCTGCCGGGAAAACAAGAGACACCTCATCCCGGCTGCCCGCACGGCTAGGCCAAAGCCACGCCCTCGATCGTGATCCGGTTGAGATAGCGGCGATGGCCCTGATAGTCGTTCAGGGCGTAATGCCAGGTCGCCCGGTTGTCCCACATCGCCAGATCGCCCTCGCGCCATTTGTGGCGGTGGTGGAAGCGGTCCTGCCCGATATGGTCATATAGCTGCTGCAACAGCGCCTTGCTCTCGTCCGGGTCCATGCCCACGATTTCCAGCGTGAAGCCGGGATTGACATACAGCCCCTTGGCGCCCGATTCCGGGTGGGTCAGTACCACCGGATGGACGGCGGTCTGCCCGGCCTGATCGGCGTTGGTATAGCGGTCACCCACTGCCTTGCGATATTTGCTTTCCGCACCAAAAATATGCGCATTGCCGTGCCGGGCTTTCAGATCCTTGATCCGGTCCTTCATATCATCATCCAGCGCCTCATAGGCTGCCGCCATCCCGGCAAACAGGGTGTCGCCACCGGTTGGCGGGATGTCCAGCGCATAGAGGATCGAACCCATGGCCGGTGCCTCGTCATAGCTGTGATCGGTATGCCAGCCGCCGCCGATATTGAGCTGCTGGTCCGGCTCCTTGAGGACTTCGGCAATCTCCGGATAGCCCTTGCGATGCTGAAAAAAGCGGTTGAGATCAATCCCGCCCCAGCGCCGGGCAAAGGCGATATGCGCTTCGGGAGTCAGCGTCTGGTCGCGGAAGAACAGAGCGCCATGGTCAAAAAAGGCAGCGCGGATATCGGCAAACTGCTGGTCAGTCAGCTCGTTGACATCGACATCCTCGACCATTGCACCCACTGCCGCGCTGGCTCTCGTAATCCGCATCTCGTTCTCCTGCTAATCCGTCTCACCGTGGGGCGGAATTTATGCTAGTGTAGCAGCGGTTCTGGTTTTTAGGAGTCCTCGCATGGCTGACAAAAATGCTAAGACGTCGCTCAACCGCCGCCAGTTGCTCGCGGCCTCTGCCGCCACCGGTTTGGCGCTCACAACCGGACCGGCCACCGCCGCCGAAGCTGCGCCGGACCTGACCGGCAAGGCGATTCTGATCACCGGCTGTTCCTCCGGTTTCGGCTATCTGGGCGCGATACTCTATGCCGAACAGGGCGCGAAAGTGTTTGCCACGATGCGCAATCTGCCGCGTCCCGAAGCGGCGGCGCTGGCAAAGACCGCAGCGGACCAGAATCTGGATATCACGATCTTGGAGCTCGATGTCCTGTCGGATGAGTCCGTGGCCCGGGCGGTTGCCGAGGCCGAACGGCGCAATGGCGGCGCGCTTGATGTCGTCATCAACAATGCCGGGATCGGGACCGGCGCGCCGGTCGAGCTGCAGGACCTGGCGATGATGCAGCGGCTGTTTGACACCAATTTGATGGGCTACCAGCGCGTGGCGCGGGCTGCCCTGCCAAAGATGCGCGCGCAAAAATCTGGCCTGATCGTCAATATTTCTTCCCAGCTCGGCCGGGTGATGGTGCCCGGTATGGGGCTGTACAGTTCGACCAAGTTCGCGGTTGAGTCGATGAGCGAGCAGATGGCCTATGAACTGGTCCCGCACGGCGTCGATGTGACCATCGTGCAGCCCGGCGGCTATCCGACCCAGATATGGGAGAATGGCAATCGTTATACCATGGCGATGCTGGAGGAGGCCGACGAAGAGCGCAAGGCCGCCTATCAGGCGCTGGTCGACGGCGCGCTGCGCAACAGCGGCGGCTCCACCGATCCGAAAGATGTGCCGCGCGCCATTGCTGCGGTGATCGCGATGGCACCAGGCAAACGGCCACTGCGCCTGCCGGTCCATCCAGGCCGCAAGCCGCAACTGGCAATCAACCAGGTCAGCGCGCAGACCCAGGTGGCGATGCTGGGCAAGTCTCCCTTTGGTCCCTGGGTAAAGGATGTGAACGAGCGCGGTTAGGCTTGAGGCAATGTGTGAAGCACCGGAGCTTCAAGCCGGTCGCTTTACCAGCAGCAGCGGTGCCAGATATACGACCAGAAACACGATATTGGGGATGACATTCTGCGGATTGCCGGACGCCACCGATGCGCCGCTGTCGATTCCAAACCAGACCAGAAATGTATAGATCGAGCCCTTGCGGATCAGGTCGCTGCCCTGTTCCACGCCCGGTGCGGTGATGAAGACATACATGGCCATCAGGCCGCCAAAAACGCCGCCGGCAATTGCCATCGCCAGTTTCGCCTCTGCCGTGTCCAACCCGGCTACGCCGTTGCCGCCGGACGACGCGAGACGGAAGAAAAGATCGTTGGCACCGGTGAAGTCGTTCACTCCCGCAAGGGCAAATATCAGCGCGACCAGAAGGGAAAAACTGCCGACGATACGGATATAGCGGCCGGAGGCTTGGGGTGACATGAACTTCTCCTGTTTCGGTTTCCGCGTCCTTTGACCATGCACCGTCCCGCAAAACAATTACCTGCGGGGTAAGTGCGTGGCGCGCGATTTGTGCTATTGGCGGGAAAATCACGTGAACAGGGCGAAGGACAGGGCATGCCGTCGGAATTTGGTGCAATCCTGAAGGACTGGCGCAAGGTCCGCCGGTTCAGCCAGCTCGACCTCAGCCTCGAGGCGGAGATGTCGGCGCGTCATCTCAGCTTTCTCGAATCGGGCCGCGCCAATCCCAGTAGGGCGATGGTGCTGCGCCTGTCGGAAGCGCTGCAGCTGCCCCGTCCCGCCGCCAATCAGGCGCTGCATGCGGCCGGTTTTGCGCCGGTCTATCCCAGCCTGTCCGACGATGCCCCGGAACTGGCACCGGTCAACCAGGCGATCGCGACAATGCTCGATCACCATGATCCCTTTCCCGGCTACGCCATTGACCGCCACTGGAATATCGTCACCAGCAATCAGGGCGCGGCGATGATCGTCGCTCTCGCCGCGCCGGGCGGTTCGGCCAATCTGATCGACATTCTGATCGCGACCGCCGGTCTCGACCTGATCGAGAATTGGGATGAAGTCGCGGTGCTGACGCTATCCCGGCTGCGCACTGAAATACTCGAACTGGGCGGCGACGAAGAGTTGTCGGCGATGGCTGGCCGGCTGGCCGCGCATGACCGGGTCCGGCGGGTCGACATGGCGTCGATCAATCTCAACCAGGCGGTGATCCCGACCATCTTCCGGATCGGCGAGGTGCGGCTCTCGCTGTTCTCCGTGATCGCGCAGTTCGGCTCGGTCCAGGATACCAAGGCGGGCGAGACCAGGATTGAGCTGATGTTCCCGATGGACGAAGAGACGTCCGGCTTTTTCACCCGCTAGCAGACATTGCGCGTTCAGCTTTGTCGCAGTAGCAAATGACAGCGGTTGAGGAGAGAGATATGCGCTGGATTTCGGGGACCATGCTGGCAATATTGGCAAGCTGTACGCCGCCGATGGCGGAAAGCGCAGGCAGTAGCTCTGCCAAAGCGCCCGCCCGCGTGGCGGACCCCGACAGCGGGCCGTCGGTCGACTGGC
>CAWUKF010000269.1:0-3635 GCA_963922745.1 uncultured Sphingomonadales bacterium
TCACCAACTGGCTGCTCAAGGTGACATGGGAAGCGGTGCTGACGCCGGTTACCTATGTCGTGGTTGGATGGCTGAAACGGCGCGAAGGGGTCGATATCTATGATGAAGATACCGATTTCACGCCGTTCAGCACATCGGCCTGAGCTAGCGCAGCAAGCCTTTTTTCTCGGCCTGCCATGCGATCAGCAGGAAAGCGATTGCAAAAAGCACGATTAGCGCCGGCATCAGCCAGCCCTGGCCGGCCATATATTCCCGGTAGCCGTCGATGATAAAATAGCTGCTGAACTGAACAATCACCGCCAGTAACGACACGAGAAACAGCCGGACCGCGATGCGCTTCCGCAGCAGCCAGCAGATCGACGCGACAAAGCCGGCAAAGACGGCTATCGCGAAGGCTGCCGTGACCCAGACCGGCTGCGTGGACAGCAAATCCCTCTGGACCTCCGGTAGCGCGGCAAATTGCTCGGCGCTCATCATCACCTGCTGCAGATAGGCCAGCACGCCGATGCCGTTCCAGAGCAGTGCGATCACGCCCACGATCCAGAACCAGATCGGCGCTTTTGCTTGATGGACCATATTCATTTTTCCTCTCCCTCATCTTGTCGGGCAATGTTGCGAGGGAGGTGGACAAGTTTCAAGAGAAACCGCTCATTGATCGAGTAGGTCAATCAGTCTGTTTTGTAAAAGCAATTTGATCGATCAGCTGCCACGTGGCAATGGCCTGGCAACGCAAAAGCAAAACACAAATCAAAAGGAATCATAATGATTGGTAGAAATATCCCCCAAGTCACTCTGAAAAGCCGCGTTCGCGATGAATCGGTCGAG
The DNA here is from genome assembly GCA_963922745.1 of uncultured Sphingomonadales bacterium. Lineage (GTDB taxonomy): Bacteria > Pseudomonadota > Alphaproteobacteria > Sphingomonadales > Sphingomonadaceae > Parasphingorhabdus. The sequence goes on from CAWUKF010000269.1 coordinate 826, forward strand.
GGCGAAAACCCGTTCCGCTGGCAGGACGTCAACACCGAGGAACTATTTTCCGGCAAGCGCATCGCCGTCTTTTCGCTGCCCGGCGCTTTCACGCCTACCTGTTCGAATGAGCAGTGCCCGGCCTATGAACGGCTCTATGACGAGTTCAAGGCGCGCGGCGTTGATGAAGTCTATTGCATCTCGGTCAACGACGCCTTCGTGATGTACCAGTGGGGCAAGTCGCTGGGTCTGGAAAAGGTCAAGCTGCTGCCGGACGGATCGGGTGACTTCACCCGGCGTATGGGCATGCTGATCAAGAAAAACCATCTCGGTTTTGGTGATCGCAGCTGGCGCTATTCGATGATTGCCGATGATGGCGTCGTCAGCGCCTGGTTCGAAGAGCCCGGCATCAACGATGACGGTGTCGACAATGACCCCTATGTCGAATCGACCCCGGAAAAGCTGCTGAACTGGCTGGATGAAAACGAAACTGCCCGCAAGGCCGCCTAGACAAAAGCCTGTCCCCCGAAGGAACCGCGAGCGAGAAATTGCTCGCGGTTTTTTTCATGCGCGATAGAGTGGCGCGATGGAGCGCCTCAACAAACCGATCATCATGACGGCGCAAATGGGAAAGGCGGATTTCGCCTGGGCCGACGGTCTGCGCAAGCGTTACTTTCCTCCCGAGCGCAACCAGATCAGCGCTCATATCACCCTGTTTCACCATCTGCCGCCGCAGGCGCTGGACGAGATCAGGGCGGCTGTGTCGGCACTGACGGCAGAGCTGCCGAAGCCGGATGCCGCGCTATCGGGATTGATTCATCTCGGGCGCGGCGTTGCCTATCGGCTGCATTCGCCGGAACTGCTGGCGCTGAGGATGGAACTGGCCGACCGCTTCGCCGGCTTGCTGACCGCGCAGGATCAGCAGACACCGAGGCTGCATATTACGGTGCAGAACAAGGTGATCCCGGCCGAGGCCAAGCGGCTGCTGGAAGAGCTTTCCACGACATTCGAACCGCGTCCTTTTGTCATTCATGGTATCGGGCTGCATTATTACATGGATGGTCCGTGGCAGGATATCGGAAACTGGCCCTTTCGTGGGAGCTAGAGGTAGTTGCAGTGATCCGGAAACCAAGAGCTCATAGAGGCAGGAACCCATTTTTTCTTCTCCCGTGAGGGAGAAGGATACAGAGCCTTATGAGCGCAGCGAATTAGGCGGCGTTGCATGAGGGTGTTCTGTGCTCCGGAAAGCAGAATAGCCTCATCCAGCTACGACTAGGCAGCAAGCTGCCAAGTCTGCGCATCCTTCTCCCTCACGGGAGAAGGACTGGGGCCTCCTGCCTATGCTGCGCCCACGGAGACGGGGGCTAGTGGATGCCGACTTCCTTGAGCGGGATCTCGGTATTGACCAGTTCGTTCTTGTCGAGGTTCAGCCCCTCGACCACGGCCTTGCGGCCCTGCACATAATCCTTGGTGGCGTTGACGCAGTCCAGCGCCACGACCTTGCCGTCACGATAATAGATGACCGAGAATTTGCGGGACGCCGGATCGCCGCGCACAACATAGTCGTCATGGCCGGTCGACAGACCGACGGTCTGCAACTTGAGATCATATTGGTTCGACCAGAACCACGGAACGGCGTCATATTCGGTTTCTTCGCCCAATATGTCGAGCGCGGCCACCTTCGCCTGGTCATTGGCATTCTGCACCGATTCCAGCCGAATCATCGCGCCATCGGCAAAGGCATTGCTGTGCGCGGCGCAGTCGCCAATCGCGTAAACGTCTTCGAGGCTGGTGCGGCAATGCTGGTCGACGTCGACGCCATTGCCGGTCGCGGCGCCGGCGGCGACCAGCGGCCCGGTTTCGGGGATGATGCCGATGCCGATGACAAACATGTCCGCTTCCAGCTTGCGCCCGTCCGCGAGTGTCACCGCGGTGGCAATGCCGTCCTCGCCGGTTTCAAAGCCGGCAACGGTTGCCTCCAGTTCGATGGTGACGCCATGGCTGCGATGCTCGGCTTCGAAAAAGCGCGAGAGGGCTTCGCCAGCGACACGGGAAAGGACCCGGTCGAGCGACTCGACGATGGTGATCTGCTTGCCCAATTTGGTCAGGACCGCGGCCGCTTCCAGGCCGATATAGCCGCCGCCGATAACGACGACCTTGTTGACCGTGGGCAGGGCCGCCATGATCTTGTCGACGTCGGCGCGCGACCGGACGGCGTGGATGTTGCGAGCCTGGCTGCCGGGACAGTCGAGCATCCGCGGCGAGCCGCCGGTCGCCCAGATCAGCTTGCCGTAGCCAATCTCGTCGTCGGAGGCGAGGGTTACCGTTTTGCCGACCGGGTCGAGCTTTGAAACCCGGCGCCCGGTGAGCAGGTCGATATTGCGCTCCACCCAGAAGCTTTCGGGGCGCAGCAAAATGCGTTCGAACGGCTTGTCGCCGGCCAGATATTCCTTGGACAGCGGCGGGCGCTCATAGGGAGGATATTTCTCGTTTCCGACCAAGCCGATCGAGCCTTCAAAATTCTTCTGGCGCAACGCGATTGCCGCCTGGGCGCCGGCGTGGCCCGCCCCCACAATCAAGATGTCATAAAATGCGTTCATATCTGCCCCTTGGTGCCTCATTTCGGCTTGGACAGCGCTGTTAGCGCGGATCGCGGTGGCGGTGCAAGGTTTAGCGTATTTTCTCGCTAGAGCTTGTTGACCGGACCCAACGCTGTGACTATAGCGCCGCGGTCCAGACAGTGTTTCACGATGACAAAGACCATCGAGGAACCGGTTGGCGGAGTAGCTCAGGTGGTTAGAGCAGTGGAATCATAATCCATGTGTCGGGGG
>CAWUKF010000270.1:0-3623 GCA_963922745.1 uncultured Sphingomonadales bacterium
GGACGACCCAGCGCCACAAGATCAGCGCGGCCTGCGGCGACAATTGAGTTGACCTGATCCGCTTCGAATATGTTGCCAACCGCGATCACGGATATCCCCGCTTCGTTGCGGATCTGGTCTGCAAAGGGAGTCTGGAACATCCGTCCGTATACCGGCTTCGCGTCTGGGCTCGTCTCGCCCGCGGACACATCGATCAGGTCGACCCCGGCATTTTTGAATGCCCGCGCGGTGACGACTGCATCGGCCGGAGTCATGCCCTGTTCCCCAAGCCAGTCATTCGCGGAAAAACGCACGGCCAGCGGTTTCGAGGAAGGCCAGACTTGGCGTACCGCTTCAACCACACGGAGCGGATAGCGCAAACGATTTTGCAGGCTTCCGCCATAATTGTCGGTCCGTGCATTGAGCGCGGGCGAAAGGAAACTCGCCAGCAACGTTCCATGGCCGGCATGAATCTCGATCATGTCGAACCCGGCCTTTTCTGCGCGCCGCGCAGCTGCAACGAAATCCTGGCAAATTCGATCAAGATCATCATTGTCCGCCGCCTTGGGAACGAGACCTCCAGTTCGCCAGGGTTGAGCGGATGCAGCGATCAGCGGCCAGGGCTCATCCAGCGGGACATCCATGCCCTTGGCTCCCCGGGGGATCTGACAGCTTCCGCGCGGTCCGGCATGGCTGAGCTGCGCGCACATTCGGGCCTTGCTGTGTTGATGAGCGAAGGCCACCATCTGTTGCCAGCCGTCAAGCTGCTCCTCGGCGTACAGTCCGGGGCAGGCCAGGGTGGTCCGGCCTTCGGCGGAAACGGCCAGGGATTCGGTGATGATCAGCCCGACCCCGCCCAATGCCCTCGCGCCATAATGCACCGCGTGAAAAGGAGTGGTGCATCCCTGTTCGTCGGCGCTGTAGGTCAGCATTGCAGGAACTACCACCCGATTGGCCAAGTGCATATCGGCCAGGGTGAAAGGAGTAAACATGGGTTGTGGCGGGATATGATCTTGCGAGTTTTCGCCCGAAAACCAGCGTTCAACACCGCCCAGCCAATCGGGGTCACGAACCCTGAGATTCTCATGACTGACCCGCTGGCTGCGAGTCATCAGCGAATAGGCGAATTGTGGCAGTTCGAACCCGATATAGCGATCCAGCGTTTCGAACCACTCGGTCGAATTGCGGGCGCTATTCTGGATTTTGAGAACTTCGATATGCCGTTGATCGCGATAGTCACCCAACGCATCTTTTAGCGCCGCGCGGTGATCAAGTCCCGGTCGATCAAGAACTTCGGCAAGCTTGATTGCGTCCTCAAGAGCCAGTTTTGTCCCCGAACCAATAGAAAAATGCGCGGTATGCGCGGCATCGCCAAGCAGGACAACATTGTCGAATGACCAGTTTTCGCACACCACGCGGCGAAAATTGATCCACGCAGCCGATCCGCGCAAATGCGTGGCATTGGTGATAAGGGGATTGCCATCCAGGTGCCGTGCGAAAATCTTTTCGCACAGGGCGATCGATTCAGACTGCTCCATATTTTCGAAGCCCAGGCCTTCCCAGGTTTCCGGTGAGCATTCGACGATGAAGGTGGAGTGGGTCTCGTCAAAGCGATAGGCATGCGCCCATATCCAGCCTGCGTGCGTCTTCTCAAAAAGAAAGGCGAAGGCATCGAACTGCTTTGTGGTGCCGAGCCAGCAGAATTTATTGGCTCGCTGATCGATCGTAACCCCCAGCTTTTCGGCGTTGGCGGTCCGCACTTCGCTATTGATGCCATCTGCTGCCACTACCAGATCAAAATCGGCAAAGCGGGACAGGTCGGCATCGAACGGAAATTCATTATGAATGGTGACGCCCAGTGCCTTCGCGCGATCGCTCAATATTTCAAGCAATCGCTTGCGGCCGATGCCGATGAAGCCATGGCCGGAAGATATCACGGAACGGCCCGAAACCTGCACCTCGATATCGTCCCAATGGGCAAGACTGCTGGCCATTTCCTCTGCGCTCACAGAGTCATTCTGCATCAGATTCGTCATCGTCTGATCGGAAAAAACCACGCCCCAGCCAAAGGTCTCGCCCGAACGATTTCGCTCGAATACATGAATATCATGTGCCGGATCGCGCAATTTTGCCGAAATGGCGAAATATAATCCGGCAGGCCCCCCACCCAGGCACGCTATACGCATCGCGTCATTCTCCTTTGTTTCAAGCTTAAAGGAAAATCAATTGTGCGCCAAGCGATAATATGCAGATCAACGTCATGAAAGAGGATTTAGCAGGACCAAGCGACGGCTTGTCGGGCGGCTCGGCAGAGTCGTCACTTCGAATAATGCCTCGAAATGCCGGGCATTACCCAGTTTCTTCTTCAAAGATGCCAGGGCTTTGGGCGAGTGCAATAGATCGGCGATCGCCGCGGTTCCCCGATCACCCAGTCCAGCCATAATCACCAGGGTGCGGCCTGCGGGTCTCGCTTGTATGGAGAGATAGCCGTAATCGGGCTTGGCGTTGGACTGATCTGCGACATAGACCTGTCCTTCGAAGACCGTTCCGCTTTGTTTGTCGGTAAGGCGATCATATGCCGTCAGTCGCAGGCGGGAATGAGAAAAAGCATATTGGTGCAACATGCCCAGCTGCGACAACCTGCCGACATAGATGATATCGTGGGCTCGCAGCTTTTCGGTGTCGATCGATGAGACCGGCATCATTGCCGCATCCTTTCCTTTGCCACTGGCGGATGCGGTCAGCGCTTCCTGCACTTTCCAGGCGATCTCGACCGTTTCGATTGGTGAAAATCTCAGGCTGAAATCGTAGAGTTCATAGAATTTTTCCGGATGAGCTATCAAATAGCGACCAAATGCTTCGCGCGTCTGGACTTCGGGATTCAATATCATGCGCTGGGTAACCAGCTGGTCTTCCGTTTCGGCCAGCAGTAAATTGTCACCTATTGCGAACAATGGATCGTGCCACGCGTTGGTCCCCGCAAACAGGTCCGGTCGCGCATTCACTGCGCCTGATGTTTGGGAGCGGTCGGTGGGCCAGATCTGCCAGCTCGCAAAAACCAGGCCCGCGCACAGAATGAACGACAGTCCGATGCTAAGCGTCGGATTTATCATCAGGAGCCGGGTGATACGTGTTAGCGGGTTAAGCGGTGGCGCAGGAGCGTCCACCTCTTCCAGCAGAATCCGATATTCGCCCTTGGGGATGACCAGGCGCGTTCCGGATTTTCCGCGGTAGTAATCATCAATGCGCTTGCGGAGGCGATGAACATAGACGCGAACGCCCGAATCCGCATTGGTATCTAGAGACGCTTTGGTTCCAAATAGCGCCAGGGCGATCTCGATTTCCTTTGGCGACCTTTCATCCATAGATCGCTCAACCAGGAAATCGAACAGCGCCACTTGATTGGATGAACGGCCCTTCGCCAGAACCGCGCGAAACTTGTCTGTTTCCCTATCGAAACGGGCTAGAAGATTTTTCTCCAGTTTCGGTTTCATCTATCCATTCACCCAACTCCAGTTACACTCTTCACAGATCCCTCTGCAGTTCCACGGACCGGCTTGCCCGGTTCTGCCATGGTAGTCACGCTGAGCCATCCGGCAATGGCCTTTGGCTAAAAGCTTGTTACAGGCCCGAAATCGTTTCGG
>CAWUKF010000271.1:0-3614 GCA_963922745.1 uncultured Sphingomonadales bacterium
GCCGCTGATGGGCCGGGCGGAGGAGGCCTCCGGGCCGGTGCCCGATGTCGGCCGTTATCCGCTTGGCATTGCCCGGGGGCAGGTTGCGAAAACCTATATTGTCGCCGAGGCGGAGGACGGGCTGGTCATCGTTGACCAGCATGCCGCGCACGAGCGACTCGTGCTGGAACGGATGCGCAAGGCGGTCGAGGGCGGCACCGTGGCGTCGCAGGCGCTGCTGATGGCGGAAGTGGTTGAACTGGACGAGAATGCCTGCGACCGGCTCGAGGGCCGGGTCGAAGAATTGTCCGACTTCGGGCTCGAACTGGAGCGATTCGGCCCGACCGCGATGCTGGTCCGGGCAACACCGGCGATGCTGGGTTCGGGCGATGTCCGCGAACTGGTCACCGATCTGGCCGACGAACTGGGTGCCTATGACCAGGCGCTGAGCCTCAAGGAACGGGTCGATCATGTTGCTTCGACCATGGCCTGTCATGGTTCGGTGCGGGCAGGGCGCGTGCTCAACGTCGCGGAAATGAATGCCTTGTTGCGGGAGATGGAAGTGACTCCCCACAGCGGCCAGTGCAATCATGGTCGCCCGACCTGGGTGAAGCTGGCGCTGGATGATGTAGAGAAGCTATTTGGGCGCAAGTGAGCCGATTGCGTTCGTGGCGAGCGGCTGTGATGAAGGTCATTGCAAGTGCCGCCCTTTAGGCTAGGCTTGGGTCAGGATCGAACCGGAGATTGCCATGATGAACCGCCAGGTGACCTATATGTGTCTCGCGCTGACGATGGCAATCGGGGGCGCTGCCGATGCACGCTCCGAGGCCAGCGGATCGGCCGAAGCGGAAAGCGATCTAACCGGCTATTGGCAACGGGAGGACGGGACAGTTTTCCAATTCAGCCAGGAAGGCATCAACCTGATATCTAGGCACGACAAGCGATCCCTGGCTGCCGACGAAAATGACATAGATTTCACCGCTACCGTCCACGGCAACCTGGTCTACGGCGCGCATCGCGGCCCTTTTTCCCGCGCCGTCCAGAAGAAATGTGCGATTCAGATCTGGGTGGGCATGGGATTGACGCTGAGCGATGACGGGACCTCGCTGGAGGGGTTTCGCGGCGACCGGATATTTGATCCAAAAGACTGCAGCGCCAAAAATAGCGAACCAGTCAAGCTAGTTTATAAACGCCTCCCCGATCCCGATCCGATGCAATAGCTTTTATCGCTCTGTCCTCACTCAGGGAATGAGCATCGGTTCGAACGGCGCGAGGCTGCCGTCGCTGGCTTCGGGCGTGATGCCGGCCAGCCTAGCGACCAGCGGATAGACATCCACATTGTCAAAGACCGGCAACGGGCCACCGGCACGGATCGCGGGGCCGCTGGCGAGGAAAAAGGCGAGCATATCGGGGTCGCGCTGGTCATAGCCGTGACCGCCGCCGATCCCGGTCATCCATTCCGGGACGTCCTGATAGACGACCCAGCCGATTTCCGGCAGGCAGAGGATCGAGGGCACCCGCGGATTTGTACCATAAGCATATTCTGCCGGAATATTTTCGCGGGTCCAGCATTGCATATGATCATGCGGGCGAACAAAGGCGGCCTGCACGGCGTCGGCATTGCCCTCCAGCGGTTCGATCCCGGCATAATTGCCGTCTTCCACGAGCCGGTACTGGTCGCGCGCCATGATCTCGTCGAGATGGATGATCCGCTCCGGTGAGGTCTCGGTCATGCCATGGTCGGATACGATGACGAAATTGACCGGCTGCCCCATCTCGTCCAGTTGCTGCTTCAGCCGCCCGATTTCGCTGTCCACCGCCGAGATCGCGGCGTGCAGCTTCTCGCCGGGGGCTGGGCCATAATAATGACCAGCCATGTCGACCGTGTCGAAATAGAGCGTCACCAGTTTCGGGCGGATAGCGGCAGGCCGCCGCATCCAGTCGAGAACCGCATTGATCCGGCGGTCGTTCGACAGGTCCTGGCTGAACGGCCACCAGTCCGCCGGGCGGATGCCGTCCAGTTCGACTTCCGACCCGGGCCAGAACATGGTGGCAGAGCGGACGCCCTGTTTCTCGGCAGTGATCCAGATCGGCTCGGCCTCGTTCCACCAGAACGGATCCTTGGTCGCCATCTTGAATATTTCCCCGGGCCGGGCCGCATCTTCCATCGTGTTGCCGACGATGCCGTGGTGATCGGGGGTCTTGCCAGTGACCAAGGTCCAGTGGTTGGGGAAGGTCTTGCTCGGGAAGGATGGACGCATCGGGCCGTAAATGCCTGTCGTGGCCAACGCTTTTAAATGGGGAGTGATACCGCGTTCGAGATAGTCGGGGCGGAAGCCGTCGATCGAGATCAGGATGGTAACCGGATCGCGCATTTCCGCGCGTTCACTGGTCGATTCGCCCTGTTCCGGCGTGGTAGCAGCCAGCGCCGGGGCGCCGACAAGCAGAAAAGCGGAAAGCAGCAGCGAAAACAGCGATCTTGTCATGCGAATATCTCCGGAATTGTCATTGTCTAGCGCGACAATGTGACAATTTAGACATTGAATTTGAAATTGAAGATATCACCGTCCTTGGCAACATATTCCTTGCCTTCCTGGCGCAGCTTGCCGGCGTCTCGGGCCGCGCTTTCGCCGCCGAGGGAGACATAATCATCAAAGGCGATGGTTTCGGCGCGGATGAAACCGCGCTCGAAGTCGCTGTGGATTTCGCCGGCGGCTTCGGGGGCCTTGGCACCCTTGTGGACGGTCCAGGCCCGCGCTTCCTTGGGGCCAACGGTGAAGAAGGTCTGCAGCTCGAGCAGCTGGTAACCGGCGCGAATCACGCGAGCGAGGCCGGATTCCTCAAGGCCAAGCTCGGCCAGAAATTCGGCGCGGTCGTCCGGCTCCATTTCGACCAGTTCGGATTCGATGGCGGCGGAGACGATCACCGCTTCCGCGCCTTCGGCCTTGGCCTTTTCGAATACCGCTGCGCTCAGGGCGTTGCCATCGGCAGCATCGGCCTCGCTGACATTGCAGACATAGAGCACCGGCTTGGCGGTGAGCAGCTGCGACTGGTCGAAAATCCGCTGTTCCTCCTCGTCATTGGGAACCGTCAGCCGCGCCGGCTTGCCTTCGCGCAGCAATTCCAGCGCCTGGCCGAGCACGCTGGCGGCAATCTTGGCTTCCTTGTCGCCACTGGTCGCCTTTTTCTGGAAGGCGGGGACGCGCTTTTCGAGGCTTTCGAGATCGGAGAGCAGCAATTCGGTCTCGACCACTTCGGCGTCCGAAATCGGGTCGATCTTGTTGGCGACATGCTGGATATCGTCATCCTCGAAGCAGCGCAGCACGTGCACCACGGCATCAACCTCGCGGATATTGCCGAGAAACTGGTTGCCGAGGCCTTCGCCCTTGGACGCGCCCTTGACCAGCCCGGCGATGTCGACAAAGGCCAGCTGGGTCTCGATGATCTTGGCGCTGTTGGCGATCTTGGCGATCTGCTGCAGCCGCGGATCGGGCACCGCGACCTGGCCGACATTGGGCTCGATCGTGCAGAACGGATAGTTCGCCGCCTGCGCCGCCTGCGTCTCGGTCAGTGCGTTGAACAAGGTTGATTTTCCGACGTTGGGAAGCCCAACGATACCGCATTTGAAACCCATT
>CAWUKF010000272.1:0-3598 GCA_963922745.1 uncultured Sphingomonadales bacterium
CCGATAACCGCCAGATCATCGTCGGCGGCCAGGGCCAGATCATAGGCCTGAAGATGTCTGGAATCGGCTTCCAGCCATTCGGTAAATGCGACCCAGTCCGATGCCGGCATATCGCCGTCGCGCTGGCGCAGCACCCAATGGATTGCGCGGTCACGGATCGCGTCGGGAAAGGCGGATTCTTCGTTCATATGTGAGTCTGACGTCATGGCCGGCGCAACCCCGCATCATTTTTTTCGCGGTAATCCATGACGACACGATAAGCCCGCTGCAGATGCTTCTCAACCGCGCTGATGCTGATACCCAGCCTGGCCGCAATTTGCTTTTGCGTAATGCCGTTCAGTCGGAAGTCGATGAATATCTGCCTCGTCCGGTCTGGCAATGTCTGCAGTTCGACAAGCATGTGCCTGAGCTGGTCGCGTTCGATTGCGATTCTCTCGGGGGTCAGCGGATCGGTGGGCCCGGCAAGGGAGCCCGAACCCGCTTCCAGCCATGATGTTTCGCGCAGCCGTTTGCGCGCTTCCGATCGCATCGCATCGCGCACCATATTTTCGCACATCTTGAAGAGATAGGCGGAGGGGTTGTCGATCGGACCGGACCCGGCATGCGCATCGATCTTTATCCAGACTTCCTGCAACAGGTCTTCCGCCAGTGACGGGTCGCGGGTGCGCGCTGTCAGGAACCGCAACAGGGTCGAGCGGTTTTCTTCAAAGACCTGCAAAAGACCGCTGCTGTCTGGCTGCAAAACTATCCGTTCCGAAATTGCATGTGCCAGTTTTCCTATCATGCCACGCCGGATTTACAAATATCCCGAAGCAGTCGCCGGTTTTTCCGGGGCGATCGAAGCGCCTTTTCAAACGCGAGCGACATAATCCGGCCACCCACTGCGCCGCAGCCGAATCCGACCGCGCAGTAAATAATATTCATGTATCAGAGATAGTTAGAAATATTTTTGTGAAATTCTCAGGATCAATGTGCGGGTTTTCCACACCGGTATCGTCGTCTGTTCACAAAGAAGATTGGCGGGCCGCCACAAGAGAAATGGGAGAAAATGCTCGTGCCACGCAAATTCGTTCAGCGCTCCGGATTGATAACCCTGTCCCTCGCCTCCTGCTTGCTGCTGCAAGCCTGTGGTGGCGGGGACAGCGGCGGAACGTCAACCGTCACCCTGCCCATTACGGGAACGCCTGCGCCAACCCCTGCCCCGACCCCAACGCCGCCGGCGACAACATTGGCGGATATCGTGGCGCAATTTACCACGATCGATCTCGACAATCTCCTGAATTACGCCAACCCCTCGCTGCCAGCCTATTATGACAATACGGTCGCCAATCTCGACAACGAGCCAGCCAATAACAGGCTGGAAGACCGGATCGCCACGCTCGGCAGGGTCCTGTTTTACGATACGCAATTGAGCGTCAACAACACGAAAAGCTGCGCCTCCTGCCACCAGCAGGCGTCCGGCTTCGACGATCCAGACCGGTTCAGCACCGGATTTGCAGGGGGCACCTTCACCACGGCCCACGCGATGCGGCTTGGCAATGCGCGCTATTACCGGCCGGGTTCTGCGTTCTGGGACAAGCGGGCGAATTCGCTGGAAGCGCAAGCGACGCAGCCGATCCAGAATGCGGTCGAGATGGGCTGGGATGATGCAGCCGGCGGGATCAATGCACTGATTACCCGGATGGAGGGTCTGGACTATTATCCGGCTCTCTTCGAATTTGCCTTCGGCAGTGCGACGATCACCGAACCGCGCATGCAGCAAGCCCTGGCCCAGTTCGAGCGGGCAATGATCTCCTCCGACAGCCGATGGGACCAGGCCTATGCGCAGGTCTTCAATCCCAATGCCCAGAACCGTAATCTCAACGCTAATCTGCCCGGATTTACCGCGTCGGAAAATCGCGGCCGACAATTGTTCATGACCGGGCGCAACAATGGTGGCGCCGGTTGCTCTGCCTGTCATCAGCCGCCGACCTTTGCGCTTGCGGCCAACAGCAACAGCAACGGGCTGGACGCGGGGGAAACGACCGAATTCAAGTCACCGTCTCTGAAGAATGTCGGCCGCTCCGCCTTCTTCATGCACGATGGCCGCTTCTCCTCCCTTGCCCAGGTGGTCGAACATTATAACAGCGGTATCCAGAACGGGCCCGCTCTGGACAACCGGTTGCGCCAGGGCAACAATCCGCAGCGGCTCAACCTTTCCAACGCCGACAAGCAGGCGCTGGTCGACTTTATGGAAACGCTGACGGACGATAGTCTGAATACCGATATAAGGTTCACCAATCCGTTCCGCTGATCTCGCTATAAGCGGCGATCAGTGACCAGGTCCCGACCTGATGGGGGCCTTTGCAAAACGGTCCGTGGGCTAATGCGATATCGGCTTACGGACCAATTCCTCTAGTTTAACCTTTGCCACGCCGGGTTTTTGTGGGAAGACGAACCGGTTTCGGGACATCAGCGGGGAAAGCGGGCGTGGACAAAAAGACCGGAAAGCCGGACAGGAAGACCGGGAAAGTCAGCCCGGAAAATACCAATATCCCGACGGAAGCGCCGCCCGCCAGCCCGCCCGAAGCGGGCATGATCGACATTGATTTTTCGCAGGGTCTGGCGGGGTTTCTTGCCAGCAACAATGTCTCGATCGGCTTCACCTCCTACCAGACCGGACGGCTCTATCTGGTCGGCCACGGTGCCGACGGCAAACTTGCCCTGCACGAGGCGGTCTATCCACAGGCCATGGGCGTGACCGGCGATGCCGATCGTCTCTATCTCGGCACTTTGACCCAGATCGTCCGGATGGAAAATGTTCTGGGCCCCGGCCAGCGCGCCAACGAGGTGCACGACAAGGTCTATGTTCCCCGCAACATGCAGACTACCGGCAATATCGATATCCACGAACTGGGCATTCGCGCCAATGGCCGGATCGTCTTCGTCAACACCCGCTACAGCTGCCTGTGCGAACCCAGCATGACGCACAGTTTCAAGCCGATCTGGAAACCGGATTTCATCAGCAAGCTGGCCGCCGAGGATCGCTGCCATCTCAACGGTCTGGCGATGGTCGACGGCGAGCCGAAATATGTGACTGCCGTATGCCGGTCGGACGTAGTCGATGGCTGGCGAGACCGGCGTCACGATGGCGGGGTGATCATCGATGTCGAGAGCAACGAAATCATGGCCGAGGGCCTGTCGATGCCGCACAGCCCGCGCGTCCATGACGGCAGGCTGTGGGTGTTGAATTCCGGCTCGGGCGAACTGGGCTGGATCGACCCGGTCAACAGGACCTTCGTGCCCTTCGCCTTTTTCCCCGGCTTCCTGCGTGGCCTCGCCTTCCACGACGGCCATGCCTTCGTGACGCTTTCCAAACCGCGGCACGGGCGGTTCGAAGGTCTGCAACTGGATGACAGGCTCAAGGAGAAAGACGCCGACGCGTGGTGCGGCATCCAGATCGTGTCGCTGTCCAGCGGCGATGTCGCGCAATGGCTCCGGTTCGACGGTGCGATCACGGAACTGTTCGACATTTGCGTCCTGCCCGGCGTCCGAAATCCGATCACCCTCGGTCCGCAATCGGCCGAGATCAGGGATTTTGTCACGATCGAAAATCCGC
>CAWUKF010000273.1:0-3596 GCA_963922745.1 uncultured Sphingomonadales bacterium
CCTCGATCGTCGCGATCACCGCGCCGACCTCGACCGTGTCGCCGACCGCGACCTTGTGCTCGCCCATCACTCCGGCTTCCGGCGCCGGCACTTCCAGCGCCACCTTGTCGGTTTCCAGACTGGCAATCGGCTCATCCGCAGCCACGGCATCGCCCGGCTGCTTGAGCCATTCGCCCAGAGTCGCTTCGGTGATCGATTCGCCCAGTACCGGGACTGTCACTTCTGTTGCCATAATCTCAACTCTGCTTTCGTAGCTTATAGTGTTCCTGCGAAGGCAGGAACCCATCTCCTGTCCTCGCCTCGCCCAACCATCGGGAGATGGCCCCCCGCCTGCGCGGGGGAACACATCCTTGGTTAACCCTCAACTTCATGCCCCAATGCTTCTGCGATCAGCTGTTCCTGCTGCTGCTTGTGCCGCGACGCCAGACCGGTTGCCGGCGACGCCGACGCCGCGCGTCCGGCATAGACCGGCTCCGCCGGACCGACGCCCGCCTGCGCCAGGCAATCATCGAGATAGGAACGGACAAAATGCCAGCTGCCGTTATTCTTCGGCTCTTCCTGTGCCCAGACCAGGGTCTCGAGATTTTTCATCCGCTTCAGCCGGACCACCAGCGGCTCACCCGGGAACGGATAGAGCTGCTCGATCCGCACGATCGCAGTATTCTTGTCGCCCGCCGCATCGCGCGCCTCGATCAGGTCATAGGCGACCTTGCCCGAGCACAGCACCAGCCGCTTCACATCCTTGTCGGCCGGCGGATTGGTGTCGGACAGGATCCGCATGAAATGCTGGTCGCCCTGGAAATCCTCCGCCTTCGACACCGCCATCTTGTGCCGCAGCAGCGATTTCGGCGTCATGATGATCAGCGGCTTGCGGAAGCTGCGCAGCATCTGCCGGCGCAGCACGTGGAAATAATTGGCCGGGGTGGTGATATTGGCGACCTGGATATTGTCCTGCGCGCACAGCTGCAGGAACCGCTCGAGCCGCGCCGAACTATGTTCCGGACCCTGGCCTTCATAGCCGTGCGGCAGCAACATCACGAGGCCATTGGCACGCAGCCACTTGGCCTCACCCGACGCGACAAACTGGTCGATCATGATCTGCGCGCCATTGGCGAAATCGCCGAATTGCGCTTCCCAGAGCACCAGCGTCTTCGGATCCGCCCCGGCATAGCCATATTCAAAGCCGAGCACGCCATATTCGCTCAGCGGACTGTCGAGCACCTCGAACCGGCCGTGGCGAACCGTGCTCAGCGGAATATATTTTTCTTCCGTCTTCTGGTCGACCCAGACCGCATGCCGCTGCGAAAATGTGCCGCGACCGCTGTCCTGCCCGGACAGGCGGACATTATAGCCTTCGGAGACCAGCGATCCATAGGCCAGCGCTTCGCCGGTCGCCCAGTCGAAATTCTCGCCGCTCTTGAACATCTGCGCCTTGGCCTCGAGCACCCGGCCCAGCGTCTTGTGAATCGTCAGATTATCGGGAACCGTGGTCAGCGTCCGGCCAAGGCCGTCGAACAGTTTCGCGTCAATCGCGGTTTCGACATTGCGCCGCGCGCTCTCCGGATCGGCCGGGATATGCAGCCCCTGCCAGCGGCCGCCGAACCAGTCGGCCTTGTCGGCCTTATAGTCCGCCGCCGCCTGGAATTCGGTCTCGAGATGGTCGGCAAAACCCTTGCGGGTCTTGGCGGCCCAGTCGGAATCGATCACGCCTTCCTCGACCAGCCGCGCCTCGTAGAGCTGGCTGACCTTGGGATGCTTCTTGATCGCGGCATACATCAGCGGCTGGGTGAAGCTCGGTTCGTCGCCCTCGTTGTGACCGAAGCGGCGATAGCACCACATGTCGATGACGATATCCCGGCCAAAGCGCTGGCGAAACTCGATCGCGATCTTGCAGGCAAAGGTCACCGCTTCCGGATCGTCGCCATTGACGTGGAAAATCGGCGCCTGCACGCCCTTGGCAACATCCGACGGATAGGGCGACGAGCGCGCGAACTGCGGGCTGGTCGTGAAACCGATCTGGTTGTTGATCACAAAATGGATACAGCCGCCGGTATTATAGCCACGGATGCCGGAGAAGCCGAGGCATTCCCAGACAATCCCCTGGCCGGCAAAGGCGGCATCGCCGTGGATCAGCACCGGCAGCACCTGGTCATGCTTTTCCAGATCGTCGCGCGCGACCTGCTGGGCGCGGACCTTGCCGAGCACCACGGGATCGACCGCTTCCAGATGCGACGGATTGGGCACCAGGCTCATATGCACATTGATGCCGTCAAATTCGCGGTCGGAGGAGGTGCCGAGATGATATTTGACATCGCCCGAGCCGCCGACATCTTCCGGATTGGCCGAACCGCCGTGAAATTCGTGGAAGATCACCTTGTAGGGCTTGGCCATCACATTGGCGAGAATGTTCAGCCGGCCGCGATGGGCCATGCCATAGACAATATCGCGAACGCCGGACTGGCCGCCATATTTGATGATATTTTCCAGCGCCGGCAGCATCGATTCGCCGCCGTCGAGGCCGAAACGCTTGGTCCCGACATATTTCTTGCCGAGGAAATTCTCATATTCCTCGCCCTCGATCACCTTGTTGAGGATCGCCTTCTTGCCTTCCGGGGTGAACTGGATGGCGGCATCCTTGCCTTCCATCCGGTCCTGCAGAAAGCGCCGTTCGTCGGTATCGGAAATATGCATATATTCCAGGCCGACCGACCCGCAATAATTGGCCCGCAGCACGGCCTCGATTTCCCGGATCGACGCTGTCTGAAAGCCGAGCACGCCGCCAAGATAGACCGGCTTGTCCATTTCATCGGCCGTAAAGCCGTGAAACTCGGGGGTCAGATCCGCCGGTTCCTCCAGCTTGGAAAGGCCCAGCGGATCAAGATTGGCGCCAAGATGACCGCGCACCCGATAGGTACGGATCAGCATCATCGCCCGGATCGACTTCTCCGCCGCCTTGGCGACTTCGTCCTCGGACATGGTGCCGCCAGCCTTCTCCGCCGCAGCCTTGATCTCGATCCCCATCTGCGTCGGATCAAGCGCGCTGTTCAGCTCATCGGCATCATCAATCGGCCAATGCTTGCGCTGCCAGCTCGGGCCTTGCTCCTGTTCGGAGCCGATAAAATCCTGATTCTCAAAACCCATAATCTCTACCCTTGTGCCCCGCCGAAGGGCGGGGTCCAGAACTGTAGTGAGCAATCATCTGGCCCCCGCTCTTCAGCGGGAAACACAAACGAGACGCCTATTCACTTCACAATCTTAACCAAGCCATCCTTTGTGTTCACCGGCGCAGGCCGGTGCCCAGAACTGTCCCGCCCGATCGTCTGGACCCCGCCCTGCGGCGGGGAACAGAATCACTTCACAATATCATCCCACAAATCCCGCCATTCGGGATTCATCCGTTCGATCCGCTTAAGCTTCCACTGCCGGTTCCAGTTCTTCATTCTCAGTTCGGTAGCCCTTGCCTCCTGAATATCGTCATAACCCTCGTACCAGACCAGTAATTTGCATCCGTGCTTTTTGGTAAAACCTTCAATCAAACCTTCGCGATGTTCATAAACCCGTTTGGGCAGATTGCTTGTCGATCCGATATAGATAGT
>CAWUKF010000274.1:0-3545 GCA_963922745.1 uncultured Sphingomonadales bacterium
GCCCCCAGGTCGAGGCAAGCAGCAGCTTGCCCTTCATATCGGCGACCATCAGCGCGATCGGTTCGGCCCCGGCCTCGAGATCAACCATCGAGCCGACCGGCTCGCCAAAGCCGCGCGCACCGGGTAGCTTGTCCGCCCCGATCGTGTAGAAACGGCCGTTGTCGCAGGCCATCAGCAGCTTGTCGGTGGTCTGCGCATGGAACGCATATTTGGGACCGTCACCTTCCTTGAATTTGAAACTGTCGGGCTGCGACAGGTCGGCGTGCCCCTTCATCGCCTTGATCCAGCCGCGCTGCGACATGATCACGGTGACCGGTTCCTTCTCGATGAAGGCCTCTAGCGAAATCTCCCGTGCCGGTGCCGCCTCGATCAGCATCGTCCGCCGCTTGCCCAGCGCCGTGTCCTCGGCATAGAGTTTACGCAGCTCTGCGAGGTCCTTCTTTAGCCGGGTCTTCTGCCGCGCCGGGCTCTCGATCAGCTTTTCCAGCCCCTCGCGTTCCTCTAGCAGCTTGTCGCGCTCGTTGCGCAATTCCATCTCTTCCAGCTTGCGCAAGCTGCGCAGCCGCATGTTCAGGATCGCTTCCGCCTGCCGATCGGTGAGACTGAACTCGTCCATCAGCATCGGCTTGGGCTCGTCGTGATTCCGGATAATCTCGATCACCCGGTCGAGATTGAGATAGGCAATGATATAGCCTTCGAGCAGCTCCAGCCGCGCGGCAATCTTGTCGAGCCGGTGCTGCGACCGGCGGACCAGCACTTCAATCTGGTGCGTGATCCAGTGCTGCAGCACCTCCTTGATGCCCATCACCTTGGGCACCCGGTCCTTGTCGAGCACGTTCATGTTGAGCGAGAAGCGATTCTCCAGATCGGACATCCGGAACAGCGCGTTCATCAGATCCTCGGGATCGACTGCGCGGCTTTTCGGTTCCAGCACGATCCGCACCTGCTCGTCGGATTCGTCCCGGATATCCGCGAGGATCGGCAGTTTCTTGTCGGCAATGATCTGGGCGATCTGCTCGATCAGCTTGCCCTTCTGCACCTGATAGGGAATTTCGGTGACGACGATCTGCCACGCGCCGCGCCCCTCGGCGTCTTCCTTCTCCCACTTGCAGCGCACCCGCATCGCGCCGCGGCCGCTTTCATAAGCAGCGTCGATCACGGACTTGGGATCGACCAGCGTGCCGCCGGTGGCCAGATCCGGTCCCTGGATGATCTCCATGATCTCGGCATGTTCGGCCTTGGGCGATTCGATCAGCAGCGTTGCCGCGTCGATAATCTCGTGGACATTGTGCGACGGGATGCTGGTTGCCATGCCGACCGCGATGCCGCTGGCGCCATTGGCGAGCAGATTGGGGAACAGGCCCGGCATCACCTCGGGCTCTTCGTCCTCACCATTATAGGTCGGTTTGAAATCGACCGTGCCCTCGTCGAGCCCGTGCATCAACTCGATCGCGGTGCGGGTCAGCCGCGCCTCGGTATAGCGATAGGCCGCCGCATTATCGCCGTCGATATTGCCGAAATTGCCCTGCCCGTCGACCAGCGGATAGCGCAGCGAGAAGGTCTGCGCGAGCCGCACCATCGCGTCATAGACCGACTGGTCGCCATGCGGGTGATATTTACCGATGACATCACCGACCACCCGGGCGCATTTCTTGTAGCCCTGCGACGGTTCCAGCTTGAGCAGCCGCATCGCCCAGAGCAGGCGGCGGTGCACCGGTTTCAGGCCATCGCGCAGATCCGGCAGCGACCGCGCGGTGATCGTCGACATCGCATAGATCAGATAGCGCTCGGACAGCGCCGAATCGAACGGAGCCTCCACGATTGCATCAAATTCATCTTCGGGAGCCGCTTCCGGCGCATCGGTAACATCACTCATGGCAAAGGCGATAGCAGGGTGGATTCCCGGTTGGTAGGGGGAAAGTGGCCTGGCGATGAAGAGATACCGTTCCCCGGCGCAGGCCGGGGTCCATCTCGTGAACCTTCGTCATGGCACGATGGACATTTCGCGCGCGCCTTTGCGTTCACGCGCCCAATGACCCGCCCGTCTGAACCATCCATCAGGAGACGGGCCCCGGCCCTCGCCGGGGCACTAGCCCTCAACCACCAATCTCTCCTCGCTGCGATAATAGAGAAACGCAAACCACAGCGCGACCGCACCGAGCAGATGCCAGATCGCATGGCCCTGCAACAGGCTGTCCGGGCTGCACAGCTGCCCGCGCTGATCCAGATTCCAGGTGCTGAAAGCGACAATATTGGCGATCAGCCCGGCAAGATAATAGCCGGTGCGAACCCGCGGCCGCCGTGGCCGCGCAAAGACCAGCTCCAGCATGATCGCGATGATCAGCACCACCGCAAACAGCCAACGTCGGACTTCCGGCAGCGCATAGAGAATCCCGACCAGCACCGCGCAGAGCACCGCATAATAAACCATCGCGCGCCGTTCCGGAACGTCGCGCCATTTGGCCAGCGCGCTGACCAGGAAGAATCCGCTGATCAGATACATGCCGAGCACATCAAAAAACTGTCCCCACAGGGTCAGCGTGGCGTGGAGCAATACCGAGCCAATCCCGACGATGACTGCGCCTGTCCCCAGAACGCTCGCTGCGAGCGGCGAAAAGGCCGATTGCCAGTCACGCGACCGCGCCTGCAAAATCATCAGCAGGCCGGCAAAGACATAGCCGAAGGAGGAAATGCTGTTAGCCGGCTGCAACAGTAACGCGCCGGTCCGGGGCATCTCGCAAAAGCAGCGGGTGGCGGTACAGCTGGCCGGAGTGAAGCGCGCCCAGTCGGAACCGATCCAATTCAGCGCGCCGATCACAACCCCCGCGAGCAAAGCGGTCAGCACCACCGCTGCGCCCGTTCTTGCCGCCGCCGCGGTCATTGCGTCAGCCATTGCTCCGGCAAATCGAGACCTTCCCGCTCGTTGTCCCAGATGATGCTCATGATCCACCAGCGGCCATCCGGCTTGCCATCGCCGCTCATGCTGTCGTTCCACAGATGCACCATATTGATGCCGCGGAACTGGATCTCCGGATGATCCGGCGTCTCGCGCGCTTCATAGGTGCTGAAGACATGCGCGATCTGGCCAAACATCTCGGTCTTGCGACCGATCTCGATCTCGTAAAAGCTCTGCCCTGCCAGCAGCGGAATGGTCGCCTCGACAAATTCATCATAGCTGAAGGTAAAGGCAACCGGTGCTCCGTCCACAATCCTGGTTCGCGTAATCAGCACGCGCGGATGATAAATCTCGCGGTTCCGTTCCCAGTCTTGCCCCCCGGGCGATCCGGATATGCAATCGTACAGCGTTCCCATGACTTCATCGATGGTGCTATATTTGGTCATCGCCCCCTCCCCAGCGTTCGCATTTGTAACCGGTTTAGAGACTATCGGCGACATTGATCAGCAATTTATCCGCAGCACATTTCGGTTCATCGCTCATAATACACGTTTTATCGTTGACGATGTAATATTGTCATCTTAATTCTAGCGTCGCCACCAGGAAGAGGGAGCAGAAATATGCGTTTTTCATCATCTGTCTTGGTTAT
>CAWUKF010000275.1:0-3520 GCA_963922745.1 uncultured Sphingomonadales bacterium
GTCAACAAACAGTTTTTCGAGAAAGCAACTTTCGACGTCCATCGCAACATGGCCCACTCCTGCGAGGACATCATCTTTCAACGCAATAATGACTGCATCTTCTCGCAAATCATCTTTTGAGAGGATCAATTCCTCTCGACATTGCTCCAGAAAATTTTCATCATATCCCCAATAGCCTTTGGATCTCAGACAAAGTTCTGATGCTGCAGCGAGCTCTTCCGGAAACGGAGCGCGAAGCTTGAAGCTAGATCCAACCATCCGCCACATTTTATGCTCCTCTAGCTAGGCTTCGCCAACAACACCGGCCCGCCCAGCTCCACCGTCTTCTGATAGCCCGGCCGCGCCACCAGCGCCTCGAAATAGCGCGAGCAATTCGGACGGCTGTCGAGCTGTCCCAGCGCCGCGCGGCCTTCCAGCATATAATGCAGATTGATATCCGCCCCGGTAAACTTGTCCGCGACCAGGAAATCCTTGCCCTCCAGCTCGATCTCCAGATGGTCGAGCAGCTTGTCGACCTCGGCCTGCAGGAAGCCGTTCAGCACCTCCGGCAGCCCGCCCAGCATCGGCGCGATGCCGGTGATGATGAAGCTCATCCCCATCGTGCCCTCGGCAAAATGCAGCCATTCGAGATATTTCGCCCGCTCCGGATGATCGGGGGCCACGCCGAGCGCGCCGTCGCTGTGCCGCTCGACCAGATATTCGATAATCGCGCCGGATTCGACCATGGTCACGCCGTCCACCTCGACCGTCGGCGCCTTGGCCAGCCGGTGTATCTCGCCCAGTTCCGGCGGCGAGCGCTTGGTCACCGGATCGCGGTGATAGGTGACCATCTCATAGTCGATGCCGCCCTCCTCGCACAGCCAGATGATCCGGGACGAACGGGAATAGTCGAGATGGTGCAGCTTGATCATCGGAGTTCCTGACTTGCTTGATTGGGTTCGGGACTGATGAATCCGTCTATCAGCTTTTGTTTCTTCACCAAAGCTTTCAAATAACGATCATCATGGCTTGGCACGATTATCAAACCGGGATTGGCTTTCTGAATATCGTGCAGTGCCCGCACCTGTGCCAGAACAATATCGCGCTGCTCATTGGGATCAAACATCAAATATTGCAACAAACGTGGCCGGGTTTTCAGCGTTTCGATATTGGACATGGTCCACACAATATCGCCGATCATCAGATATTCCGTGCCGTCCTTTATGCGGACGAAAAAGCTCTGGCTTCCAGGACTGTGGCCAGCAGACGGGATCAATACCACACCCGGCGCGATACGGTGCGGCCGGCTGGCATCAATCGGCTTAATCGCGGCTATCTCCGGCGCAAGCTTGCCGCCAATCGCAAATTGCGGCATCGCCTTGATCTGCTTGCGGCTCAATCGCAATTTCGGCGCCAGTCCAGCCGGGTCGGGGTGCCGCGCAACCGCCATCACATGATCGCGATGTTCATGGGTAATGTAAACCGCATCCGCGCTGAGCATGGCTGACAAGACCCGGTCATAAGCCGCTTGGTCAAATTGGCTCTCTGCCGGCGTTTGTTCCATCTCTTTCGCCGTCGCCGCATCTACCGCGCCGCCGATAACAATCGTTCGGTCAGGCCAGGAAATCTGCAACGAGGTGTAGGCCACGTGATAGGATTTGCCAAAATTGCCAGCCTCCGCCGCGAAGCCCGGGGCCGCATCCCTGCCAACGGTTTCGATATGGATCGCCGTGGGAAGATCCTTCTGATCCTCGGCAATCATCGCGCGATAGCTCGCCATATCAAATTGATCGTCTGCGCTGGCCGGGGCGCTACCCTCCAGCAGCAGCCACCAGAATGCCGCCGCAATCAAGAGCAATAGAATGATGAACCATTTGAGCCACCGCATCTGCAAGCCTCCAAATCATTTAGGTTTTGATTTGATACTTATTTTTTAAGTCATTGGCAATGGGATATAGCGTTCATAGGTTTGATGAAAATTCAGTGCCCGACAACCCCGAGACTCTCGAACGGCTTTTCATTCGCACTATATTTCTCGACCAGCGTCGCGCTCGCCGCATTGAGGCCGATGATCTCGACCGTCTTGCCCTCATTCTTCAGCCGCTCGACAATCTTGTCCAGGATGCCGGTCGCGCTGATGTCCCAGAAATGCGCGTTGTGGACATCGATGATCACGCTGTCGATCCCGTCCTCGTTGAACTCGATCGCCTCGTAAAGCATGTCGACCGAGCCGAAGAACACCTCGCCGGCGAAGACATAGCGGTGCGTCGTGACCTCGACAAAATCCTGGATGCGGACCAGCTGCCGCACCTTCCAGGCAAAGAATATGCCCGACAGCAGCACCCCGGTCAGCACGCCGATCGACAGATCGTGCGTCGCCACCACCATCACCACCGTCGCGATCATCACGACATTGGACGGCCAGGGATGGTGGGTGATTTCGGTGAAGCTCTTCCAGCGGAAGGTGGAGACGGAGACAAAGATCATCACCGCGACCAGCGCCGGCATCGGGATCTGCGCGACCCACTGGCCGAGCCCGACGATCAGGATCAGCAGCATCACCCCGGCGACAAAGGTCGACAGTCGCCGCCGGCCGCCCGACTTGATATTGATCACCGACTGCCCGATCATCGCGCAGCCGCCCATGCCGCCGATCCAGCCGGTGACGAAATTGGCGATGCCCTGGCCATAGGTCTCGCGCTTCTTGTCGCTGCGCGTTTCGGTCATGTCGTCGACGATCGAGGCGGTCAGCAGCGATTCCAGCAGGCCCACGGCCGCCATCGCCAGCGAATAGGGGGCAATGATCTGCAAAGTTTCCCAGGTGAAAGGGATGTCCGGGATATGCAGCCAAGGCAGGCTGTCGGGCAACGCGCCCATGTCGCCAACGGTAAACACATCGGCGCGGAAATACATGCTGATACCGGCCAGCACGATGATCGCCGCCAGCGGTGACGGCACCAGTGTGGTGATCCGCGGCAGGCCATAGATGATCGCCAGCCCGGCGGCGATCATGACATAGGTCTGCACGGTAAAGGCCTCGCCCGTCATCTGCGGAATCTGCGCCATGAAGATCAGGATCGCCAGCGCATTGACGAAACCGGTAATCACCGAGCGCGAGACAAAGCGCATCAGCAGGTCGAGCCGCAGCAGCGCCGCGATCCCCTGAAACACGCCCATCAATATGGTCGCGGCAAACAGATATTCGACGCCATGATCGCGCACCAGCGGCACCACCAGCACCGCCACCGCAGCAGTCGCCGCGCTGATCATGCCGGGACGACCACCAACCAGCGAGATAATCACGGCGATCGAGAAACTCGCATAGAGCCCGACTCGCGGATCGACTCCCGCGATGATCGAAAAGCCGATCGCCTCCGGAATCAGCGCCAGCGCCACCACCAGCCCGGCGAGAAATTCGGTTTTCGGATTCGACAGCCAGTCGCGCCGGAAATCGCTGTGTATGGCCATGGGCAGCCTCCTTCTGCTGAAAAATGCTGCGCCGCAACATCAGAAAGAAGCGCCTTTGCCGGACCGGCCGGAT
>CAWUKF010000276.1:0-3487 GCA_963922745.1 uncultured Sphingomonadales bacterium
CCGACACCTTCAGGCAGCGACGCTTTCGGTCTGCCCCTTGTCGGCTCCCTCACCCGCCTCGATCCGCTCGATCGACCGTTTCAGCCGGTCCACCGCTTGCGGATGCAGCTTGTGCTCGAACAGGGTGAGATGGCGCAGCAGGGTGCTGCGGATCGCGCCGCCGCCCTGCTCGATCGAGGCCCCCATTTCGCGATAATGGTCGAGCCCGTAGCGCAGGATGATGGTGGCGTTGATCGCCAGATCGGCCAGCCGGTCTTCCTCCCAGTCGAGCAGACCGGCCGCGACCAGGGCCGCGTAATAGACATGAAACTGCCGCTGCGTCCGCTCGATCCAGCCGCGGGCGCCGCGCCGGATGATCTCGTCATGGCCGCCATAATCGCCCTGGTCGCGGTAGAGAAAGCGATATTCCTGGAACTCCCAGATCAGCGCCTGCAGCAGATCGCCATATTCCTCGACAATATCCGCGCCCGGCGCCGGCAGCCGGGACAGGCGTTTCTCGATATCGACCGCGAAACGCTCGCTGATCGCGGTCAGGATCGCGCGCCGGGTCTTGAAATGATACCAGAGATTGCCTTCGGCGATGCCGAGATGTTCGGCCAGCACCGCGCTCGACACATTGCCATAGCCGCGCTCGTTATAGAGCCGCCGGGCCTCGAGCACGATCCGGTCGCGGGTCTTCAAGTCAATAATGCTCCAGCTTGACCATCATCTTCTTGTAGCCGTGGACGAAACAGGCGGGCACGCGCTCGGGTTCCTCGAGCACATTGACCCGCAGCCGCCTTTTGGCCATTTCCTCGAGCAGCACGTGCAGCTGCAATTCGGCGACCCTCGCCCCGACGCAGCGGTGGATGCCGTAACCGAAGGACAGATGCCGCCGCGCGTTGTCGCGATCGACGCGGATGCTGTCGGCGTCCTCGAAGATGCTCTCGTCGCGATTGGCGGAGAGATACCAGAGCACGACCTTGTCGCCCTTCTTCATCGCCACACCGTCCAGCTCGGTATCCTCGACCACGGTCCGGCGCATATGCGCCAGCGGCGTCTGCCAGCGGAGCAGCTCGGCCACCGCATTGGGAATCAGCGACGGATCGGCTTCCAGCTTGGCCCGCTCGTCGGGAAACTGGCTGAGGCCATAAGCATAAGCGCTCATCGAGTTGCGGGTGGTGTCGTTGCCGCCGACGATCAGCAGGACCATGTTGCCGATAAATTCCTCGGGGCTCATTGCGCTCATCGATTCCGACTGCAGCATCACCGAGATCAGATCCTTGCCCGGTTTTTCTGCGGCCTTGCGCTGCCACAGCTTGGTGAAGGCAGCTGCCATTTCCATCGCATATTCATTGCGCTGCGCGACGCCGCCTTCGGCATGGATCAGTTCCACATCGCCCAGCTTGTTCGACCACAATGTTAATTTGTCGCGCTCTTCCCAGGGGAAGTCGAACAATTTTGCCAGCATCCCGGTGGTCAGCTCGATCGACAGTTTCTCGACCCAGTCAAAGGCCTCGCCGACCGGCAGCGAGTCCAGCACATCCGCCGTGCGCTGCCGCACTTCATCCTGCATCGCCTTGACCTCGCTGGGCCCGAAGGCGGGAGCGATCGTCCGCCGCTGCGCGGTATGTTGCGGCGGGTCCATGGCGATGAACTGCGGCTGACGAAATTCGTCGGGCAGCAGCCGGTCGGTATAGAGCGCGATCGTAATGCCGCCATATTCGTAGGAGGAAGAGAAAATCTTCGGCAGCGCCTCGACATGGACGATCGGTTTGTAGGTGGAGACAGACCAGTAAGGCCCGAATTTGGAGTCCGGCACATATTGGATCGGGGCCTCGGCGCGCAATTTGCGGAACGGCTCCTGCCAGCGATCTTCCGCATAAAGCTCAGCCCGTGACACGTCGATCGGCTCGACCCGGGTTTCTTCTGCTTCCAATACCGTGGCCATATCAATCTCCTCCTAATTTCGGTCGATTCGTTTTTTAGGGTCATAACCCTAATTTCGATCAAGTGCAAATTTTTGGATCCGCACCGGCCCTTTTTTGCCTGCGCCCGAGCGGTCAGGAGTGATACCGCCCGCCGCCAAGCACTGGACCAACATCGTCACAAGTCCGACGCGCAATTTTCTCGAAAGCGTCACACCAATCACCTCAAGCAGTCATGGCATTGCTGCACTTGCACAATCCTTCTCCCACCGCTGTTAAAAGGCCGATTTCCATGTCACAGTTTTCCGTTCCCCGGACGTCTCTCTCCGCCCTCGCCATATCCCTTGCATTCGCAGCGATTTCGGGTCCGGCTCTTGCCCAGGACAATCTGGATTCTGCCGAAGACAGCGGCGACGACAATGTCATCATCGTCACCGCGCAGAAGATCGAACAGAAATCGACCGACGTTCCGATCACCATCTCGGCGAACAGCGGCCAGCGACTCAAGGAACTGGGCGTTTCCGATCTCGACGAATTGTCCAACTATGTCCCGGGCCTCAATATCCAGGAGCAAAGCGCCAACAATCCGGGCATCGTAATCCGCGGCATCACCTCCGACAGCGGTTCGGCCCAACAGGCGGCACGCGTCACGCTCTATTATAACGGCATCGATATTTCGCGTTCGCGCGGCTCCTATCAGGACCTGTATGACATCGACCGGATCGAGGTGATCAAGGGCCCGCAGGCGACCCTGTTCGGCACGGCCTCCGCTGTCGGCGCGATCAGCATCATATCCGCCAAGCCCAAACCCGGTCTTTCCGGCGAAATGTCGGCCAGCTACGGCAATTTCGACGCCTATACGTTGAGCGGTCATCTCAATGCCGGCAACGACGCGGTCGCGGTCCGCCTCGCCGGTGCCTACAAGAAGCGCGATGGCTATGTCACCAATCTGGCGCCGAACCAGGACGATCTCTACGCCCAGGACCAGCTCGGTGCGCGAGCGTCCTTCCGCTTCACCCCAAGCAGCAACTTCGCCGCCGACCTGATCCTGACCTACGACCGACAGCGCAATTCCGGCACGCCGTTCATATCCGGCACCCTGCCGACAAGTGCCGGTCCGGCTGATCCCTTCGGTGCCGCAGACCTGCGCGGCTCGCCCTTCTCGGCAGCGGTGCTGGGCGATGCAAAGCTCGGCCTGACCCGCGATGTCTATGACGCCAATCTGACGATGAGCTGGGATATCGCCGACGACTGGACGATCACGATGGTAAACGGTTTCCGCAAGTTCAATAGCAACGAAGTGTTTGACGCGGATGGCTCTGCTGCCTTCTTCCTTGAATTTGCCGAGGATGCCAACGGCGAGCAGGGCAGCCATGAAACTCGCTTTGCCTATACAAGCGACAGGTTCCGCGGCAGCTTCGGCTGGAACCTGTTCCGCGAGGATAGCAACCAGCGGGTACCTTTCTCGACCGACGAAGTGACCTATTTTCAGTGCCTGGCGAACGCCGTGGTGCCAGGCGTGCCCTGCGTCGACAGCAATGGCGTGCCGGCTGGCGAGGCGATCAAGGCGCTGACCGGCG
>CAWUKF010000277.1:0-3453 GCA_963922745.1 uncultured Sphingomonadales bacterium
TATAGCTATGTGCTGGCGATCGAGAAATTGCTCGATCTGGAAGTGCCGCTGCGCGGGCAGTATCTGCGGGTGTTGTTCGCCGAGCTGACCCGGATCTGCAACCATATGCTCAATTTGGGCGCGCATGTCATGGACGTTGGCGCGATGACCCCGAATATCTGGGTGTTCGAAATTCGCGAGCAATGCCTGGAATTTTTCGAACGCGCCAGCGGTGCCCGCATGCACAGCGCCTGGTTCCGGCCGGGCGGCGTGCATCAGGACGTGCCGCTGAAGCTGCTGACCGATATCGCCGACTGGCTCGACGAATTCCCGACCCTGTTCGAGGATGCGATGAGCCTGGTCGTCGGCAACCGCATCTTCAAGCAGCGCAATGTCAATATTGCCACCGTCTCCAAGGATGACGCGGTGCGCTGGGGCTTTTCCGGTCCGGTGCTGCGCGGCAGCGGTGTCGCCTGGGACCTGCGCAAGTCGCAGCCTTATGATGTCTATGACCGGATGGACTTTGACGTTCCGGTCGGCACCAGCGGCGACTGCTATGACCGGTTCATGGTCCGGGTCGAGGAAGTCCGGCAGAGCGCGCGGATCATGCGCCAGTGCCTGAATGAAATGCCCGATGGGCCGGTATCCTCCAATGACCGCAAGATTGTCCCGCCGAAGCGCGGCGAGATGAAACAGTCGATGGAAGCGCTGATCCACCATTTCAAGCTCTACACCGAGGGCTTTCACGTCCCCGCCGGCGAAGTCTATGTCGCCACCGAAAGCCCGAAGGGCGAATTTGGCGTCTATCTGGTCAGCGACGGGACCAACAAGCCCTATCGCTGCAAGATCCGCCCGACCGCGTTCAGCCATCTGCAGGCGATGGATTTCATGACCAAGGGCCATATGCTGCCGGATGCCACCGCCATTTTGGGCGCAATTGATATCGTGTTCGGGGAGTGTGACCGGTGAGCGCATATCTGATCTTACGAAATTGGGTGGATCGCTTCTTAGGCAAGGGTATTCGCTCAAGAGCCGCTTTGTTGCCCGCCATGCTTCCGTTTTTGGTCCTGATTGTTTTTGAAGAATTGAGAACAGGTGCTGTGTTGACGGCATCTTTTGTTTCGGCGTCGTGGATTGGTTTTGTTTTTTGGCGTGGTTGGCGCATGCTTCGAGCCACTTCGAAGACTGCAGATCGTATTTATGATCGCTCTGGAAAATTTGAATTGTCGGCGGACTATCATGGCTCTGAGAGCGCTACGACAGCCTCCTTAAGGAAGAAAAATGGCTGAAGCACCAACCATCCCCGACGAAATCGAAACCCGCGCCAAATGGGGCGATTTTGCGTTTACGCCGGAAAACGAGAAGCTCGCCAAGTGGCAGATCGCGAAATATCCGGCTGGCCGCCAGAAATCGGCGGTCATGGCGCTGCTCGACCTGGCCCAGCGGCAGGTTGGGGCGGATACCAAGACGCAGGGCTGGCTGCCGGTGCCGGTGATCGAATATGTCGCCGCCTATCTCGATATGCCCTATATGCGGGCCTATGAGGTCGCGACCTTCTACACCATGTATAATCTGGCGCCGGTTGGCCGCTATCATGTGCAGGTCTGCGGCACCACGCCGTGCATGTTGCGCGGCAGCGATGACGTGATGGCAGCGTGCAAGAACAGGGGCATGGCCAAGGGCAAGACCACGCCGGACGGGCTGTTCACGCTGACCGAGGTCGAGTGCATGGGCAATTGCTCGAACGCGCCGATGGTCCAGATCAACGACGATAATTACGAAGATCTCGATTATGACATCATGACCCGGATCCTCGAGGATCTGGCAGCGGGCAAGGATATCAAAGTCGGCTCGCAAATCGGTCGCAAGACCAGCGAGGCTGAGGGCGGTCCGACCAATCTTAAGGCCATGGTCGAGGAAAATCACGATTATCGGAACGAGTGGTGATCGGATTGCTTATCACTCTGGCCATCGCCTTGCTGGCGATCGTGATCGTCTGGAAGGTGCTGACCGGCATCGTGCGGACGGTTGGTCTGGTCATTGTGGCGGTTGTTGTCGGCGTGTTCGTGCTGATGAACGGGGGGCTGTGATGGCTCTGGACGGATATGCGGGCTGGATCGCGCTGGCGGTCGTGGCGGTTGGAATTATCGGCGGTATTCTGGGCCGCAGGAGCAAGAAATGAGTTTTGATTTTCTGCAGGACAAGGACCGGATCTTCACCAATGTCTACGGCTTCCAGTCGTGGGACCTGAAGGCGTCGCAGCAGCGCGGCGACTGGGACAAGACCGCCGACATCATCAAGCTTGGCAATGACAAGATCATCGAGGAAATGAAGGCCAGCGGCCTGCGCGGTCGCGGCGGGGCGGGTTTCCCGACCGGTCTGAAATGGTCGTTCATGCCCAAGGAAGCGCCGAAGGACAGCCAGGGCAATCCGCGGCCGAGCTTTCTGGTGATCAATGCCGATGAATCCGAGCCGGGTTCGTGCAAGGACCGCGAAATCCTGCGCAACGATCCGCACAAGCTGATCGAGGGCGCGCTGATCGCCGGTTTCGCGATGCGTGCGCGGGCCGCCTATATTTACATTCGCGGCGAATATATCATGGAAGCCAAGGTCATGGAGGCGGCCGTCAAGGAAGCCTATGACGCGGGGCTGCTCGGCAAGAATGCGGCCAAGTCGGGCTATGATTTCGACGTCTTCGTCCACCGCGGCGCCGGCGCCTATATCTGCGGCGAGGAAACCGCGATGATCGAGAGCCTCGAGGGCAAGAAGGGCCAGCCGCGGCTGAAGCCGCCTTTCCCGGCCGGTGCGGGTCTCTATGGCTGCCCGACCACGGTGAACAATGTCGAATCGATCGCGGTGGTACCGACGATCATGCGGCGCGGTGCGGCCTGGTTTGCGAGCTTTGGCCGCGAGAATAACAAGGGCACGAAACTGTTCCAGGTCTCCGGCCATGTCGAGAAACCGGCGGTGTTCGAGGAAGCGATGTCGATCCCGTTCAGGGACATGATCGAGAAACATTGCGGCGGCATCACCGGCGGCTGGGACAATCTGCTGGCGGTGATTCCTGGCGGCTCTTCGGTGCCGCTCGTGCCTGCGGCGCAGATCATGGACGCGCCGATGGACTTTGACGGGCTGAAGGATCTCGGCTCCGGCCTGGGTACGGCAGCGGTGATCGTGATGGACAAGTCGACCGATATCGTTCGCGCCATCTCCCGGCTCGCCTATTTCTACAAGCATGAAAGCTGCGGCCAGTGCACGCCGTGCCGCGAAGGCACCGGCTGGATGTGGCGGGTGATGGAGAAGATGCGCGACGGCGATGCCGATATCGAGGATATCGACACGCTGTACGAAGTGACCAAGCAGGTCGAGGGCCACACCATCTGCGCGCTCGGCGATGCAGCGGCCTGGCCGATCCAGGGGCTGATCCGGCATTTCCGGCCAGAGATGGAGCGGCGGATTCGCGAGCATAAGGGC
>CAWUKF010000278.1:0-3439 GCA_963922745.1 uncultured Sphingomonadales bacterium
ACGCGATTGCTGGCGGCTCCGCTGTCGGGCGGCGTGCGTTACAATGGTCCCGCGAGCACCCTGTTCTCGCTCGCTGCGCTGCCGGATCAGGATCTCCAGGGTGCGATCGGTGTCGCGGCCGATTTTTCCGGGCGGGTCCAGAGACCGGTCCTGACCGGCGTCGTCCGCGCCAACAATCTGGTCTACGCAAACAGCACATATGGCACGCGGCTGGCCAATATGCGGGTGAGGGGCGAATTCACCAATGATCGGCTGGAAGTGACGGAACTGACCGCCAATGCCGGCGATGGGACAATCAGCGGCAAGGGCTTTGTCTCGCTGAGTTCCGACAAGGGCTACCCGCTGCAGCTGGCCCTCGACCTCAACAATGCGACGCTGGCGCGCGGCCAGGATCTGGCCGCGTCGGCGAGCGGCGAGATCCAGCTGATCAACAACGCGACAACGCCGCCGACCATCCGCGGTCGCATCCGTCTGCCCGAAACCCGCTACAAGATCGTGTATGAGGGATCGACCAAGGTCGCGACATTGACCGGCATCCGGCGCAAGCCAACTCTTGGCCGCAAGAAAATCACCGGCGACCCCAATCCGGTCAGCGGCGTGCCGAGCAACTGGAGGCTTGACCTTGACCTGAGCGCCGACAACCAGATTTACGTTACCGGCATGGGGCTGGACTCCGAATGGTCGGCCGATATCAAGGTACGCGGCACCACCGGCGCACCGATCCTGACGGGAGGCATCGATCTTATCCGCGGTACCCTCGGTTTTGCAGGGAGATCATTCGATCTTCAGTCAGGGCGTCTGCGGTTCGACGGCAATTCCATGACCAACCCGACCCTTCGGCTGGTGGCCAGCGGCGAAGCGGATGACGTCAATATCAACGTCAATATTTCGGGCAGCGCCGAAAATCCCGAGATCGCGTTCAGCTCGACGCCGAGCCTGCCGCAGGACGAAATCATGGCCCGCATATTGTTCGGCAATTCGATCGGCGAACTCACCCCGATTCAGGCGGTGCAGCTGGCTTCTTCTCTGAACGGCCTGCGCGGTGGCGGTGGCGGGCTCAATCCGCTGGGCGTGCTGCAATCCTCTGTGGGCATCGATCGTCTGCGGATATTGGGCGCCGACAAGGATACGGGACGAGGGACCTCGATTGCCGCCGGACAATATATATCGAATGACGTCTATGTGGAAATCGTCACCGACGCGCGCGGCTATACCGCGACCCAGCTGGAAATCAGCCTGACCCCGGCGCTCTCGGTGCTCAGTTCGGTCGGCAGCTTTGGCGGTTCCAATGTCAACGTCCGCTACCGGAAGGATTATTGATGCGGCGCAGGGCCGTCCTTCTGGTTCTTTCGCTGTTCGCCCTGACCGCGTGCGAAAAGGATTTCGACGAAAAATATCAGGATAATCTCGAGCAGCTGAACCAGGAAGCGCAGGAAATCGAAGCCCGCGTCGACCAGCAACTGGCTGAGGGTCGCGAAGCCGACAAGGTGATGCAGTCCGCTGACGAAACCGAAGGCTCCGCCAAGACGGATGCGGAAACGGCGGAATGATTCCCGACCAGCCCGCTCCCCTGACGCAAACGGCCTCGATCGACGAACGCGAGAGCCTGAGCGAGATCGAGGCCGGGACGCCCGGAGCCGCCGCGCGCACGCCCCTGAGATTTCCGCCAAGAGCATGGTGGGCGATCCTGAAACGTCTCTATGTAATGAACGACTTTCACAATCTGCCGTTGCTGGCGGCGGGTGTGGCCTTTTTCGCCTTTCTCGCCTTTGTCCCGCTGATCGCGGTAATCGTTCTGCTGTACGGACTGGTGGGAGATCCCAACACGGTTGCCGCCAGCGTCGAGCAGGTTTCGGC
Source organism: uncultured Sphingomonadales bacterium (assembly GCA_963922745.1). Lineage (GTDB taxonomy): Bacteria > Pseudomonadota > Alphaproteobacteria > Sphingomonadales > Sphingomonadaceae > Parasphingorhabdus. The sequence goes on from CAWUKF010000278.1 coordinate 1,858, forward strand.
GATTCTCCCGTCTGCCGTCCTGACCATCCTGCGCGAGCAGTTGCTCTCGATCGTCAACACCAACAAGGCCGCCCAGGGTTTCGGCCTGGCCCTGGCCCTGCTCTTTTCCATCTATGGCGCGATGCGGGCCGCCAACGCCATGATGAAGGCGCTAAACATCATCTATGAGGAACATGAATCCCGCAATATCTTCAGAACCACCTGGGTCGGGGCGCAGATCACCATCGGCATGGCGGGCGTTGCCATTGTCGGGCTGATCTCGATATCGCTGTTCAGCTATATCAGCAACTTTCTGCAATTCTATCTCGGCAGCACCGTCGCGATTGTCCTCAAGGCCGTGACCTGGCTGGCGGCCGGGTTTCTGGTCAGCCTCACCTTCGGCCTGTTCTTCCGCTACGCGCCCGACCGCCGCGCCGCCAAGTGGCGCTGGCTCACCCTGGGGTCGGTGGTGGCGACCCTGCTGTGGCTCATAATCACGATAGGTTTCGGTTTCTACGTCTCCAATGTCAGCAATTACAACGCGACATATGGCTCGCTCTCGGCGGTCGTCGTCTTCCTGATGTGGCTGTTTCTCTCCGCCTATTCGGTCCTGATCGGTGCGGAAATCAACGCCGAATCCGAACGCCAGACGTTTCAGGATTCGACGATCGGCAGGGACCGTCCCATCGGCCAGCGCGGCGCGGTCATGGCGGACAGTGTCTTGCTTGACGAGGCAAGCCGGAAGATCCTGGAAAAGAAGCAGCGCCGGCGCGAATGGGCGCTCGAGCGAAAACGCGGCGCTTCCGCCTCTGCTCGCCCGTCCGAACCTCCCTCTCCGGACTGATTCTCTGGCAGCCGCCACCGGGGACGCGCAGCGTCCGGCTCAGCCGTTTTTCTCGTCGCCGTGAAGCAGCATCGGGGAATCGACAAGATTGCCGTCGTCGCTCGACATCACTCCCACCAATCAGGCCCATCCGCTGGGCTGGCAGCTGCAGGACTATCTCGGTTGCGCAATCCATCCGGCAAGCGCCTGGTCGTGGACTTTACCACCAGCCCGGGAATGAACGGGCGCCTGAAACATTGGCAATATGACAGATTCGCCACGGGATTTGATGACAAGTCGATTGAGCCTGCTTACCTGACATTTGCAATCGGAGCGGCGGGAGGAGTGAACGGCATCACCGCAAAGACGGTTTCCCCATTGCGAATTTCAGCGTCGACTGTCACCATCTCGATTTCGTATCAGCGGATGAAAAGAAATGAAATATTTTGACAGCAAGCGGGCTACACTGGCCGCCGTCCTCCTGGCTTCCTCGTCGCTGGCTGCGGCGCAACCGGCCATCGACGATCCGGCGATTGCCGCGCGCGTGGACCGGGTGCTCAGTGCCCATCCCGTGATCGACGGCCACAACGACCTCGCCTGGGAATTGCGCGGTCGCTTCGACAGCGACCTGTCAAAGGTCGACCTAGCCAGCGACACCGCCGGACTGCCGCTACCAAAAGATGAGCCCGATGCGATCCCGCTGATGACCGATATACCGCGCCTGCGCGCCGGCCATGTCGGCGGACAATTCTGGTCGGTGTGGATCCCGGTATCCGTCAC
>CAWUKF010000279.1:0-3433 GCA_963922745.1 uncultured Sphingomonadales bacterium
TTGAGGCCCCTCGCCCGGGCCGGAACGTCTGTCCCGCTGCGACCTAGTTGGCGGACGCGGCCACGACGCGAACAAAGCGCTGCCGGTTGCCGAGACGCCAGGTCTTGCCGCCGTCACCGGAGATTTCCATGAATGAGCGGAACCGGTCCGGCGTGACATCATGCCGGGTGAAGCGCAGCATCATGCTGCTGCCGTCGGCCATCGTCTGATCAGTGGTGGTGCGGGTCTCGCCGTCCTCGGGGCCGATCATCCGCCACAGATGACCATCGGGTCCGACCGACGCCATTTCGATCTTGCGGTCCGTCGGCCGGTGAAAGAACAGCAGAGCCGATTTCTGGTTCAGCGAGGGCAGTTCGGACCATCCCGAGACGATCCGGTCGGGCATGACCCATGAAAATTCGTAGCGCCCCGGCACGGTCGCGCGGATCGCGCCGTCCGGACCGATAAAGTCGGTTTCGACATCCCAAGCGCCGATGACATGGCGCAATTGCTCCACAGCGGGCGGAACCGGCGTCGTCGCAGCGGACGTCTCCTGCGCCAGCGCTGGCGATGCCAGTGCCGAGACGGCAAGCGCCAGCATGATAATGAATCTGCGCATGATATTCCCCCTTCAAGGCAATTCCTGTCCTCGCCAGATCCTAGCGGGGTTGCGGTCGGCGGAACATCCGGGTTCGACGAAGGACCGTATTCCCTCGACCGGAATCAGGGAAGCAGTTCCTCGCGCTTCTTGGCGGCTTCCCTGAGGCTGGTCCAGGTATCCTCCGGTGCCTTCCCGGCGGTTGGCTGAGCTGGCTCACCGACATGGTCCCAGGGGTCTGCGGCCTTCTTGCTGACGGTGCCTGTTTCGGCGACGGCCTGCCCGGCATCCGGTGCCGGCGCAACCTTTGCCGGCGGATCAGCGGCTACGCAATAGGCAGTGACCAGCACCATCGCCGACCACCACAGGGCATGGGCGCGGCTGGCAAAGACTTTGGTCAGGCGTGGTCCGAACATGGTCGACGACTAGCATGGCAATATTAACAACTCGTCGATCGGCGGGGAAATGCCCGATCCCAAATATTGGTTCAGTTTCCTATTATTCAGTTTCGGTTCATGTTGGCCAGAAGGCCATATCGGACTAACTATCTGAATTATCGGGATTTCTTAAAACTGGCACGCCCCATGCAATGCTACAGGCATCTTCGCAAAATGATTTGTGAAGCAACAGTTTAAACAAAAGGAAATTCGAAATGACCAACACCAACGTTCAAAACCAAGTCGCCGCCGCCTTTGCTGCTCTGTTCGCAGCCGCTGTCTTTGTCAGCGCCAGCATCGGCCCCGCTGTCAACTCCGCCGCCGCTCTGGTCGCCTAACCAATCCGAAGAGGAACCCAAATCATGTTGTCCCCCAAGTTTCCAAACCGCCTTGCCGCCGCTTTCGCCGCCCTTGTTTCTGCATCGGTCCTGATGGCAGCCTCGATCGGGCCGGCCGTCCACAACGGCGCAGCCCTGATCGCCTGATGACCAGTGATCCGGCTAGCGGCAGGCCCGCAGAAAGCTGACCAGGGCCTCGCCGGACCCTTTGAGATGGATCGAGAATTTGTTGCCGTTCAAATTGACAAAGGCGCGATTGCCGCGCGCCAGCGCCGGAAACAGCGAATGACTGGTCGGCAGGTAGAATTGCGGCATCGAATGATCCTCGCCCTCGATCTGCGCCGGCAACATACGCGCCAATATGCCGATTGAAGGCTTGTCATCCACCCGGATGGTGAAGCCGAACTGATCTTCCGCCACAACTTCTTTCGGCGTCGCGATGATCAGATTGGCAATCCGCACCAACCCCTTTTTTCCTTTCTCGCAGCGCATGGTCCAGAGCCGATTGTCGGTTTCCGGCACCATGAAGGACAGCGTCGGCGCATGACCGTAGCTTTCGTCGTGCCAGACCATGCCGAATACCTGGCCGGCATCGGGATATTCCTCGCGCGAAGGCGTCATCCGCTTGATCGAGCTGGCTTGAATATTGTCGGTCCGCGCATCCCCCGCTTGGGGCACGGCCAGAGCGAGAACAGCCAAAGTGGCGACATAAAAGTTCAGCTTTTTCATCATGAAGTGATACATAACACCAAGATTCGCCTTGCGGTAGACAGAGATAGACTCAAATTGGTTCTATTTTTTCGCTGCAATCGGGGCCTGCGGGAGTTTAGCCTCTCTTAATATCTGGCGCTTATTTTCGGCTGGTGAACAAGCCGGTCACCTCTTTTCCGCCGCGCCGCCAGCGCGATGCAATCCGCTGGCCCACCTTCATCGCGATCACGCTGGCGATGAGCACAGCGCTGTTCCTGGCGATCTTCCTGAGCGGCAGCGGCCCGAGCACCAGCGCCGCGGTTGCCGGCGATCCGCTTCACGGGAGCTTTGGTATCTGCTTTGGCCCCGCTCGCTATACCTGCGTCGTCGACGGTGACACCATCTGGTTCGAGGGCCGCAAGATCCGCATCGCCGATATCAACACGCCGGAAATATCAAAACCCGGCTGCGCTTATGAGGAGCGGCTGGGCCAGAAGGCCAAGGTTCGTCTGCAGGCCTTGCTCAACGAGGGCAATTTCGCGCTGCAGTCGATCGACCGCGACCAGGACCAATATGGCCGGGACCTGAGGATCATAACCCGGGGCGGCGAAAGCCTTGGCGAGATATTGGTTGCCGAGGGCCTGGCCGAGCGCTGGCAGGGCTATCGCCGCAACTGGTGCTAGGCGCCCTGCCCCGGATTGCGCGACAGATACCAGGCAAGCAGGAACAGCAGCATCAGCAGGCCGTCGACCATGCCGCCGACGAATACCGGCCCCATCGCCACCCGGCCCTGCGCGTATAGCAGGCTGACCGGCAGGAAGAAGGCCAGCTTTTCCAGCACCGCGATCGGGATCAGCGGAGCGAAGCGGGCCGGATCGAGCGCGATCATCACGAAGATCAGCTGGAACACCAGCGCCAGCCCCAGGAAGCCGTAATAATATTCCGGTCGCGGCCCGGCATCGCCGAACAGGCCGGGGACGACCGCGATGAAGCCCCAGACGGCGGCGGCGGCGAAGATGATGCGAACGGATTTCATGCTGACACCGACCTTTTCTTGACAAAGTTTACAGGGTTAAAAAGGAAAATCCCGACTGCTCCCAAAAATATGCATTTTGGCTTTTTTCCAGAAGGTTGGACGAAATGGCGAGCAAGGTTTTCATGACGGGCTGCATAGCACAAGGCATGGATGTAGGACAGATGCCCGAGTCAGAAACTGCCGAGACGGGATGGCAAAGCCGGCCAGTCGTGATATCGGATTCCCTATGAAAAAATATCGTGAATATATCGGCTGGGGCGCGATCATCGTCTCGGCGCTCGCCTTTCTCCCGCTGCCGCTGCCGGCGCTGCCGCCGATGCTCTCGGCAGGGGCGCTGATGGCTGTGCCCGCCGTC
>CAWUKF010000280.1:0-3396 GCA_963922745.1 uncultured Sphingomonadales bacterium
AGCCTGGGCCGGCGATCCGCTGATGGACGCGCACCGGCGAGCCTTTTACGAATATCACGCGGCGCTGATGGAACCATGGGACGGCCCCGCAGCAGTCGCCTTCACCGACGGCCGGCAGGTGGGTGCGACGCTCGACCGCAATGGTCTGCGCCCTGCCCGCTTTTGCGTCACCGACGACGGCCATGTGATCATGGCATCGGAATCCGGCGTGCTGCCGGTCAAGGAGGACAATATCGTCCGCAAATGGCGGCTGCAGCCGGGCAAGATGCTGCTGATCGACATGGAACAGGGCCGGATCATCGAGGATGAGGAGATCAAGACCGATCTCGCCAAGGCAAAGCCCTATGCGAAATGGCTGGATTCGACACAATATAATCTGAAGGATCTGGACCTAGAAGATCTCGACGATCTTGAAGATGTTGACGTGCCGAACCTCAACGAGGGCGAAACCCCGGCATCGCTGCTCGATCGGCAGCAGGCTTTCGGTTTCACCCAGGAAGATGTCACCAAATTTCTCGAGCCGATGGCGACCGATGGCCAGGACCCGATCGGGTCGATGGGCACCGATACGCCGATCGCGGTTCTGTCCGGCAGACCCCGGCTGCTCTACGACTATTTCAAGCAGAATTTTGCCCAGGTGACCAACCCGCCGATCGACCCGATCCGCGAGGAACTTGTGATGTCACTGGTCTCGATGATCGGCCCGCGGCCCAATCTGCTCGGCCATGATGCCGGCACGCACAAGCGGCTGGAAGTCGACCAGCCAGTGCTGACCAATGCCGACCTGCTCAAGATCCGTTCGGTCGAGGAGGCGCTGGACGGGGCCTTCCGGACTGAAACCATCGACATCACCTGGGCTGCGGAAAGCGGCGCAGCGGGCCTGAAAATGGCACTAAAGGAAATGTGCTGGGCCGCGACCGAAGCGGTGCTGGCCGACCGTAATATCCTGATCCTTTCCGACCGTGCCAAGGGGCCGGACCGCATTGCCATGCCATCGCTGCTGGCGACCGCGGCTGTCCACCATCATCTCGTCCGCCAGGGCCTCCGGATGCAGACCGGTCTGGTCGTCGAGACCGGCGAAGCGCGCGAAGTGCATCATTTCTGCGTGCTGGCCGGCTATGGCGCGGAGGCGGTGAACCCCTATCTGGCGTTCGAAACGCTCGAGGAAATCCGCGTGCGCCGGGAACTGCCGCTGACCGCAGAGCAGGTCGAACAGAACTATATCAAGGCGATCGGCAAGGGCATTTTGAAGGTCATGTCGAAAATGGGCATCTCGACCTACCAGAGCTATTGCGGCGCACAGATTTTCGACGCGGTCGGCTTGTCGACCGACTTTATCGAGCAATATTTTACCGGCACGGCGACGATGATCGAGGGCGCAGGGCTTGACGAGATTGCCAAGGAAACCGTCGACCGGCACAGCGAGGCCTATGGCAACAATCCGATCTATCGCAACATGCTCGATGCCGGCGGTATCTATGGCTACCGGCTGCGCGGCGAGGAACATGCCTGGACACCCGCCAATGTTGCCAATCTGCAGCATGCGGTGCGCGGCAATGATCCGAAAAATTACGCTGAATTCGCCCAGTCGATCAACGAGCAGAGCGAACGGCTGCTGACCATCCGCGGACTGATGGATCTGACCAAGGCGAACGATCCGCTGGATATCGATGAGGTGGAGCCGGCCAGCGAGATCGTGAAACGCTTTGCCACCGGTGCGATGAGCTTCGGCTCGATCAGCCGGGAGGCGCACACCACCCTGGCGATTGCTATGAACCGGATCGGCGGCAAGTCCAACACCGGCGAAGGCGGCGAGGAACCTGATCGTTTTGTCCCGATGGCCAATGGCGATTCCATGCGCTCGGCGATCAAGCAGGTGGCCAGCGGGCGCTTTGGTGTGACCGCGGAATATCTGGTCAATGCCGACGATATCCAGATCAAGATGGCACAAGGTGCCAAGCCTGGCGAAGGCGGACAGCTGCCGGGCAGCAAGGTCGACAAGAATATCGGCAAAGTGCGTCACTCGACGCCCGGCGTCGGCCTGATCTCGCCGCCACCGCACCATGACATCTATTCAATCGAGGATCTGGCGCAGCTGATCCACGATCTGAAGAATGTGAACACCAGCGCGCGGATTTCGGTGAAGCTGGTCTCCGAAGTGGGCGTCGGAACGGTGGCTGCAGGCGTCTCGAAGGCGCGCGCCGACCATCTGACCATTTCCGGCTATGACGGCGGCACCGGGGCTTCCCCCCTCACCTCGCTGACCCACGCCGGTTCGCCTTGGGAAATCGGCCTGGCCGAGACGCAGCAGACGCTGCTGCTCAACGGACTGCGGTCGAGAATATCGGTGCAGGTCGACGGCGGCCTGCGCACCGGGCGCGATGTAGCGATCGGGGCTTTGCTGGGCGCGGATGAATTCGGCTTTGCAACGGCGCCGCTGATCGCCGCGGGCTGCATCATGATGCGCAAGTGTCATCTCAACACCTGTCCGGTTGGCGTTGCGACCCAGAATCCCGAACTGCGCAAGAAATTCACCGGACAGCCGGAATATGTGATCAACTATTTCTTCTTCGTCGCCGAGGAACTGCGCCAGATCATGGCGGAGATGGGCTTCCGCACTGTCGAGGAAATGGTCGGCCGGGTCGACCGGATCAACATGAACCGGGCGCTGCGACACTGGAAAGCGGAAGGGGTCGACCTGTCGCGCCTGCTGCACAATGTCGTGCTGCCGGAAGGCGAGACGCTGTTCCAGACGATGAGTCAGGATCACGGGCTCGACGCCGCGCTCGACAAGGAGCTGATCGTGGCGGCAGCCCCGGCACTGGAGCACGGCCAGACCGTCAAGATCGAGCACAAGATCAAGAACGTCAACCGCACCGTCGGCGCGATGCTGTCGGGCGAGGTGGCGAAAATCTATGGCCATGAAGGCCTGCCCGCCAACACCATCCAGCTGGTTTTTGACGGCGTTGCCGGCCAGAGCTTTGGTGCCTTTCTGGCGCACGGGATCAGCGCGGAGCTGACCGGCGATGCCAATGACTATGTCGGCAAGGGCCTGTCCGGAGGCCGGGTGGTGGTCAAGCAGCCGGCCCATGTCGACCGCAACCCGACCGAGAATATCATCGTCGGCAATACCGTGCTCTATGGCGCGGTGGCCGGTGAAGCCTATTTCAACGGCGTCGCCGGCGAGCGCTTTGCCGTTCGCAACAGCGGCGCGGTCGCGGTCGTCGAGGGCACCGGCGATCATGGCTGCGAATATATGACGGGCGGCGTTGTCGCCGTGCTTGGTAAGACCGGTCGCAATTTCGCCGCCGGCATGTCGGGTGGGGTCGCCTATGTCTATGACGAGGACGGACTGTTCCGCCAGCGCTGCAACATGGCGATGGTCGATGTCGAGAC
>CAWUKF010000281.1:0-3384 GCA_963922745.1 uncultured Sphingomonadales bacterium
CATGAGCCGAGATCAGCGCCGCCGCGACTGCCAGATCGGCAGCAGGATCGGTCAGCCGATAGCCGCCGGCGACGTTGAGATAAACTTCCGCCCCAGAGAAGCTGAGACCGCAGCGCGCTTCGAGCACAGCCAGAATCATCGCCAGCCGGGCGCTGTCCCAGCCGACCACAGAACGACGCGGGGTCGCCCCGCTCGCCAATCTTACGGTCAAAGCCTGAATCTCGACCAGGACCGGCCTCGTGCCTTCCAGCGCCGGAAATACGGTGGCCCCGGTGACTTCCTCGCTGCGGTCGGTCAGGAACAGGGCCGAAGGATTGGAGACTTCGGTCAGCCCGGCTTCCTCCATCGCAAAGACGCCGATTTCGTCCGTCCCGCCAAAGCGGTTCTTGATTGCGCGCAGGATGCGATATTGATGGCTGCGCTCGCCCTCGAAGCTCATCACCGTGTCGACCATATGTTCGAGCACCCGCGGCCCGGCGATATTGCCGTCCTTGGTGACATGGCCGACCAACATCACCATCGTGCCATGTTCCTTGGCGAATTTGATGATTTCCTGCGCCGATGCCCGCACCTGGCTGACCGTCCCCGGCGCCCCTTCGATGAGATCGCTGTGCATGGTCTGGATCGAATCGATCACGACAAAATCCGGGGCATCGCGGCCCAGAGTCGTCAAAATATCGCGGACCGAGGTCGCCGAAGCCAGTTTTACCGGTGCCTTGCCCAATCCCAGTCGCCGCGCCCTGAGCCGGACCTGATCCGCTGCTTCCTCGCCCGAGATATAGGCCACCGACAGGCCCGCCTCCGCCAGCCGCGCCGAGACCTGCAAGAGCAGAGTCGATTTGCCGATCCCGGGATCGCCACCCATCAGGGTTGCGGAACCAGCCACCAGTCCACCGCCAACGGCGCGATCAAATTCGGCAAGGCCGGTCTTTTTCCGTTCGGGCAGCGCAATTTCGCTGTCCAGCCCGACCAGACGCACTTCGCGGCCGCCGCTCTGCAGATTATGCTTCGATGCAAAGACAGTCTCGCCCGCCTCCTCGACCAGCGTATTCCATTCGCCGCAGTCCGTACACTGCCCTTCCCAGCGATGCGCGATCGAGCCGCAATTCTGACAGACATATTTTCTTTTCGGTTTGGCCATGGAATTTATCTAACAGAACAAATGCGGAACGCCAGCAATTTTGCGTCGAAAATTAAAACAGGGTCACACGGGTCACACCCCCTAAGAGAGAAAGTGAAATTAGCTCATGGTCGCGCCTGAGCCGCTATATTCTGAAGGGCTTTGGGAGATGCGAGCTGCGCTCATGGCCTTTCCATAGCAGAACTAAGCGCGTGTAGGAAAGCGGGTTTTGCGAAGGCGGGCGCGCGGCTGATGGGCAGCGAAGCAGACGCTCTAGCGCGCGTGATCGCTGGCTCCTGCTCTTTGCGGCAATATCCAGACCAGTGATATAATCGCTATGCCCAGAACGAGCGAAGCTCCCGTGCGACTGAGTTCCAGGCCGCCTTGGGCGAGCGGCTTGTCCAGAAAATCGCCGACGACCGCACCAAGCGGACGGGTCAGAACGAAAGCCATCCAGAACAGATATGCCCGGCTGATGCTGGTACGATAGTAAGCCAGCGCGACCAGAGCCAACGCGGCGCTAAAGATAACCGCTGCGCCCAGATAGCCAAGCGATCCGTCCGCGACCCAGTCGCCAAGAGCAGTGCCGAGGGTCTGCGAAAAGGTGATGGTCAGCCAATAATAGATTTCTGCGCGCGGTTCGTGCACCGATGCGACCGAGATCGATCCCAGCGCGCGATACCATGTGAACAGCGATATCAGCACAAGGCCCAGCAGCAGCAGGGATCCGCCCGGATAGCCTATACCCAGTGACCGGGTCGCATAATCGGCCATCGTCGTTCCCGCAGTCGTCGACGCGATAATCGTCGCCCAGTAGAGCGCCGGATGAAATTTTGACGCACGGATCTGCCACAGGACCAGAATTGCCAGCAGCGTCGCAAAGATGGCGGTTCCTACCAGATAGCCCAGATTGAGCGACATGCTGACCATGTCGCCTGCAGTCTCGCCAAAGGTCGTTGCCAGGATCTTGATAATCCAGAAACCCAGCGTGATCGCCGGGACCTTGCTGAGGTCGTTCGCTTGTGATGTCGTCATGAAATTTTTCCGCCTTGAGTAGGATGGCCGCTTCGGTCCACTGCCATGGAAACTAGTGCGCCGGCGGCATCTTCCCTATAAGCAGGCGCTTAAAGCGTGCGAGCTAAGCGAAAGTGCTATCGAATCCATGGCGACAAATTCCAAACCAGCCGGGCCCAACCGAGAGCTGATCGTGGCGTTAGCAATCGTGGCGCTGCAGGCCGTGGCCGCCATCTTCTTTTTGGTGGACAGTATCGACGAGATCATTCTGCAGGTCGGTGCGGGCATCGGTTTTTCCGTCATTCTGGAATGCCTGGTCGCGCTGGCCCTGGTCGCCGGCGTGGTGATGGGAGCGAGGCACACGCGTCGATTGATGGCAGAAGCGCAACGACGCGAAGGCGCGCTGGCGGTCGCCAGGGGAGCGCTGGCGGAAGTCCTCGAACTGCGTTTTGCCGAATGGCGATTGTCAGCCGGGGAATCGGAAGTTGCCCTGTTTGCGATCAAGGGCTGTACGGTCAGCGAGATCGCGCTGTTGCGGAACACCGCCCCCGGCACGGTACGGTCGCAGCTGAGCCAGATTTATGCCAAGGCCGGGGTGACAAGCCAGTCGATGCTGACCTCCCTGTTCATTGAAGAGCTGCTCTAGATGCAGCGCATGCCTCCCGGGCGCATTCCAGCTTGCACCCTCACTCCCATCCTGTAGTTAAAAGACCATGCGGCAGAAAGAACTCAGACTGGCCTTGATCTGCTATGGCGGGGTCAGTCTCGCCATCTACATGCACGGGATCACCAAGGAAATCTGGAAACTGGCGCAGGCAAGCCGGGATTTTCATGACGGTGCGCGGGTCGACCAGTGCAGCCGCGGGATCTATTACGACATATTGGAATGGCTGGAGCGGGAAACCGGGACGCGGCTGAGGGTGCTGCCGGATATCATCGCCGGGGCGAGCGCCGGTGGCATCAACGGCATATTTCTGTCGCAGGCCATCCTTTCGGGCCAGTCGCTCGATCCGCTCACCGACCTGTGGCTGGAGACCGCCGATGTCGACAAGCTGCTCGACCCAGATGCGCGTCCGCTGTCGCGCTTTTCCAAATTCTGGGCCGAACCGATCGCCTGGATGGCGCTGGGTCGCAAGGGCGGAGCGGTCGAACAGACGGTGTCGAAAGAAGCGCGCGAAGAGGTCAAGATGAAGCTGTCGCGGTTCGTGCGTGCGCGCTGGTTCGCGCCGCCGTTCGGCGGCAAAGTGTTC
>CAWUKF010000282.1:0-3359 GCA_963922745.1 uncultured Sphingomonadales bacterium
TGAAGGAGACCTGACAATGCGTAAATTACCGATTTTTCTATGTCTTGGAGTCGCGGGCATCGCGGCAGCACCCGCGATCGCTCATGTCGATGCCGAGAGCCATGTCGTGGTGCGTAGCGAGCCGATTGCCGGGGTCTACAACAAATTCTGGTACAATTATCTTGCCGATGTTCTGGAGGCCGACAAGGAGCTGAAGAGCGACTTGCGCCGGGCGACTGATAAAGAGGACACGCGCGATGCCTGGGAAGAATATGAACATGAACTGGTCGATGCCGACAAGGATTATGTCAAGGAAATGCGGGAGCGCAATTATGTGGTGGGCCGGGTGACGATCGGTAGTTAGACTCACTGCCGGCTTAAGAACGGGGCGGGGTAAAATCCCGCCCTTTTTTGTGTCTGCGACAAATATCTGGTCCTGTGCCGTTCACAGAGAACGCGCCTATTTCCAGTTTGATTCCAGGGCTTTTCGTTCGGTATCGGCATCCATTGGTCCGTTCGCCATCAGCTCGGCGGCGACCGCATTGATCGCACTGCTGGAAGCCTGGCGATAATCGTTCTGCTCGCCCCCGGGCAAGGTGCTGACCATCTTCCAATCCCGACCTTCACGGCAACCAATACCGGAGACGGCCTCGCCGCTGAAGCTGCGGCAGATCGTGCCGCTCTTGGTGCGGAAAGTCAGCCCGATACGAAAGGCGCTGTCATCCGCCTGTGCCGACGCAAGTTGCTTGTCCAGCGCGTGTTCCAGTGTTCCGCTGGCAATAAGCGCGTTGCCCTGTTGCGTGAAAGGTGCATCCGAGCTGCCATTCAGGCCGTATTGACCGACAACGATGCCGAGCGCCAATGTCGCCGCCATCGCGCCCCATTGGGCGATGCCGATGTGGCGACGCTGCTTTGCCTGTTGCTGACCGGCTTTCCGCGCTGCGAAGCTGTTGTCCACATTGGGCGCCGCCGCAGCAGTGGCCAGCATCGCCGTCAGCCGATCCGGAACCGCCTCGTTCGCCACGGGGGCGTAATGGGCTGCCAATTTGTCCCGCAGTGCACGCTCCCGGCCAATCTGCTCGGCCAGCGCGCCATCGGTTCCCATCGCTTTCTCGATACGTTTGGCCGTCACCGCATCACATTCGCCGTCGACATAGGCCATGATCATTTCTTGGTCGAAGGTCATGCGGCTTCTCCCAGTTCCCGCTGCAGGGCCTCGCGGCCGCGCACAAGGCGGGAGGTCAGGGTGCCGATCGGGATTTCCAGCAGGGCAGCAGCTTCCTTGTAGGCAAAGCCCTCGACCAAAACGAGCGAGACGGCTTCGCGCTGCTCGACCGGTAGGCGGTCCATGGCACGATCGACATCCTGGAGTTCCATCCGGCTTTCCATGCGGCGATGGTCGTCGCCAGCAACATTCGCCATCGCATCTTCGTCATTTGCGACATGTTCGCGGCGACCGGCGGCGCGCACCGTATCGATCCAAATATTTCGGGTAATTCTATACATCCAGCTATCCAGTCTCGTTCCTGCCTGCCACTGCTCGCGCTTGTTCAGGGCGCGTTCCAGGGCCATCTGACACAGGTCATCTGCATCATTGATATCGCGCGTCAGGCTGCGGGCAAAGCGCCGCAATCGCGGGAGTAACTCCAGCAAATCCTGTTCAAAGGCCATTCAGTGCGGATATCCTTTAATCTTGTCTATGGATGAAACGACGCGTGCGGCTCGTTTAATCCACGAATGCGAAATAAATGCAATCCACTTGCGATTGCCGAACCGGTCCCGGTACAAAAGGAGCCAGAGATGAAAATCATGATCAAATGGATCGCCGCGGCGCTGCTCCTGGTCGCGCCTGCCGCTGCCTTGCCGCAACTGGCATTGCCAGGCGTCGGTCCTGGTCTTCCGCTTCCTGATCAGGGACTGGGCGATTTGGCCGATCCGTTGATAGATCCGGTTAGCGGGATGCTGGATTTCCACGTTCTGGATCGTTTGAGCAGATCAGAACTCAGGGGCGTGTTGGAGCGTCTCCGGCTGGATCGGCTCAATCGGTTTGTGAGGCAGAATCGTGATTATGTGGAGCGGGATCGCAACGGGGAGGCAGCTGTTCGCGGGGTCCTGATTGCCACGGGCATCTCCCGAGCATCGCTCGAAAAGGCGGAGCAAGCTGGCTTCCGAATTTTGGAACACAGCGAAATTGAGGGCCTTGGACTCAGCTATGTAAAATTCGCCACGCGTCCGGATGAACCGCTCAAGTCGGAGCAGAAGCGGTTGCAAAAACTGGCCGGTGAAGCTGAAATCAGTGCCGACAACATTTACTTTACCAGCGGCTACACTCCGCTTGCGGCCAAAGCGGCGCTTTTGGCGAATGGCGCGGTGCAATCGCGCGCCATTGGGTTGATCGACGGTGGCATTGCCCGACACAGCGCGATTGTAATGCCGGTCGAGCAGCGTGGGTTTGCCAAGGGCGCGCCAATGGCGAGCGGCCATGGCACTGCGATCGCGTCGCTAATCTCTGGCAGCGTTCAGACCGGTGCGAGTGGTCTTCTGGCCGCCGATATATATGGCAGCGATCCGGCAGGCGGTAACGCTACCGCTATTGCCCGGGCGCTTGGCTGGATGGCGCAGCGGCGGGTTCCGGTTGTCGCCATCAGTTTGGTCGGCCCCGATAACGGCCTGCTGTCGCGCGCCATCAAATCCGCTCAGGGGCAAGGCATGCTGATTGTCGCCGCGGTGGGCAATGACGGCCCGGTCGCCCCGCCGCGTTTCCCCGCGACCTACAAAGGGGTGATTGGAGTGACCGGAGTCGATCAGCAGAAGCGTGCCCTGCCGGAAGCGGGGACAGCAACGCCGGTTGACTTTGCCGCCCCGGGTGCGGGGATCAAGGGCGCTTCCCCTGACGGAAAACTGGTTACACTGCGCGGAACGTCCTTTGCTGTACCGCTCGTCGCCGCTCGCCTTCTGTCCCACTATCCGGCAATCAATATCGACCGGATCGAACCCGCTGTGACGGGATTGATCCGCGAGGCAAAAGACCTGGGTAAAAAGGGTGTCGACAAGGTCTATGGCCATGGTCTGGTCTGCGAAAAGTGCGGCCTTCGCTGATTATCGCATAATATTTGGTGGTTCATGGATTAAACGGAAAGGCCACATCGTTCTCCTGGCAGACGACGAAAATATCATCGTCCTGCAAGGAGAAAGACTATGAAAAATCTTATCGCAAGCACGCTCGTTATAGCATTGATCACCGCGACACCGGCCTCGGCACAACTGCTCGGCGGCAGTGGAGGATTGGGCGGCACGCTCGGCGGCACCCTGGGGGCTGACCCTATTGGTCGCACGGCCGGTTCGATCACTGGTCGGGGTGACATTCTCAATTCCACGCG
>CAWUKF010000283.1:0-3355 GCA_963922745.1 uncultured Sphingomonadales bacterium
TATTGACTATCCGCTTCGCGATCAAATCGGAAGCCTAATCGCGCAGCCTGTCGAGTTTCTCCCGCACGTCCCTGAGCAGAGGCAGAAGTTGTTTCAGCACCGCCTCGGGCAACACCGCCTGCGCCTCAGCCATCGGTCCTGCCAAGCACCGCAGGCATTCGGTGCGCATCTCTCTTCCCCCGGCGGTGAGTGAAACCAGCTTCCCCCGCCCATCCGCCGGGTCGGCCTTGATCGTCACCAGCCCGGCTTTCTCCATCCGCGCCAGCGTGCTGGTCATGGTTGGCCGGGTGATCTGGAACGCGCTTGCCAATTTTGCCGGGGATTGCGCCTCCAGCTCCAGCCGCACGAAATGATTGAGCACGGTAAACTGCGCAATGGTCATCCCCTTAGGCAATACGGCGGCGAAGGCCGCAGTGGTGAGCTGATTGATGATACCAATCTCGTTGAAGACCTCAAAAGCCAGGGGATCATCGTCTGTCACGTCAGATGTTTCTCAAGCGGCCAGCGAGGGCTGGGGCCGATCATCGGTCCATAGCCGACGCGGGCCAGCATCTGGACCCGTTCGCCATCCTGCGCACCCAGAAGATCGTGAACCGCAGCATAGTGCGGCGCCACTTCCTCATATTCCTGCAGGGTCTGACTCATCGGGTGCATAGAGAGACCCAATTTGGTCGCATGCAAATTGGCGCGGACATATTGGCGCCCGGCTTCGATCTGGTCGGCGCGGGTATTTGTCGGAGTTGTGATCCAGAAAAGCGACGGGATCGAGCCACAGGTTTCCGCGAGCTGTTCCCGTCCGATTTGCGACGCCCGGCTGTCGGGATCGGCCAGTTGCTCGCGATCGATTTGCCCGGCCAGCTTGCCTGCCTCGATCATCGGTCCGCCGAGGTCAATACCGTCGGGATTGGCGTCGATCTCGTCATATCCGATCCGCATCAGTGCGACGCTCTCCATATTGGTGTGTTTCGTCAGCATTTCGATCTCGATTGCCCCGAGAATTTCCGTGCGCATCCTACCGATGAAATCCGGATCAGCGGACCATGAACCGCCATCGATCGCGACGGTCTCCAACTGGATGTCCCTGATTTTTCTGGACAGATCATAGACCTCCTTGTTCGACCGGCGCTGGGTGATGGCGGAAAACAGCAAGTCGCTGTCGGACTCTTCGCTTTTGTTGAATTTCAACCGGGCCACGGGACGTTTGTCAAGCCGGGGTTGCGCCTCGCCATCCGGGAAAAGCTCGGTTTCCAAAGCAAAGCCGCGCTCCGCTGCCGCGATACGAGCAAGCTCCAGAAACGTACCGAAACCGATTGTAATCTGGCGATCAAACGGATCGGTTTCCGGCAGCCTCTTGTCGAGATCGCAAGTGATTTCAGCTGCGTCGTCGCCAACCAGACGAATGACCCACGGCTGCCGGTTGTGCGGATTGGGAGCAAGAATCGCATGACGACAGGCATCCAGCCGGATATCCTTCGGTCTGCTGTCCGCATCCAGATCCCACGGCTTATAAGCGGTATCCGGCAACCGCGTCACCCGCCAGACCCCGCCCGCTCCGACCAGCATGAGCCCGCCCATGCCAGCCCCCAAAATCGTCCTGCGACTGACCATCTCTGAATCTCCTTTTAGTTAGATATCGAACCATATAGATCGATATCTAACTAAAAGCAAATGACGCACTTGTCTTGAATATGCCAACGACGTGACTGTCACGATAACGCCGACGAGCTGTCTGGGTGAATGCAAAGTCTGGTAACGACTAGGCGGAATTGCCCTATGCAAGCTGCGCGCGATACCGTCGGCTGCCTGCGATGGTCGTACCGTCCAGCAGCGATATTTCAAAGTCACCCGATCGCGTCGGCTTTAGCGCGGCAACCTTGCTGCGGTTGACCAGCCGCGAGCGATGCACTCGCACAAAGCCGCGCGCGAGCAGCCGTTCTTCCCAGGACGCCAGCGTTCCGCGAACCAGATGTGATCTGTGCGCGGTATGAAACTCGACATAATTGCCGGCGGCCTCGACATGGCTGATGTCGTCGGGCGCAAGAAACACCGCAGCACCGCCGTCCTGCAATTTGATCCGGTCGTCCGCCGGCGACGATGCGGCAGCCCGCTCGCGCTCGTCAATATAGCGGAAGATCCAGTAAATTGCGGCAATCGCGGCATAGACCAGGACATCTTTGCGCCATTCATAGAGCAAGGTGATCGCGACGCCGTCATCGAAGAAGCCATAGCGGGCATCGAACAGCTTGTAGGCCATCTCCCGGGTGACAAAGATAAAGAATATATGGACCAGGGCAAAGGGGATGGTCAGGCCGAAATGGATGATGGCAAAGGCGGGAAGATTGCCCGCCCGCGGTGGCCATCTGCGCACGGCATGGCCGACCAGCGGGGCCAGCGCGGCAATGATGATGACGCTGGTCCCCTCCCACAAGACCGGTTCGATCCAGTGATGGCTAACTCCCTCGATGATTTCCGAAGTCGCGTTGACGAAGGTCAGCGCCAAACCGCCGAGCAACAGCACCAGCCAGGGACGCCATTCGGCCCGGGTCCAGCCGCTCGCCCCTATTTTGCCGCCTTCTGTCACCGCGCCATTCCCGTTCGCCCCCGCTGCACGCCTTGCGCGTCACAAGTGTAGCCCGGCGGCTGCGGCGGCGCAAGAACCCGGGCAACAAGGAGACATAGCCCGCCATGACCGAACGCCGCTACGACCTCGACTGGCTCCGCATTATCGCATTTGGCCTGCTGATATTCTATCATTGCGGGATGTTTTACGTCAGCTGGGACTGGCACGTGAAATCCCGTTTCGCCAGCGATGCGATCGAACCGCTGATGATGCTGACCAGTCCTTGGCGCCTGACCTTGCTGTTCCTGATCGCGGGCGCTGCCACCCGTTTCATGGCAGACAAGATGAGCGTGCGGACGTTTTTCACCAACCGCATGCGCCGGCTGTGGCCGCCGTTGCTGCTGGCGATGTTCGTGATCGTTCCGCCGCAATCCTATTTCGAGATAGTCGAGGCGTTGAAGGCGGCGAACGGTCTTGGGCCCGATCATGCAAACTGGCTCGACAATTTCTACATCAAATATGTCACCGGCTCGGGCCACTGGTGCGACGCCAACGGCTGCCTGATCACTCCCACCTATAACCATATGTGGTTTGTCGCCTATCTCATCCTTTATACGCTGGCGCTCATCCTGATCCTGCCGCTGCTGCGCCGCACACCAGCAGCGCCGAGCGCTCTGGTCACGGGTCCCCTGTTCATTCTAGTGCCGTGGTTCTATATGAGCGCGCTGCGCCTGATGCTATTTCCCATATTCGGAGAAAGCCACGATTTCCGGGACGACTGGTATCTGCACAGTC
>CAWUKF010000284.1:0-3299 GCA_963922745.1 uncultured Sphingomonadales bacterium
CCGCATGCCCTCTTGCAGCCCGACCAGATCGAGCGCGAAGCCGCCATAGAGCGGTCCGACGGCCCCGCCCAGCTTGGACGTGAACTGGAGCACGGCATAGAAGCCGCCCTCCTGCCGCAGGCCCGTGTCGGCTTCATGCTCGTCGGTCAGATCGGCGGTCAGCGAAGCGATCGCGACGATCCGCAGGATGAAGAAGCTCATGAACACCGCGTTCTGAATGATCAGGATGGCAAAGATCACCGGATCGCCATTGTCCGGGATCAGGGCAAACCAGCGCAGCAGATAGGGCCAGGTCAGGTCGAGCAGCATCACCACCACCGCCCATTTGACGATGTCGTGCTTCGGCATCCGCCGGCCGACCGTCTTGAGGAAGAGAATCGCGATCGGCACCGCGATCAGCACCGAAATGCCCAGCACCAGACCGGTCTCGGTCGCGGGCAATTCCCAGAAATAGGTCCAGAAGATGATGTTGAGCGCCACCGTGATGCCGTAGGAGGCGGTCGCGCCCAGATCATAGGCGAGCAGGTTGCGGAAATTGCGGTTGCGGAAGGTGGACAGGAAATCGCGCCACAGGCCAACGAATCCCGGCGTCGAGGGCTGGCGCGCAGGGTCAATCCGGCTATGGCGGACATATTTCCAGGTTCCGGCGATACAGGCCGCGGCGGTGATCCAGACGATCAGCGCCGACAGCCACCCGTAGGTCACATAATTGCTGGCAACAAAGCGGCCATCGCCGCCGGCCCCTTCGTCAAACAGGAAATAGAGGCAGGTGGACGGCAGCAGCAGCGTGGTCAGAAACAGGAAGGCGGTCCGCTGCCCCATCAGCGCGCTGCGCTCGTGATAATCCTGGGTGAGTTCCGCGACCAGAGCATAATGCGGGATCGAGAAAAAGGTCAATGCGGTGCGGATCCAGATCGAACAGGCCAGCAGCCACCCCGCTACCCATAGCTGGTTGCCCAGAACAAGACCGGGCGGCGTGAACAGCGCGACAAAACCAAGGCCCAACGGCACGGTGCTGTAGATCATGAACGGATGCCGCCGCCCCCAGCGGCTCTTGAAGCGGTCGGACCAGCTGCCGACCATCGGATCCGACACCGCATCCCAGACCAGGCTGAGCGACAGGACAATACCCGTCGCCGTCCCGCTCAGCCCCAGCACCTGCGTGTAGAACAGCAGGACGAACATGATATAGGCCGCTTCCATGACCGCATAAACCGCGCCGCCGAGCCCGTAGGACAGGCGATTGGGCAGGGTCAGGTGCAGGGGGGCGGGTTCGGGGCTGTTCAAGATGGGGAAGCGTCGCACAATCGGGGGCGGGACGCTACTGGAATTGTGGGCAAACCAGCGGCAACGACTGATCCAGGGAGCCAGAGTCGCAAAGAGGCGGCCCGTGATTGCGCAATTCGGCCTGTCCCTCCGATAATAATCGACTTGGCTGATCAACTCTGGTTAAGCTGCCGATTGATGACACCGCATGAATTTATCTCGAAATGGCGCAGCAGCGAGCTGAAGGAAAGCGCTGCCGCGCAAAGCCATTTCAATGACTTATGCGCGTTGCTGGGCGTCGCCGATCCCGCCACCGCCGATCCCAAGGGCGACTGGTTCACCTTTGAAAAAGGCGCATCAAAAACCGGCGGGGGAGGTGGCTGGGCCGACGTTTGGCGCAAGGGCTGTTTCGGCTGGGAATATAAGGGCAAGCGCAAGGATCTGGACACGGCCTTCACCCAGCTGCAGCAATATGCCATCGCGCTGGAAAACCCGCCGCTGCTGATCGTCTCGGACATGGACCGGTTCCGCATCCACACCAACTGGACCAATACGGTGCAGGAAGTGCACGAATTTGCGATTGACGAACTGGCCGATGCGGCAACGCGCGATCTGCTGAAAAAATGCTTCACCGATCCGGAGGAACTGAAACCGAGCAAGACCCGGCAGATGCTGACCGAGCTTGCGGCGCGCGAATTTGCCGAGCTGGCCCAGCGCCTGCGCGACCGGGGCCATTTGCCGCATGAGGTCGCGCATTTCGTCAACCGGCTGGTCTTCTGCATGTTTGCCGAGGATGTCGATCTGCTCCCCGATCATATGTTTACCAAAATGCTGGAAGCGAGCGGCTCTAATCCCGACCGTTTTGCCGAAAATGCCAGCCAGCTGTTCCGCGCGATGGCTGAGCCCGGCGGCAGTATCGGCTTCACCAAGATTGACTGGTTCAATGGCGGGCTGTTTGACTCCGACGAGGCGCTGCCGCTGAAACAGGCGGATATCGACAATCTGCTGACCGCTGCCCATCTCGACTGGTCAGAGGTCGATCCCTCGATCCTCGGCACCTTGTTCGAGCGCGGTCTCGACCCCGCAAAACGCAGTCAATTGGGCGCGCACTATACCGACCGGGCCAAGATCATGCAGATTGTCGAGCCGGTCATCATCCGTCCGCTGGAAGCAGAGTGGGACGAAGCACGCACCCGGATGGAAGCGCTGATCGACAAGGCCCCGAAAGCGACGGCGGAGAAATTGCTGCGCGGTACGGAACTGGCAAAGCGGACAAAGGCGCTGAAAGACGCAGGCGCGATCCATCGCGCGTTTCTGGAACGGCTGGCCGCATTCCGGGTGCTGGACCCCGCCTGCGGCTCGGGCAATTTTCTCTATGTGGCGTTGCTGTCGCTGAAAGACATCGAGCATAAGGCCAATCTGGAAGCAGAAGTGCTCGGACTGACCCGCGAATTTCCGCGCGTCGGACCGGAATCGGTGCTCGGCATAGAGCTTAACCCCTATGCCGCCGAACTGGCGCGGGTGTCGGTCTGGATCGGCGAGATTCAATGGATGCGGCGCAATGGCTTTGCGGCGGCGAAAAACCCGATCCTGAGGCCCCTGGGGACGATTGAGTGCCGCGATGCGGTGCTGGCGATTGACCGTGAAGGCAAGCCGCAGCGGGCTGAATGGCCGGAAGCGGATGTGGTGGTTGGGAATCCGCCGTTTTTGGGTGCTGGAAAGCACCTAAGAGAATTGGGAGACGAATACACTGCAAGACTGCGTCAAGCATACAAGGGCAAGGTGCCGGAAAGTGCAGATTTGGTTTCTTACTGGTTCGCGCAGTGTGTGCAGCATTCAAATCAGCTGAAATGCATTGGTTTGGTAGCAAGTAATTCAATCAGATCATCAGGGAGCAACGTTCCGATTCAAGAGTTTGCAAAAAATTTCCAGATTTTTTGTGCTTGGTCCGATTTGCCGTGGGTTGTTGAAGGTGCGGCGATTCGAGTTTCGCTCGTTTGTGGCGCACGGTTTCCGACCGACATGATAACATT
>CAWUKF010000285.1:0-3271 GCA_963922745.1 uncultured Sphingomonadales bacterium
CGGCCTCGTTGCAGAAGCGCTTGCCCGCGCGGTTGACCATGATGCCGTGCGGCAGGGTCCGCTCGATCAGCACCGGCATATTGCGGGTCTCGCCGCTCTGCCACTCTGATTCGGGGACGGCGAGGGTCGGCACCCACCAGGCGCTGGTCATATTGCCGAGACTCGCACCGGCAGCCATCGCCATTTTCAGACCATCGCCCTGATTGGTCGGCGGCGAGGCGGGCGCTTCAAGCGGCCCGCGCAAAAAGGCCTGTTTCAGTGCATCGTTCCATTCGAATCCACCGGTGGCGAGGATCACGCCCTGGCGCGGCGTGATTGTCTCCTGTTGTCCGTCACGTTCGACCATCGCACCGGTCACCCGGCCCTGTTCGACCCACAGCCGGTAGCCGCCGCACCCGAGCACAGGCTCAATGCCCCGATCGAGACAGGCCCGGAGCAATCGCCCGACCAGTGCCTGCCCCCAGCCGCGCAGGTCCTGCTCGGTGCGCTTCTGTAACTCCGCTGGGTCCACCATACCGCTGCTGCCGCCCAGCGGCGTTTCGCGCAGCATCATCCGTGGCGCGGGGCCATTTTGAAAGACCCGGTCCTTCCAGTCGCCCAGCGTGGTAAAGTCGAACAGTTCATTGTCGAGCGACCGCCCGCCGTCGGCCTTGGCGCCCGGTCGTTCGCCATAATAATCCGGATAGTCCGGCATCATAGTTAGCTGGATCGCGTCGATGCCGGTCAGGAAATTGTGCATCTGCCGGGCTTCGGTGACAAAGGCCTCAAGCACCTCGTCGTCCATCTCGCCATGATCGAGCGACTGAAAATAGGCCTTCGCCTCGGCGGCGCTGTCGACCTTGCACTGCGCTGCCATCTGTTCATGGTCTGGCAGCCATATGACACCGCCAGAGATGGCTGCTGTCCCGCCAAGCCGGTCCTGCTTTTCAATCAGCCGGACCGAGGCCCCGGATTCATGCGCAGCCAGCGCCGCAGTCAGCCCCGCTGCACCAGCGCCGATGATCAGAACATCCGTATCGCTATCGACTATTGCACCTCTCCCGCTGTCGGATGAGGCAATAGTCTAGGCGGTTGGGCGACCCTGGACAAACCGCACTTTGGATAGCGCGCTATGGGTCAGGCGGCGACGCGCCCCGGCTGCACCGGTGCTGGCAGTCCGGTTTCTTCCAGACAATTGGCCCGCAGCGTATCGATATCGGGTCCGAAATTGAACGGCCCGTCGGTCTCGACGATATTATCTGCCATCTCCTTGCGCAGGCTGTCCGTCGCCGGACCATCGACGCTGCCGTCCTCGGCAATCACCACGCCATAGTCGCGCGCGCCCTGCACGGTCACCAGCCCCTGCCGGATTTCCAGCGCGACCAGTTCGGGGTCGCGCTCCAGCGGGTTGCCCCAGCCGCCGCCGCCCCAGGTGATGAAGTGGAGCAGGTCGCCCTCGCGTACCTCGATGCCGTCCTGCTTGTTGCCCACCACTTCTTTGGAACCGTCGGCGCGCTCCAGAATCTTGGTCGCGCGGTCGCCTGGCTGGCCGCCATTGACGCCCCATGGATAGGTGAACCAGCGGTCGTCGTGAATCGCCACCGTGCCGGGCTCGAGGAAGCAATAGGTCATGTGGATGCCGTTGCCGCCACGGAACAGCCCGGCGCCGCCGCTGTCCGGCTTGGCCTCGTAGCGCTCGATGCGCAGCGGGAAATATTTCTCCAAAAACTCGTTCGGCACATTGGTGAAACCGGGCCACAATGAATGGCCGTCGGGTCCGTCGCCAAAGGGTCGGCCGGGAATGCCGCCAAAGCCGATCTGGAACAGCTGGAACCATTCGCCGCTCTTGTCGAACCCCGAATACATCAGATGCGGGCTGGAGGAGAAGCCGGCCCCGTTCAGAAATTCCGGCTGGCGCTGGCCGAGCAGGCCGCCCAGGATGTCGAAAATCCGGCCCAGCGCATGGGTGCGGCCGGCGAGCGCGGCGGGATATTTCGGCTTGAGCAGCGAGCCTTCCGGAATCCGCACGTCGACCAGATCGTAGAAGCCGTCGTTGAACAGGATCTGCGGATCGAAGACCATGATCATGTAAATGCCGAAGAACATCTTGAACATATTCTCGTTGAGGAAAAAGTTGATCGAGCTTGGCGCCTGCGGATCGGTGCCGTCGAAATCGAGGATCACCTTGCCGCCCTCGCGCCACATCTTGCAGCTGATCTTGTAGGGACCGAAGCCGACGCCATCGTCGCAGATATAGTCGGTGAAGGTGACCGGCTCCTCGCCGATGCTGGTCTCGATCAGATGTTTCATCGCCCGGTGGTTGCGTGCCAGCAGCAGGTCGGTGGCGCTGGCAAATTCATCCTCGCCGAAACGCGCGCACATTTCATCGACCCGGCGCGCCGCAACGCGGCAGGAGGCGATCAGCGCGTTCAGATCGGCGGCGCACCAGTCCGGCTTGCGGCTCTGGTGCAGCACGACCTTGACCATTTCCTCGTTATAGACGCCCTTCTGGTAAATCTTGACTGGCGGGATCCGAACGCCTTCCTCGAACACGCTCTTGCTGTCGATCGGGATCGATCCGGCGACCTTGCCGCCGATATCGGACTGGTGGCCGAACATTGCGGTCCAGGCGACCAGCCGGCCGCCGCGATAGACCGGCAGCAGCACCAGCCAGTCATTGTTATGACTGACCGCGCCCTCGCAGCTGTAGGGATCGCTGAGGAAGATCATGTCGCCTTCCTCGATCGTGCCGGGATAGGCGCGCAGAAAGCCGTCGATAAAGCTGCCGAACTGGCCGACGACCATCTTGCCCTGCCGATCGGCAATCAGCGGAAAGGCATCGCCCTGTTCCCGGATGCCGGGGGACATGGCGGTGCGCACCAGAGTCGCATCCATCTCGATGCGGGCGTTGCGCAAGGCATTTTCCATGATGTCGAGCGTGACCGGGTCGACATCGACCTGGTTGAACGGGGCGCTGTTGGTTTCGATAATCTGTGCGGGCATGTTACGCTCCTTCCAACAGGTTGATGATCAGATTGCCGTGCGCGTCGACCAGCGCCTCGCAGCCGCTGTGGACCAGCGTGGTGCTGTCCATCTCGGTGACGATGGCGGGGCCGGCGATGCGGTTACCGGCTTTGAGCAGGGCGCGATCATAAATGGCCGCATCCTGCATCCTGCCGTCCATGTAGAGCTGGTGATCGCGGGTCTTTGCGGCCGAGGGATCGGCATCGCCCTTTTCGATGACCGGCGGCGCGACATCGGCGGACTTGCCCAGCGCAACGGCGCGGACATT
>CAWUKF010000286.1:0-3269 GCA_963922745.1 uncultured Sphingomonadales bacterium
GCCGCCGCGCTCGGCGCGACCATCGTCCTGCCGCCTGTTGCCGCGCTGGTCATCTTCGCCGGCCTCGGTGTCGGGCTCGCCCTTCCCTTTCTGCTGCTCGCCTTTGTACCGGCCATACGCAGCCGGCTGCCCAAGCCCGGTCCCTGGCTGGACAGTTTTCGCAAGATCATGGCGATCCCCATGTTTCTCACCAGCATCGGCCTGATCTGGCTACTCGGCCGCCAAATCGGCACCGATGCGCTGGGCCTGTCACTGATCTTCCTGCTGGGCGTCGCGCTGCTGCTATGGTGGTTCGGTGGCGGACAGATGAAGGGCGTGTCGCGCGGTGCGCTGACCGCCGGCACGGCGCTTGCGGTCATCATCGGCGGTATCCTGGCGCTGCCCGGCGAAGAGGCAATGAACAACCAGAAACTGGCAAACGGATCGGCAGCGACGCTGCCCAGCGAACCGTTCAGCGAAGCCCGCCTGTCCGAATTGCGCGCCTCCGGCCAACCGGTTTTCGCCTATTTCACCGCCGACTGGTGCATCACCTGCAAGGCCAACGAGGCGGCCGCCATCCAGCGCACGGAGACCGCCGAGGCGTTCAAGGCCGCCAATGTCTCTGTCCTGATGGGCGACTGGACCCGTCCCGATCCGGTCATCAGCCGCTTCCTGGAACAACATGGCCGTGCTGGCGTGCCGCTCTATATCTATTATGCCCCCGGCGAGGAGCCGATGGTCCTCCCGCAGATTCTGACCGTAGCGACCTTGACCGAATTGGTAAGCGGTCCAGTGCAGAGCGCGATGGTCAACCCCAGTCTGTAAGTAAAGGAGAAAACCCGTGCGCAATCATTCCCCCTTCGCCTTTGCCGCTGTCGCCGCGATCGCCCTCGCCAGCCCTCTCGCCGCTGCCCAGAAAAACGGCGCGCTGGCGCAGGATTTCAAACTGACGGACGTCGATGGAAAAACCGTGCAGCTGTCGCAGTTTCGCGGCAAGACGGTGGTGCTCGAATGGCACAATCCCGGCTGTCCGTTCGTATCCAAACATTATAGCAGCGGCAATATGCAGGCGACGCAGAAAGCGGCGCGGGAACTGGGCGCGGTCTGGCTGACGATCAACAGCGGTGCGAAAGGGAAGCAGGGCCATATGTCGGGAGCGGAGGCAAAGGCGCTGATGGCCCGGCAGAACAGCCACTCGACCCATTATCTGCTCGATGCCAAAGGTGTGGTCGGCAAGGCCTATGGCGCGCGGACGACGCCGCATATGTATATCATCGATGGCTCGGGTATTCTGGTCTATCAGGGCGGTATCGATGACAAGCCGACCGCCAATACGGCCGATATCAAGGAGGCACGTAATCACGTGCTGGCCGCGCTGAAAGAAATCAAGGCGGGCGACAGGGTCAGCGTCGCCCAGTCGCGGCCCTATGGCTGCTCGGTCAAATATGCATCCTGAAACGGCCGACAGGGCGGGACCGGGACGCCAACTCTAAGCACATGCCGTTTCTGCGCCCCGTATGTCCCGCAAAAGGCGGCGGCGAAGACGGGCCGTATCGCCTCTTCCCCGACTGACAGGTTCGACCGATCCCAGTGAACGGGAGACAGACCCGATACGCAACTTGGGCCTGCCTCCCGCCTTTTGTCCGGCGACGTGCGACCCTCTCTAGAGGCGCCGCCGACCAAACTCTTTCCTGATGCCGACCGGTTTTCACAGGTGGGCAGCGTGAATCTCTACCTTTTTGATGCTGACCTCTATTGTTGCTCCGCACCGCTACTTTACCGGGTCAGTTCTTTTCGATGCGGGCGATATGGCGGCCCTCTACCTAACTGGACATGAACCGTCATGTAAAGTCGGGTCGAATATCGCAAGACACTGGATTTATGACGAAAAATCTTCCTCAAATCAGGTGCAAAAACATCCGGGCGAAGGCCCGTTCCGCAGCACCTTTTGGAGCCCCGCGAAAAGGACTGATATTTCATATAGTTACCATTGAAACCGATTCGCCCGTCGATTCGCACCGCGCATGAACCCGCAGGCCGCTATTCCGGCTTGCGAAACCGCATGACAAAGCGGCTGGTTTTTCCGCGTATCGCGGGATCGAAAACATTCATCTCCAGATCATCATCGGGATTGGCAAACATGTCGCTTTCGCCGTCGAGCACGAAACCGGCCTTGAGAAAATCGCTGCGGACGGTCTCCGGGTCAATCCGGTGGCTTTTCTCAACCACCGCGCGGGTGTCGCCGGACGGACCGACATGGTCGACCACCGCCACGATGCCGCCGGGTTTCATCCCCGCATAGAGATTGGTCAGTACCGCCGCCGGATCCATTTTCTCAAACTTATACTGTTCGCTTTCCCAATAAAAATCATGATAGATCAGGTGCAGCATCGCAAAGTCGATGCTGTCGGGTGCGGGCTGGTAGTCCGGCAATTGCGACGGAACCATCGTCACATTCGGCTGCCGCGTGGTCACGCCTGCCCATTTGGTCTTGGACTGTTCGCTGGTGGTGAACTGCGGCGGATTCACAGCGGTTACCGAACCATCCGGACCGACGGCGCGGCCCATGATCTCGCTATAATAGCCGCCACCGGCAAAGATATCGAGCACGGTGTCGCCCTCTTCCAGGCCCATGAAGGCAAGCACTTCAGCCGGCTTGCGGCTCTCGTCCAGCTTGACGTCGGCCTCGTCGCGACCGGGATCGGCAACCGCAGCCCCGAAATCGGGCGTCGTTTCGGCAGCGCTGCTTGAAGCGGCGGCGGTGACGGCATGGGCCGGAGCGACAAGCAAGGCGGAACTCGCCAAGGCCAATAATATCGATGCGCGCATGTTTATATCTCCCCGAATATGGCCAGCAACATGAACCCGCCGGCGCCGTTGCACAAGCTGCGTGGATGTTGTTGATCTACACCGGACAGCCGTTGGTCGAAACAGCGATCGCGCCCGAATTCAGGCAGCACGCCTGCTGATCTTGTCCAGTTCGGGGCCATTGGCGCGGCGGACTTCCTCCAGATCATGGTCGATCTGCAGGCCGAGAAAGAAGCCCTCGGATATGCCGAAATAGCGGGCGAGTCGAATATCGACATTGGCGTCAACCGGCTGTTGGCCGGAAAGGATGGCACTGAGCTGGTCAATATCCAGTCCAGCGCCGTCTGCGACTTCCGCGACCGGTATCTCGCTACCGATCAGATAATCTTCGCGCAGGATATCGCCCGGATGGACATTGTCCAGACGGTCTTCATCCCCTGTGATAGTCCTCGATCCGGACATTATACGCATCTCCATCGGAC
>CAWUKF010000287.1:0-3257 GCA_963922745.1 uncultured Sphingomonadales bacterium
GAACGGAAATGGTTGCGGCAGCATCTCAAGAATCGGTCAGCAAACATCAGGCGCAGCATGATGGCATCCGATGGGACAAGAAGATGAGCAACAATTGTGCAGCCGCGTTGCTCTTCTACACGATGATGCAGATTTTCTTCGTACTCGGCTTTATCGAAACCAAGGGCATGTCGATCGCTCCCTATTTCGGGCTGATCCTGCTCGTTGCCGTGATCATTCCCTTCTGCCGCAATTTTGAAAAACGCTGGAGAACAATGGCCAACAGCGGCCTCACCGACCAGAGCCTGGCGGCGAAATTCAGGGCCGACCAGATATTGCTCTGGGCACTTGCCATCGGCTTGCCATTTGTTTTTGTCGGGGTGATCAAGATCATCGCGACAATCGTCTGAAAAGCAGCTTACGTTTCTTCCTGATTTGATAGCAGATCGTTGACCTTGCACGGTGCCGCACCTATGTCCGGCACATGCTGAAACCATCCGAAGCGCAGGACCGCGCCGACTCCCTTATTTCGCAAGCCAAAAAAGCCGGCGCTGATGCCGCGGACGCCATCTATGTCTGCGATGCATCCACCCAGGTACAGATGCGCCTCGGCAATCTCGAAGATGTCGAACGTTCGGAAGGCGAAGAAATCGGCCTGCGGGTCTTCGTCGGCAAACGCTCGGCAACCGTCTCGTCTTCCGACATGGACCCCGAGATATTGTCGTCGCTGGTCGGCCGCGCGCTCGACATGGCGCGGGAGGCACCGGAAGACCAATATGCCGGCCTCGCGCCCGAAGAATTGCTGCAGAAGACCGAGCCGCATGCGATCGAGGGCGATGACGGAGAGAATCCGGAACCGGAATTGCTGCGCGAACTGGCGCTGAACGCGGAGGATGCCGCGCGTGCTGTCGAAGGCGTTTCCAACAGCGAAGGCGGCGGTGCCAGCGCCGGTCGCAGCATCGTCGCGCTTGCCACCAGCCACGGCTTTTCCGGTGCCTATTCGACCAGCGGCTACAGCATCTCCGCCAGCGTAATCGCCGGCACCGGCGACGGCATGGAACGCGATTATGCCTATGACAGCGTGCGCTACCTCGAAGACCTCCAGTCGCCGGAGAGCATCGGTCGTGAAGCCGGAGAACGCGCCGTTTCCCGGCTCAATCCGGTGCATTTCCAGTCCGGTGCGATGCCCGTTGTCTACGATCCGCGCGTCGGTAACAGCCTGCTCGGCCATTTTGTCGGTGCCATTTCCGGTGCCGCCATCGCCCGCAAGACCAGCTTCCTGCTCGACGCGCTAGACACGCAGGTTTTTGACAGCGCGATCAGCATCATCGACTGTCCGCACCGCAAGCGCGGGCTGCGCTCCAAGGCCTTTGATGGAGAGGGGCTGCCGACGGCCAAGACCAAATTGATCGACAACGGCCGGCTGACCCAGTGGATCATGGAAAGCGCCTCGGCTCGTCAGCTCGGCCTGCAGCCGACCGGCCATGCCTCACGCGGCGTCGGTGGCGCTCCCGGAGTCAGCGTCACCAACCTGCATATGGGCAACGGCACGGTAAGCAAGGCGGACCTGATCGGGGATATCAAGCACGGGGTCTATATCACCGAACTGATCGGCATGGGCGTCAATCCGGTTACCGGCGATTATAGCCGCGGTGCCAGCGGTTTCCTGATCGAAAATGGCGAGATCGGATCGCCGGTCTCGGAAATCACCATCGCCGGCAATCTGAAAGACATGTTCAAGGGGCTGGTGGCCGCCGACGATCTGGAATATCGCTACAGCATCAACGTGCCGACCCTGCGTACCGACAGCATGACGGTGGCGGGCGGCTGAACAAATCCGCTAGTGGCGAAGCCTGTGGGCCAAGCCTATCGGGCTGTAAGCGTCGCTCGACTGATGCGGCGCGAACTGGAGAAACTCTTGGCTGATATCGACTTTGACCGCGTGATCGCGATTGCCGAGGCCGCCGGCGCGCTGGCCAAGCGCCACTGGACGCTGGGCAGGAAGGAATCGAAGACGTGGGAGAAATCACCGGGACAGATTGTCAGCGACGCCGATCTGGCGGTTGACCGTTTTCTGCGCGGTGAACTGGAACGACTGGTTCCTTCGGCCGGCTGGCTCTCCGAGGAAACCCATATCGATCACAGTGGTGCCGGAGACGAGCTGACCTGGGTGGTTGATCCGATCGACGGCACCAAGGATTATGTCGCCGGCAAGACCGGCTGGTGCGTCTCGGTGGCGCTGGTGCAGAATGAGGCGCCGGTGTTCGGTGTGCTGGTCGCTCCGGCGATGGACGAAACATGGGTGGGCAGGGCAGGCCAGTCCGCCACGGTCAACGGACGGACTCTCGTCGCCACCCGCCGGGATCAATATGAAGGCTGCCGGATTCCCGCGGAAAGCCTGCCCCCTGAAATGAACCTGACTGCGGTGCCCAAGCCGAACAGCATCGCGCTGAGAATGGCGATGGTGGCGGATGACCGGGCCGATGTCGTCGCTTCCACCCGATGGGGCCACGAATGGGATATTGCCGCCGCCCACGTCATTGCCGCAGAAGCCGGCGCCAGCGTCACCAACGCGCTGGGCGAGACTTTCGTGTACAACGGTACCCATGGCAAAGCGCTCGGCGTGCTGTGCTGTTCACCCAATCTCTTCGAGGAAGCGGTGCAGCGGATCGGCAAATATGTCAGCGAAAACGGCGCCAGCCACTAGGCAATCAGGCGACGCGCGCTCGTGTCCACAGTCCTTGGCGATCACGCTGGCCGCGCTTGATCAGCGCCTGGCCAAAGGCTTTCGTGATCCAGCCCAGCTTTGTCGCCTTGCTGGTGTAGATTCGCCGGTCCAGCGAAGCGCCATTGCTGTTGCGGATCGCCCGGCCGATGTCGCCATAGATGCCGGCCGCAGCGAGCACCGCCCAGCGCGAGCGAAACGGCAGGTTTGAAGCGCCGACCCGAGCGGAGGCTTCATATTCTCCCGCCAGATCGCAGAGCCGGTTGACCAGCAGCACCAGCGCGTCCCGATGGTCCGGTTCCAGCATATGATCCGGGTCGATGCCTGCCTCGGCCAGCCATGTCTGCGGCAGATAGCAGCGCCCGGCTTGCGCATCCTCCGCTACGTCGCGGGCGACATTGGCGAGCTGGAACGCCAGGCCGAGATCACAGGCGCGGTCGAGCACCTCGTGATTGCGAGCCGAAACCCCCATCACGATGGCCATCATGCAGCCGACCGCGCCGGCCACATGATAGCAATATTGCAGCAGGTCATCCTCGGTCTCCGGCCGCCA
>CAWUKF010000288.1:0-3193 GCA_963922745.1 uncultured Sphingomonadales bacterium
GAAGCGCGGGCCGCCCTCGCCGATCCGCACCGGCTTGGCCGAAGGGCCGGACTCGACCCGTTCGGTACGACCGGTCGGATTTTCGAGATTGGCGCTGCTCTCTGGCAGCTCGTCACTGACCTTGGTGGATTCGGAGCAGGCGGTGGTTGCCAGGCACAAAAGAGACGCGGCGAGCAGGGTATTGTTCATGGCAAGCGGTTTAGCGCAAAAGCGGGGTGCAAGGGAAGCTGCGAATATATTGCGGCGGTGGGCGAGGTGAGCGGGGGCTACCAAGGCCCATCGCTGCTGTGCGCGCCGGGTCCCGAGGCGAGCATGGCTTTGCCGTTCGTGCTGGGCCTGTGGGAGGCCCCACTTCCGTTCGTGCTGAGCTTGTCGAAGCACCCTTGGCGCTCCCCAGCCAGCGTCCTTCGACAGGCTCAGGACGAACGGTGGGGCGCTTTGGCGATCGGCGGTTGGGGCATGGCTCAGCTGGCCTCGCGATCCCTCACAGCACAATCTGGGTCTGGGTCACCACCGCCACCAGCGTGCCGTCCTCGAGCGTGATCCGGGTCTGCCAGACCGACTGCCGCCGGCCGACCTTGAACGGGGTCGCCTCACCATAGACTGTGCTGCCCTCGGGTGCAGCGTTCAGGAAATTGGTCTTGCTTTCCGACGTGGTGGTGCCGTTCGATCCCTCGGGCAGATTGGCAAAGCCGCCAAAGGCACCCAGCACATCGGCAAAGGTCATCACCGCGCCGCCGTGGATGCTCGGGCTGCCGCGACCGTTGCCGGCGGTGCAGATCTCGGGCCGGACCAGCATTTCGCCGGACACTTTATCCTTGTTCATCGAGGTGATGATTATGCCCATATGCTTGGCAAAAGGGACTATATCGGCAGGATTTGTCATAAATTTGGTTCTTTTCTGACTTGATTCACGCGAAGGCGCGAAGCAGCGAAGTCGGTGTGGTTATTGACGATTCGCTTGCATCCTATCTTGAACGTCGGTGCACCAAAGTTCATCAATAAGCCAAGCGGCAAATCCATCAGACGAAGATAGGTAAGCAGCTGTTTTGCATGCACCGGCATATGCCTTTCGGTTGATTTCAGTTCGATCAACAACCGGCCTTCGACAAGCAAATCAACGCGGAAGCCTTCCTCTAGTATAATATCTTGATATTTGATCCTGATCGGCTTTTGCCGATCCACTTTCAACCCAAGATTAGAAATCGACTTGGCAAGAAGCGCTTCATTTACGCTCTCCAACAGCCCGGGACCAAGATTGACATGCAACTTGTAACCGCATTCAACGGCGATCGCCGACAACTCTTCAATCGAATTTTCCACACCGCTATCTTCGCATTCTTCGCGGCTTCGCGCGACAAAATATCCGCTCTTGTCCCAATATGTTAAGCCGTTGATATATTGATACAATATTATCCGCAAATCCGACATTTTTCTTGGGTTCGCGTGTGCCAGCGGCTATGGTCGCGGCATGAATGACAGCAATCAAAACGAAATGCCGGAAGATGCTTCCAATTCTTCCAACCAGAATGAATATGGCGCCGATTCGATCAAGGTTCTCAAGGGCCTGGACGCCGTCCGCAAACGGCCCGGCATGTATATCGGCGACACCGATGACGGCAGCGGCCTGCATCATATGGTGTTCGAGGTTTCGGACAATGCCATCGACGAGGCGCTCGCCGGTCATTGCGACCTGATCCTGATCACCCTCAACCCCGATGGCAGCGTCTCGGTCGAGGACAATGGCCGCGGCATTCCGACCGGTATGCACAGCGAGGAAGGCGTTTCGGCAGCCGAGGTCATCATGACCCAGCTGCATGCCGGCGGCAAGTTCGAGAACACGTCCGACGACAATGCCTACAAGGTCTCGGGCGGCCTGCACGGTGTCGGCGTCTCGGTCGTCAATGCTCTGTCCGAATGGCTGGAACTCAACATCTGGCGAGACGGCAAAGAGCATAATATGCGCTTCGAATTCGGCAATGCCGTCCGTTCTCTGGAAGTGATTGGAGATGCCCCGCCGGCGGACAACAAGACCGGCTTCAAGAAGGGCACGAAGGTTACCTTCTTTCCGTCGCCCGCGACCTTCAAGATCACCGAATTCGATTTCGAGAAGCTTGAGCATCGCTACCGCGAACTCGCCTTCCTTAACAGCGGCGTGCATATCATCCTGCGCGATGCCCGGCACGAGGAAGCGAAAGAAATCGACCTGTTCTACGAAGGCGGGATCGCCGCTTTCGTCCAGTATCTCGATCGCAACAAGACACCGCTGGTGCCCGAGCCGATCGCCATTCACGGCGACCGCGACGATGTCATCATCGACGTCGCGCTCGAGTGGAACGACAGCTATTATGAAAATGTGCTGTGCTTCACCAACAATATCCCGCAGCGGGACGGTGGCACCCATCTGGCGGCCTTCCGCTCGGCGCTGACCCGGACGCTAAACAATTATGCCGAAAGCTCCGGCGCGCTCAAGAAAGAGAAGGTCAAGCTGACTGGCGACGATATGCGCGAAGGCCTGAGCGCGATTGTCTCGGTCAAGCTGCCCGATCCGAAATTCAGTTCACAGACCAAGGACAAGCTGGTCTCCTCCGAAGTGCGCCAGCCGCTGGAAAGCCTGATGGCCGACAAGCTCGCCGAATGGCTTGAGGAGAATCCGCAGAATGCGTCGATGGTGATCCAGAAGGTGATCGATGCCGCTGCTGCGCGCGAAGCCGCGAAAAAGGCGCGCGAACTGACCCGGCGCAAGGGCGCGATGGATATCGCTTCGCTGCCCGGAAAGCTCGCCGACTGCCGCGAGAAGGACGCGAGCAAGTGCGAGCTGTTCCTGGTCGAAGGAGACTCCGCTGGTGGTTCCGCCAAGCAGGGCCGCGACAGCATGTACCAGGCGATCCTGCCGCTCAAGGGCAAGATTCTCAACGTCGAGCGCGCCCGCTTTGACCGGATGCTATCCTCGAAGGAAGTCGGCACACTGATCCAGGCCATGGGCACCGGCATCGGTCGTGAGGATTTCAATCTCGAAAAGCTGCGCTATCACAAGATCGTCATCATGACCGATGCTGACGTCGACGGCGCCCATATCCGCACGCTGCTGCTAACCTTCTTCTATCGCCAGATGCCGGAGATCATCCTGAACGGCCATCTCTATATCGCCCAGCCGCCGCTATACAAGGTCGGCAAGGGCAAGAGCGAGGTC
>CAWUKF010000289.1:0-3162 GCA_963922745.1 uncultured Sphingomonadales bacterium
GGCAATGACCGGGCGCTGGTTCGGGGCGAGGCCGCCGGTGACCGCAAGCTGGATCGCGATACTGCTGAAATTGGCAAAGCCGCACAGCGCGAAGATGACGATCGCATTGGTCAGCGGCGAGATGCCGTCCTGCATCTTGCCCAGTTCGATGAAAGCGACGAATTCGTTGAGCACCACCTTGGTGCCGAACAGGCCGCCGGCGCCGAGCGCCTCGTCCCAGGGCACGCCGATCAGATACATGACCGGGGCAAAGATATAGCCGATCACCTGCTGGAAGCTGAGATCCGGATAGCCGAACCAGCCGCCGATGCCGCCGAGCAGGCCATTGGCCAGCGCGACCAGCGCGACAAAGGCGAGCACCATCGCACCGACCGCGACCGCCAGCTTGACGCCGGTCTGCGCGCCCATGCCCGCGGCCATGATGATATTGGCGGGCTTCTCGTCCTCATATTCGACCGCGATCGCCAGCTCTTCCGGCGCCGGATCCTCGGGATTATCGGGCATGATGATCTTCGCCATCAATATGCCGCCGGGCGCCGACATGAAGGCGGCGGCGAGCAGATAGTCGATGCGGATACCCATCGCGGCATAGGCGGCTAGGATTGTTCCCGCGACGCCGGCCATGCCGACGCTCATCACCGTGAACAGCTGCGACTGGGTCAGGCTGGCGAGATAGGGGCGGATGACCAAGGGCGATTCCGACTGGCCGACGAAGATATTGGCCGCCGCGCAGAGCGATTCGACTTTCGATATGCCGGTGACCTTCTGGATGCCGCCGCCGACCCATTTGATGACGAACTGCATGATGCCGAGATAATAGAGGATCGAGATCAGTGCCGAAAAGAAGATGATCACCGGCAGTGCCGCGATCGCGAAGCTGTTGCCGCCGATCGTCGGGTCGGCGAGCGGGCCGAAGATGAAATTGGTGCCGGCCGAGGCATAGCCCAGCAGATTGGATACGCCGAAGGCCATCGCCTCGATGATCCGCTTGCCGGCTGGAACATAGAGCACGATCACGGCGATTCCGGCCTGCAGGGCGAAGGCGGCTCCGACCACGCGCAGGCGGATATGGCGTCGCCCGGTAGAGAGGGCAAAGGCGATCAGCAGGATCAATGCCATGCCGGCAAGGCTGGTAAGGATGGCCGTCATGCGATTCTTCCAATCCGGATAGTGTGCGAGAGCCCGGTCACCAGGTGAAGCTCCCCGCTTCGGTTGTACAGGCGGCGGCAAGGCGGTCCAGACAATCGTCGATATTATCGGATATGATCAGCTGCCTGCGCCGCTCGGCGGAGAGGAAGCCCTGGTCGCTCATGGTGTCGAGAAAGGCGATCAGCGAGTCCCAGTAGCCGGCGACATTCAATATGGCGAAGGGCTTGTTGTGATAGCCGAGCGCGTTCCAGCTCCATGCCTCGAACAGCTCGTCCATCGTGCCGACGCCGCCGGGCAGTGCGACAAAGGCATCGGTCAGTTCGGTCATCCTGGCCTTGCGTTCGTGCATCGTCCCGACGATGTGCAGCTCGGTCACGCCCTTGTGCGCCACTTCCAGATCCTTCAGCATCTCCGGAATCACGCCATGGACCTGCCCGCCTTCGGCCAGCACCGTGTCGGCAATGATCCCCATCAGCCCGAGCCGGCCGCCGCCATAGACGAGGTCGACGCCGCGCGCCGCCATCGCCCGCCCGAGCAGCACGGTGGTATCGGCAAATGCCGGATCGTTCCCGGCATTGGCACCACAATAAACGGCCAGTCTTCGCAAATTGCCCCCGGTCACGCGGCAATAGTGCCGCGGTCTGATGTTATTGGTCACTTTTTCCCTATAGAAAAATTGCGCCGCGTGACTATTTCTTTTTTTTCCGCGCGGACCGCGCTAGGCCATCGCGATGACAGAAACTGCAAAATCCAATCTCATTCCGCGCTCGCTGTTCGTATTCGCGGTTCTCTACGGGGGAATGACCTGCATCGCCGGAATATTGGGCGCGAAGCAGGTGGCGATCGGGCCGTTGGCCGTCGAATCCGGGATTTTCCCGTTCCTGCTGCTGGTGGTGCTGTCGAGTTCGGTCGCCGAATTGCATGGCCGGGACATTGCCAACCGGCTGGTCCGGTTCGGCTTCATCCCGCTGATCACCGCCATCATCCTGATCCAGATCGTGCTGGCGCTGCCGACCGATCCGGGCATGTACGAACCGGCAAAGGAAGCCTTTCCGATCATATTGTCACAGGGCGCCCGGCTGATGTTCGCCGGAATCATCGCCTATGGCGTGTCCCAGTTTCTCAACGTCTACATATTTTCCCGGCTGGCCAATATGAAGGGCGCGCTGCTCGCCTTGCGTGCGGCCATCGCCAGCGCCTTGTCGCAAATTGTCGATACGGTCATTTTCATCACCATCGCTTTCTACGGCGAGCGCCCGATCGGCCAGTTGCTGCTCGGGCAGGGTTCGGCCAAGGTCGTTCTGTCCTTCCTGCTGGTGCCGTTCCTGATCGTGTTTTTCGTCAAGCTGGGCCGTCGCCTGGATCGGGAGTGAAGGGCTTTGCAGCCTGTCTGTGCGCACTGGTTCTTGCGCTGACGGGATGCTCCTCCGGGTCCGTCGATTCGCCGCCGCCCGGGGCAACCACCGTAACCGTCATCGGCGCCATTCATGGCCAGCACCGGACCAGCGAGCGCTATTCGCTCGACGTGCTGCGCCGGGCGATCATCAAGTTCGAGCCCGATATCGTGCTGGTCGAACTGCCGCCGGACCGGTTTGCCACAGCCTCGGAAAATTTCGACAAATATGGCGAGGTGCGGGAAAGCCGCGCCGATGATTTTCCCGAACTGACCGATGTCGTGTTCCCGCTGCGCCAGCAGCTGGGGTTCAAGATGGTTCCAGTCGCTGCCTGGACCGCCGAAATCGCTGCCGACCGGGGAGCGACCGAAAAACGGCTTGCCCGGGATCCGGAGCGGGTCAAAGATTGGGCGGACTATCAGGCGGCGACAAAAGCCTATGGCAAAGCGGTTTCGGGGCGCTCGGACGACCCGCAATTCATCCATTCCCCGGCTTATGATGCCGCGGTCAGGGCTCGTCAGGAAATCTATCAGCGGCTCTTCGGCGACGATCTGGGCGCGGGTGGCTGGCGTGCCATCAACAAGGCGCACCTCGTCAATATCAACGCCGCTCTGGATGC
>CAWUKF010000290.1:0-3140 GCA_963922745.1 uncultured Sphingomonadales bacterium
TTATCCCGGTCGCCGCTATTATCAGGGCTGTGCGCCCTCGGATGATGTCGAGACGTTGGCAATCGAACGCGCCAAGCAGCTGTTCAACTGCGGTTTTGCCAACGTGCAGCCGCATTCGGGCGCGCAGGCCAACGGCGCGGTGATGCTCGCGCTGGTCCAGCCAGGCGACACGATACTGGGCATGTCGCTCGATGCTGGTGGTCATCTCACCCATGGAGCGAAACCCGCCCAATCCGGCAAATGGTTCAATGCCATCCAATACGGCGTCAATGACGACGATCATCTGATCAACTATGCCGAGGTAGAGGCGTTGGCGAAGGAGCATCAGCCAAAGCTGATCATCGCCGGCGGATCCGCCTATCCCCGGCAGATTGACTTTGCCAAATTTCGGGCGATTGCCGATGCGGTGGGAGCCCTGTTCATGGTCGACATGGCGCATTTTGCCGGTCTGGTCGCCACCGGCCTGCACCCAAGCCCGCTGGACCATGCGCACGTCGTGACCACTACCACGCACAAGACCCTGCGCGGCCCGCGCGGCGGCATGATCCTGACCAATGATGAAGCGATAGCGAAGAAAATCAACTCGGCGGTATTCCCCGGCTTGCAGGGCGGCCCGCTGATGCACGTGATTGCCGCGAAGGCGGTCGCTTTTGGTGAAGCGCTGCGACCGGAATTCAAGAGCTATTCTGCAGCCGTTATCGAAAATGCCAAGATTCTGGCAGCGACGCTCAAGGAACGTGGTGCCGACGTTGTAGCCGGCGGCACGGACACCCATCTGGCACTGATCGATCTTTCGCCCTTGGGAATCACCGGACGTGATGCCGATGAAGCGCTCGAGCGGGCCGGCATCACCTGCAACAAGAACAGCATACCGAACGATCCGCAGCCACCGATGAAGACCAGCGGAATCCGGGTTGGTTCGCCTGCGGGTACCACGCGTGGCTTTGGCCCGGCCGAATTCCGTCTGATCGGCGATATGGTTGCCGATGTACTGGACGGACTGCGCGAAAAAGGTGAAGGCGGCGATCCATCCGTCGAAGCGGATGTTCGCGAGCGGGTTCAGGCGTTGTGTGACCGTTTTCCGATTTACCCGGAATAATCAGGAAATTTATCGATGCGTTGCCCCTTTTGTGCCCATGACGACAGTCAGGTCAAGGACAGCCGTCCGACCGAAGATAACACGACAATCAGGCGCCGTCGCCAGTGCGAGAGCTGCGGGGCCCGCTTTACGACCTTCGAACGCGTACAATTGCGCGAGATAACGGTGGTGAAGAGCGAAGACCGCAAGGAGCCCTTCGACCGCTCCAAGATCGATCTGTCTGTCTCGCTCGCGTGCCGCAAGCGCGGTCTCGCTCAGGAGCAGATGGATCAGCTTGTTTCCGGAATTCAGCGCCAGCTGGAAACCAGCGGTGAGACCGAGATTCCGTCAAAGAAGATCGGCGAGATGGTGATGGATGGCCTGAAGGCCCTCGACAGCGTCGCCTATATCCGCTTCGCTTCGGTCTACAAGGATTTTACCGAGGCGAAGGACTTCAAGGAATTTGCCGGCAGCGTGAAAGACGTCGACGCGGCGTGAGCAATCAGCCCGCCATCATTCTGGTCAATCCGCAACTCGGCGAGAATATCGGAAAAGCAGCGCGTGCGATGCTCAATTTCGGTCTTACCGAGATGCGCATCGTAAAACCGCGGGACGGTTGGCCGAATCCGGCTGCCGGTCCGTCTGCATCCGGAGCTGATCAGGTCCTTGAACAGGCCCAGATTTTTGAAACCACCCCCGAGGCTGTGGCGGATTGCGCGCATGTCTATGCCACGACTGTTCGCAAACGCGGGATGACCAAGACAGTCCTTGCACCATGGGAGGCCGCAGAAGACATTGCGCAGGCCAGCGGCAAATGTGCGATCCTGTTCGGGCCCGAGCGGTCTGGCCTGGAGGTGGTCGATGTCGAACTGGCGCGCAAGATCATTACCGTTCCGATCAACCCGGAATTCGGTTCGCTCAATCTGGCACAAGCCGTCATTATCGTGGCCTATGAATTGTCCAAAATGGACGGTGCGGCCAATGTTCAGCCGACACTGGAAAAGAAGAAGGCAGAACCGGCTCCGCAAAGAGAGCTGGACATGTTTTACGAACATCTGGAGCGGGCGCTGGACAAAAACGGCTATTTCTATCCTGCCGAGCGTGCTGTCGCGACCAAAGTGACGCTTCGCAACATGTTGACCAAGCCGGCCTGGACGAATGAGGAAGTCAAGACATGGCGCGGGGTGATATCGTCACTGGAGCGGCCACCGCGCAAGGACAAGGCCGAAAAATCTTAGCCGGAATGGCTATTTGCGGATCTGATCCCATTTTTGCAATTCGTAGCTGATCGACGTCTCGACCAGCATTTCCCAGATCGCAGCCATCGCCGGAACCGGAATACGAGCCTTTTCGGCGAGCTGCTTTACGTTTTGCAACACGGCGGCCTTGCGTATTTCGTCCCGCACGACGTTCCGGTCCTGCTTGATCCGGGCGGCGGCATCCATGCAGGCAAATCGTTGCGCCATCAGGGTGATGATTTCCGCGTCGATGCGGTCCACCTGCTGGCGTACATCGGTCATGGTTTCCATGGGCGGCAGGGACTGGGTTTCTGTCATGCCAGCGCATTAATCGCCGGGGCGGGGAGAGTCGAGACTTGTTGGCTATCACCGCGCAATTTTCAGGCCCCAAGACTGTTGACAATGGCTGCTTTGCTAGCCATAGGCGCGCTCTTGCAATTGGCCCCGCACCCCGGTGAAGCGGAGGCCGCATCAAAACGGGTGTTTTGATGGTGCGCTCCGGGAAGACTAGAAAACAGCAAATGAGGAGTCATTCACATGACCAAACGTACCAGTTCCAAATATAAGCTCGATCGCCGCATGGGCGAAAACATCTGGGGTCGTCCCAAGTCGCCGGTCAATCGCCGCGATTATGGTCCGGGCCAGCACGGCCAGCGCCGCAAGGGCAAGCTGTCCGACTTCGGCATCC
The DNA here is from genome assembly GCA_963922745.1 of uncultured Sphingomonadales bacterium. Taxonomy (GTDB): domain Bacteria; phylum Pseudomonadota; class Alphaproteobacteria; order Sphingomonadales; family Sphingomonadaceae; genus Parasphingorhabdus. Next base: position 3,005 of record CAWUKF010000290.1, read on the forward strand.
AGCTGCGCGCCAAGCAGAAGCTCAAGGGCTATTATGGCGACGTGACGGAAAAGCAGTTCCGCCGCGCTTATAAAGAAGCCGCAGCGATGAAAGGCGATACCAGCCAGAATCTGATCGGCCTGCTCGAGCAGCGTCT
>CAWUKF010000291.1:0-3131 GCA_963922745.1 uncultured Sphingomonadales bacterium
TTAGGTGTCCCCCGATGACCGTTAAAACCACTTTCCGCATCCTCTTCTGGCTTTTGCTAGCCATCATTCTCGCCATATCGATCATGCCTGCGGCAGAAGCGCCGACGGTGTTTGCCAATGACAAGCTCAACCACGGCCTGGCCTTTTTCACCCTGTCCCTGATGGCCCGGCTCATCTGGCCGCACAGGCATGCGATGCTGCTGTTTGTGCTGCTGATGGCTTTCGGCGGCGGAATCGAGCTGCTGCAATGGGCAATGGGCTTTGGTCGCGACGCCGACTGGATGGATTTTGCGGCAGATGTTGTGGCGATCGTGCTGGGCTTGCTGATCGGCAAGCTGTTCTGGAAATTGACAGGCAAACCGCCCGTCACGGAATGAAGACCTCAAGGCTGGACGAGGACGAACTAAAGAGCCTTCGGGGCATCCAGCAGCGCCCGTGGCTCTGATTGTCGCATCAAAACCAGAAGCGCACGCCCACTACATAATTGGTGATGCTGGCATCCTCGCCTCGCGCTCGCGCATAGTTTCGGCTTCCGCCCAGTTTCCATTCCTGCTCGACCCCGACATAGGGCGCGAATTCACGGACGAGTTCATAACGCAATCGCAGGCCCAGCTCGAAATTGTCGATGCCTGATCCGATGCCCAGCGCCGGAATATCCTGCGCCGAAAGATTGACTTCCGCGCGCGGCTGCAGGATCAGCTTCTGGGTCAGCCGCTGGTCATATTCCGCCTCAATCCGCGCCGTCAGGTCGCCGCTGGTCGACAGGAAGGCGGCCGCATCAACCTCAAACATATAGGGCATCAGCCCCTGCACGCCGATCACCGCGTGGGTCCGCTCCGGCCCGGTCAGATCCTGCCGGACACCGGCCTGCAGATCGAAGAATGGCGCAACGGCGCGGCTGTACAGCGCCTGCAACTCGGCTTGCTCGACGGGCTCCCCAAAACTGCCTTCGCCCTCGCTTTTGAACCAGAATTTGTTTAGATCGCCGCCATAATAGCCCTGCACATCCCAGAGATAGCCGTCACGCCCGGCCCGCGCGCGATATTCCAGACGGTCACCCTGCAACCAGAAAATCGGTATATCGCCATGCTCGCGATAGATGGCTTCGCGCGAAGCGTGCATCGCATCGGCCCCCCAGATTGCATCGGCGGCCCGGGGTGGTCCGGTTTCCGTCTGCGGGCTGGAGTCCGATGGCGTGGCGGAGGTGCCATGGTTCATGGCGCCGTGATCCATCGTCGAATGATCCCTCTGGCCATGATCGACGGCCGGTTCTGCCTGACCTTCCGTCGGCATCTGGTGCATGCCGTGGCCCATCGTGTCGTGATCCTGCGCCATCAGCGGAGAGGCGGCGGTCGATGCCGCCATCGTCGCCGCGAAAATCCGGACCATCATGCGTCCCCCGGAAAGGCGACGCTGACCGTCTGCATCATCCCGGCGTGCATATGGTAGAGCAGATGACAGTGAAAGGCCCAGTCGCCCGGCTCGTCGGTAGTCACGTCAAAGGTCGCGCTGCTGCCCGGCTGGACGATCACCGTATGCTTTTTTGGCTGATAATGGCCCTGACCGTTGACCAGTTCGAAGAACATGCCGTGCAGATGGATCGGGTGCGCCATCATCGTGTCGTTGACCAGCTTGACCCGCACCCGCTCGTCATGGGCAAAGCGGATCGGATCATCACCGACCGCGCTGAACTTCCTGCCATTGAACGACCACATATAGCGTTCCATATTGCCGGTCAGATGAAGCTCCATTGCGCGGTCCGGGGCGCGCTTTTGATGATCCATCTGCAGCGATTTCAGCATTCGGTAATTGAGCACCCGGTGCGGTAGGTCATCGAGCCCCAGACCCGGATAGCCCATTCGATCCTGCGGGTTCATCGCCACCATGTCGATGCCCGGCCCGACCTTGACGCTGGCGGGCAGCAGCGACGTATCGCGCATTTCCATGCCGCCAGCCATATCCATCGCGGCGATGTCCTCTCCGGAAGCCACAGCGGGCATCGCATGCCCCATCGCCGCATGGTCCATCTGGCCATGATCCATCGGCGCATCGGCCTGGGCGGCGTGGCTGCCATGATCCATGCCGCCATGGCCCATGTCGACCATCGACAGCACGGGCGGATCGCGCAGGGCAGGGAAGGTAGCCTTGCGCCCGGGTTGCGAGGTCAGCGTCGCCTGCGCTATGCCACTGCGATCCATGCTCTCCGCAGCGATGGCAAAGGCCCCGGCTTCGGTCGGTGTCACGACAACATCATAAGTCTCGGCGACTCCAATCTGCAGTTCGTCAACCGCGACCGGCTGCACATTCTGGCCATCCGCCTGGACCACCGTCATCGGCAGGCCGGGCAGGCGGACATTGAAAAAGGTCATCGCGCTGCCGTTGATAATCCTGAGCCGGACCCGTTCGCCGGGCACGAACGGCAGTTCCAGCCCGTCCTCCGGCCCATGGCCGTTGATCAGATAGCTATAGGTCGGGGCCGAGACATCGGCGATATCGGTCGGCATCATCCGCATCCGCCCCCACATCAGCCGCTCTTCCGCGCTCAGGGGATAATTGTCCGTCGCGCTGGTCTTCTGCATGCTGAAATAGCCTTCGGAGACCTTCAGCTTCTTCATGATCTGGTGCGGGTGCATCGGCGTGAATTCGCTGAGCAATATGATATGTTCGCGGTCATATTGCACCGGATCGGGGCCAGCGGGATCGATGATGATCGGGCCATAATGGCCGGACTGTTCCTGCAATGCGGAATGGCTGTGCCACCAGTAGGTCCCCGACTGGCGCGGCGTCAGCGGTACGTCGAAGCGCGCACCGGGCCTGATCCCGGGAAAGCTGATGCCGGGCACGCCGTCAAACTGGAACGGGAGCAACAGCCCGTGCCAATGCACCGAACTGTCCTCGTCCAGCATGTTGTGCACCGAAAGCAGGGTCTGCTCGCCTTCCTTGAGTCGGATCAGCGGTCCGGGCACGGTGCCGTTGACCGCAATCGCGTGGCCCGACCGGCCGCCGGTAGCAAATCGACCCGCGCCGATATGCAGATCGATCTTCGCGCCGGACAGACCCCGACTGCCTTTGCCGACCAGTCCGCTGCTTGACCCGTGCGTCCGGCCATTCGCCCAGGCCGGCATGGGCAG
>CAWUKF010000292.1:0-3128 GCA_963922745.1 uncultured Sphingomonadales bacterium
CGTTCGTGCTGAGCTTGTCGAAGCACCTCCCGACGAAAAGTGCCCTTCGACAGGCTCAGGGCGAACGGTCATTCTTGCCGTTAAATCCTAGCCAACCGCCTTGTCCTGCGCCTCAAAAATCTGGCCGCAGCCGATTTTCGCCAGCCGCATCAGCCGCATCAGATTTTCCTCGTCAAACGTCTGGCCCTCGGCGGTCGCCTGTGCCTCGGCGATATTGCCATCACCGGTCAGCACGAAATTGGCGTCTGCCCCCGCATTGCTGTCCTCGTCATAGTCGAGGTCGAGCACCGGCGTGCCGTCGAATATACCGCAGCTGATCGCCGCGATCTTCTGCTCGATCGGGTCTTCCTTGAGCACTTTCTGGTCGAGCAGGCCGTTGACCGCCAGCCGCAGCGCCACCCAGGCACCGCTGATCGAGGCTGTCCGCGTGCCGCCATCGGCCTGGATTACATCGCAATCGAGCGTGATCTGCCGTTCGCCGAGCTTCTTCAGATCGACGACCGAGCGCAAGCTGCGCCCGATAAGCCGCTGGATTTCCTGCGTCCGGCCCGACTGCTTGCCGCGTGCCGCTTCACGCGATCCACGGGTATGGGTGGCGCGGGGCAGCATGGAATATTCGCCGGTGACCCAGCCGGTCCCCTTGCCGCGCATCCATGGCGGCAGGCTCGTTTCGATACTGGCGGTGCACAATACCCGCGTATCGCCAAAGCTGATCAGGCAGCTTCCCTCGGCATGTTTGGTAAATCCGGTTTCGATGGAAATGGCGCGCATTTCGTCCGGCGCACGGCCCGATGGTCGCATGTGATGTTCCTTTTTTGAGTTGGCGCGTCCTTAACCTCTCGCAGGAAGAGAGGCAACAAGCCTTGGCAAAGAACTATTCCGTCGGCATCAAGGGGGAATGAAAATTCGACCTTTTCAGAAAAGTGATGCTGAGCTCTTGGCCGAATTATTCCATGCTTCGGTTCACCGGTTGGGAAAGCGGGATTATAGTGCCGCGCAGCTGTTCGTTTGGAGTCCGGAAAAGCCCAGAGCTTCGCGATATGTGAAACAGGCATCGGATGGCCGGGTTTTCCTGGTTGCGGTGGATGATAGCGATCGACCGGTCGGCTACGGCGATTTGGAACGTAACGGACATCTTGACCATTTGTATTGCCATCCGGATTTTGCAGGGCGGGGAGTCGGTAGGACGATTTGTCAGCATCTGGAGATAGCGGCCAAGAACCAGGGGATATCTCGAATATATGTCGAAGCCAGCGAAGCGGCCCGGCGAATGTTTGAAAGGCAGGGCTTCGTGACGGAGAAACGTGTCGAACATCTCATCGACGGCGTTCAAATACATAATTATAGCATGGCGAAAGATGTTTGAATCTCGCAATTCAGCGGAATATTGCTGGGAGGAAGTGCGGAGCACTCAGCGATGAATTGCACGCTGGAAACCCGGCGAGATTCATCCTATCTAACCCCAATGACCAACACCCCGATCACCGAAATGACCACCCGTGCGCAGGACATCTTCCGCGTCGTCGTCGAATCCTATCTGGACAGCGGCACCCCGGTCGGGTCGCGCACCATCTCCAAGGCACCCGGCCTCGAACTCTCCCCCGCCTCGATCCGCAATGTCATGCAGGATCTGGAGGAACTCGGCCTGCTCGCCGCGCCGCATACCAGCGCCGGGCGAGTGCCGACCGAACTTGGCCTGCGGCTGTTTGTCGACGGCATGATGCAGGCAGCGGTCCCGACCCAGGAAGAGCGCGACGCAATCGAGCGGCAAATCACCGAACAGGGCCCGGTCGAGGACGCCCTTCGCGCCACCACCTCGATCCTCTCCGGCCTGTCCTCCTGCGCCGGGCTGGTGCTGGTGCCGAAGCGCGAACCGCTTCTCAGGCAATTCAATTTCGTCAAATTGTCCGAGGTCCAGGGGCTGGCGATCCTCGTCAGTCAGGATGGTGGCGTCGAGAATCGCGTGCTTGACCTGCCGCCCGGCGTTTCGGACTCGGCGCTGGTCGAGGCCGGCAATTTTCTCACCGCCCGTTATGGCGGCAAGACGCTGTCGCAGGCCCTGGCGCAGCTCGACCGCGAAATAAGCGCGGGCGAACTCGCCATCGACCGGGCATCGGAAGAGCTGGTCAAGGCCGGCATGGTCACCTGGAGCCGCGACCCCTCGGACCGGCCGGTGCTGATCGTCCGCGGCCAGGCTAATCTGCTGCAGGACAACAGCGCGCTGGCTGATCTCGACCGCGTCCGTCGGCTGCTCGACGAGCTCGAGGGCAAGCAGGAAATTGCCCGGCTGCTCGACAATGCCCGCGATGCTGAAGCCGCCAAGATATTTATCGGCGCGGAGAATAAATTATTCTCGCTTTCCGGCTCATCTGTGATAGCGGCGCCCTACAAGGACGGCGACGGACAGGTGGTCGGCGTGGTCGGCGTGATCGGCCCGACAAGGTTGAATTACGCGCGGATCGTACCCATGGTAGACTTCACCGCGCAAACCCTGTCGCGATTGTTGACCAAATGACAGATATTAGAGTGATTTAGAACATGAGTGATCAGAAGCAGAAACCCCAGGACAATGATGCCGACAAGGCTGCCGCCGCCGAGCTGGAAGGCGTGCCGGAGTCGATGAAGGATGGCGGTGCCGACGCCGAGAAGAGCGATGGCCCGCAGCCGGAGAATGCCGACAATCGCATCGAGGCGCTCGAAGACGCGCTCGCCGAAGCGCAGCAGGCCGTGCTCTACGCCCAGGCCGAAACCCAGAATGTCCGCCGCCGTCTCGAAAAGGACGCGCAGGACGCCCGCGCTTATGCCGCCACCGGCTTTGCCCGCGACATGCTCTCGGTGATGGACAATATGCAGCGCGCCCTCGAAGCCATCCCCGCCGAGGTCAAGGACGAGGAAAAGTGGAAGGGCCTGATTAACGGCATCGAGGCCACCGGCCGCGAATTGCAGTCGGTGTTCGAGAAAAACGGCATCAAGCGCGTCGCCTCGGTCGGCCTGCCGCTCGATCCGAACCAGCACCAGGCGATGGTAGAAATCCCGACCGACGAGCATGAGCCGGGCACTATCGTGCAGGAAATGCAGGCGGGTTATGTGATCAAGGACCGTCTGCTGCGACCCGCTTTTGTCGGGGT
>CAWUKF010000293.1:0-3122 GCA_963922745.1 uncultured Sphingomonadales bacterium
GGCTGCTTAACCGCTCAGTTAAATCCCTGATTGCAACCTTTCGCGGGTAATGGCATAACCGGGCAAAAGCTGGGAGAGACGGCATGGCTACACAGAGCGCGCAAACGGACAGCACCGGACCGGACTCGGTCGATGTGCTGATCGTCGGGGCGGGGATTTCCGGGATCGGCATGGCGGTGCATCTGCGCGACAAATGTCCGGGCAAGAGCTTTGCCATTGTCGAGCGGCGCGACGAGATCGGTGGCACCTGGAACCTGTTTCAATATCCCGGCATCCGCAGCGACAGCGACATGCACACGCTGGGTTTCAAGTTCGAACCGTGGACCGAGCAGAAATCGATCGCCGACGGGCCGTCGATCATGAACTATCTGCACCGGATCAAGGCGAAACATGATCTGGAAAAGCATATCCGCTTTGGCCACAAGGTCTTGAACGCGCGCTGGTCGAGCGAGGCGGCGCGCTGGACGGTGACGGCGGAGACATCCGATGGCAGCCAGGTCGTGATGCATGCCAATTTCCTCTATATGGGCGCGGGCTATTATGATTATGACAATCCCTATGATGCGCAGATCGAGGGGCTGGGCGACTTCAAGGGCGAGGTGGTGCATCCGCAATTCTGGCCCCAGGATTTTGATTATTCCGGCAAGAAGGTGGTGATCATCGGCAGCGGCGCGACGGCGGTGACGATCGTGCCGGTGCTGGCGGAGAAGGCCAGCCATGTGACGATGCTGCAGCGGACCCCGACCTGGTATGCCTCGGCGCCGTCGAAGGACTGGCTGGCCAATGGCCTGCGCAAGATATTGCCCGACAGCTGGGCCTACAAGATCACCCGCTGGAAGAATGTGAAGATGCAGGACCTGACTTTCCGCATCGCGCGCGACAATCCGCAGAAGGTGATCAACAAGCTCGAAAAGCCGATGAAGAAAGAGCTGGGCGACAAATATGTGAAGGAAGATTACACGCCGCCTTACGGCCCGTGGGAGCAGCGGCTGTGTCTGGTGCCCGACGGCGACATGTTCAAGGCGATTGCCGCGGGCAGGGCCGATCTGAAGACTGGCCATATCGAGACGGTGACGGACAGCGGCATCAGGCTGAAGTCCGGCGAGACGATCGATGCCGACGTGATTGTCACCGCCACCGGGCTGAAGCTGGCGGTGGCCGGCAAGGTCGCGTTCGAGGTGGACGGCAAGCCGGTGCACTGGCCGGATCATTATTATTACAAGGGCTGCATGTTCTCCGACATTCCCAATCTGGCGATGGTGTTCGGCTATCTCAACGCGTCGTGGACGCTGAAGGCGGATATCGTGTCGGAATATGTCTGCCGGGTGATCAATCATATGGACGCCAGCTCGACGCGGATTGCCAATCCGGTGCTGGGCAAGGAGCTGGAGCAGGAGGAGCTGTTCGATTTCTCGTCCGGCTATCTCCGGCGCTCGCTCCACGAATTGCCGCGCAACAGCACCGCGATGCCGTGGAAGCTCAACCAGGACTATCTGTTCGACAAGAATGTGCTGCTCAACGAGCCGGTCGATGACGGGGTGATCCAGTTTTACGGACCCAATTCGCAGCAGGCCGCCGCCGACGGCGAACCGGCTCTCGAGGCGGCGGAATAGGGCGCATCGGCTCTGAATCCATTCGGTGGCTGGTTAACTGTTTGTTTAGCCACGTAAACTAGTTTCGCGGCGAGGGGCGAAACGATGGGCTATATGAATTCACAATATCGGACCGTCGAGCCGGCGCTGATCGAGAATCGGCGGAGCTATCGCCATCCGGTAGAGATCCAGCGAGCGGCGATCCGCCAGCAGGGCAAGATGGCGAAGGCCGGCGAGCTGATTGACCTGTCCGTCTATGGCTGCCGCGTGGCCAGCAAGACCCGTTTTGCCGAAGGCACGCGCATCTGGTTGCGGTTCGAGGACGGCAACCCGATCCCGGCCACCGCGATCTGGTGCCAGAACGGGCATGTCGGGTGCCGGTTCGACGAAAAGCTGGATTCCAGGCTGTTTCGCCGCCTGACGCTGATCAGCGAATAGCCGCTGCGAAACCTGTCTTGTCAACTGACACCAATGTCAGTAATAGGGCGGCATGGAACATGAAACTCTCGATATATTGATCGTTGGTGCCGGCCTGTCCGGTATCGGCGCTGCGGTTCACCTGACCAAAAGATGTCCGGGCAAAAGCTTTGCCATCGTCGAGGCGCGCGAGCGGCTGGGCGGGACCTGGGACCTGTTCAAATATCCCGGCATCCGGTCGGACAGCGACATGTATACGCTGGGCTATAATTTCAAACCCTGGACCGCGCGCCGGGCGATTGCCGACGCGCCGTCGATCCTGAACTATCTCAACGAAACCGTCGACGAATATGGTCTGGCGGACAAGATCCGGTTCCAGCACAAGGTGATCGATGCCAGCTGGTCGAGCGCAGAGGCGCTGTGGACCGTCACGCTGCAGCAGGGCGACGGCTCGCTGAGCACGGTCAAATGCAATTTCCTGCACATGTGCTCAGGCTATTACAGCTATGACGAGGGCCATGATCCGGATTTCCCGGGCAAGGCGGATTTTGCCGGGCCGATTGTCCACCCGCAATTCTGGCCCGAGGAGCTCGACTATGCCGGCAAGAAGGTCGTGGTGATCGGCAGCGGCGCGACCGCGGTGACGCTGGTCCCGTCGATGGCAGAAACGGCGGAACATGTGACCATGTTGCAGCGGTCGCCGACCTATATCGTCTCGCGACCGGGCGAGGACAAATGGGCGCTGCGGCTGCGCAAGGTCCTGCCGGCCAAGCTCGCCTATCTGCTGACCCGCTGGAAAAACGTGCTGCTCGGCCTGTTCATGTTCAATCTGGCGCGCAAGAAGCCGGCGGCGTTCAAGGGTCGGCTGCTGGAAATGGTACGCGAGGAAATGGGCCCTGGCGTCGACATGACACACTATACGCCCAGTTATAATCCGTGGGACCAGCGGTTATGCCTGGTGCCCGATAGCGATCTGTTCGATTCGATCAAGTCGGGCAAGGCGGAAATCGTCACCGATCATGTCGAGCGATTCACCAAAGACGGCATCCAGCTGAAATCCGGCAAGATGCTGGAAGCCGACATCATCGTGACCGCAACCGGGCTGAAAATGCT
>CAWUKF010000294.1:0-3107 GCA_963922745.1 uncultured Sphingomonadales bacterium
TCAAACCGGTCACCGGCTACACATTGGCCCTCAGCTGGTCGCCCGAATTTTGCCGGACCCGCAAGGACAGTCGGCGCGACAAGACCCAGTGCAGCGGTGAGGATGGCAGTTTTGCGTTCATTCTGCACGGCCTGTGGCCGGAAACGCGTGGGCCCGGCTATCCGCAATGGTGCGCGTCGACGAAGCCGCTGCCGCCAGCGGTCGTGAAGCGCAATTTCTGCATGATGCCGAGCACGAAGATGATGGCGCATGAATGGGCGAAGCACGGGACCTGCATGACCAAGCGCCCGGAAACCTATTTCCGGGTGTCGCGGATCCTGTTCAATGCGGTGCGCTTTCCCGATATGGACCGGCTGTCGCGGAAGCCTTTGACGGCCGGCCAGTTCCGCAACGCTTTTGCAGCGTCTAATGACGGGGTGATGCCGGATATGGTGCGTTTGAAGGTGAATGCCCGCGGCTGGTTGCAGGAGGTGCGCTTGTGTCTTGGCAAGCGTTTCCGGCCGCAGCGCTGCCCCGCTTATATGCGAACTATGCAAGAGGACGAGCCGGTAAAGATCTGGCGTGGCGGCTAGTGCAGCGCTATCCTGTGCCCCTGCGCAGGCAGGGGCCCATCTCGTCCAAACCCGTCTCAAGCAAATGATGCTTGTGCGCGATATCTAGCGGTCAGCGAACCAAATTGTCTTTGGTCGGAAAACGCCATGATAGGAGATGGGCCCCTGCCTGCGCAGGGGCACAAAACGCTAACCTTCGAGTGTGCGGGTTCCCGGATGATGCTTGTCGAGATGCTTGCGGATGATCTTCAGATTCTTTGTGTTCGAGCGCCAGAAAAAGTCGAAGACATCGCCGGCAAAGGGGATCGCGCCGAGCGCGGTGTCGATGCCGACATTGGCCGCCATGCGGGTCAGCTGCAGCTTCGACATGCCGAGATTGCGGGCCTCCCATACGATATAGGCCCCCATCAGCGCCGTGACGATATCACCGACTATCGGGATCAGGCCGACGATCGAATCGACGCCGATCGGGCGGTTTGTGCCGGGGATCACGAAGGCCCGTTCCAGCACTTTCTCCATCGCCTCGACACGGGCGCGGACCGCTTGCGGATCGCGGCTCACATCAGGCAATTGTTCGGCCAGACGCTTCAGCTGTTCTTCGGAAATGGCCATGGAAACTCCCCGTCCTGTAACAATATAACAATCAGGATATGGGTATGCCGACCAGCGGGTTCAATGGATGCCAGCCGCGCGGGTTGACGGCGAAGCCGCGCTGGTTCTGCCGGGCAATCGACCAGCGGATGGGAACGGCGATCGGAATGAAATTATAATGGTTGACCAGCAAGACTTCCACTTCGGCATAAAGCCGAGCCTTGATCTGCAGATTGGTCGCAGCATCGGCCTCGGCGATTTTGGCATCGGCGTCATTCAGGCAGACCGAGGTTTTGACACAGGTGAATTGCTTCAGAAACCATGGGGCGCTGTCGTAGGGCGCGATCTCGTCCATCAGCTCGACGTCCGCGGCTTCGCCGATACCGACCATTCTCGCATCGAGTCCGACGCGCCTGAGGTCGGACTGGATGCGCTTGAACAGGATCCGCGCGCCGGCTGCATCGGGCAGGGCGATGGTCAGGGGAACGACCGGCCCCTCCGAGGCTTTCCAGCGGCTGACGTGATTTCTGGCAAAGGCAACCCGGTCCTGCATCGTCATGCTGGCCCAGTCGGGATAGGTATTGATCCCCTCCACATCGAGCGCCTCGGGAATGATCTTGAGCCGGCTCTGCCAGGCGCTGACCGCGGGAAAGGAGGTCAGCAGCGCAGGGCGGTTGATCGCCATCGCCAATATTTCCCGGTTGGCCGGTACCGCCCAGAAATCATTGGCCCGGATGAAGCGCAATCCGAACAGTCCGGCGACCGGGTCCAGCCGCAGATCGCCGCTGCTGATATCAGCGGCCTCGACCAGCGGCAGGTGGTGATATTTGCCGTTAAGGACAATCTGGGCGCTGCCCGCCCGGTAACGCGCGATGGCGATTGCCGCCGGCTCGCTGCGCAGCGAGACCCAGCGGTCGTCTTGCTGTTCCGGTTCCTGCTCATCCTGCGAAGGCTGTTCGAACTGACCGAGCCTGATGCCATTGTCCTCATCCAGCAGTCGCATCGGACCGGCGCCATGACCGGCCCGGAACAGGCCCATTTCGGGTTGCGCCAGCAGCTGCAGGAAATTGGGATGCGGCGCATTGAGCCTGATCTCGATGACCCGGCCCGTCATCGAGACGACCTCGTCCACTGCTGACACGTCATAGCGTAACCGGCTGTTGCGCAATTCCGACAGGCGCTGGTTGAGCAGCCGGGCCACGCGTTCTGCGGTGATCTGGCGACCGTCGTCCCACTTCGCGTCGAACAGGCGGAAGATATAGCTCAGGCCGTCGTCGGTGACGATCCAGCGCGCCGCGAGGGCGGGTACGACCCGGCCTTCTTCGTCGAGTCCGACCAGCCCCTTGGCAATCGCGGCGCGCATGGTCAGCGATGCATAGTTCAGGCGCGTCCCGACCGGATTGATCCGCGTCGCACCATCCTCGATCACGGTAACCCGCACCTGATCCTCGTCCCCGGCATAGCCGCAGGCACCGAGTGCCGATACCGCCAGCGCTGCCGCGATGCCGTTCAGCCAGAATCTTGCACGAGAAATCATCACCGCCTTATACGCAGAGTCCGGCTGGGATGCACATTGGAAATATTATCTTCCCACCCCGCGATCCGCTCGGCGACGAGACTGCGGGTGACGTAGAAATAGAGTGGCAGGATCGGCATGTCCGAAATCAGCCGGGTCTCCGCCTCGCGAATCAGCATCTGACGGCGTTGCGCATCGGGTTCGGCGATCGCCCGGGCCAAAATCCGGTCATAATCTGCACTGGCATAGCCCGAATAGTTTCCGGCACCATTGGTCTGCTGATGCACCAGGAGGAAATTTTCCGGGGTCGGCAGGTCAGCTATCCAGCCGGACCGGGCGAGCGCGAAATCATGCTGGCGCAACGCGGCAAAGTGGAGCGCGGCTTCGCTGTTGAACAGGCTGGCCTCGACGCCCAGCGGCCGCCACATCGCGGCCAGCGCGACCGAGAC
>CAWUKF010000295.1:0-3104 GCA_963922745.1 uncultured Sphingomonadales bacterium
CGATTCCACGTGAGCAAGGTCCGCGCGGCCAATGGAATCACACGTGCGACGACTTGTGGGTAATTGGAAGGTCCTCGCCACGCTTACAGCACGCCTCGCCCTTGGGAGTTAGTCTCCATGCACGGCTTTCCTGATCGCAAAATGGCTGCCAATTTCGAGATATATCTAAAATCCGGATCAGGTCGCGCTTTCGCCAAAAGGCATCTTAGATGATCAAAAAAAGCCCCGCCGGTTTCCCGGCAGGGCTTTCTTCATATCATGGTCGCTTCAGATCAGAACTTGAAGCCAGCTCCAATACCATAGCGGCGTGGCTCAAGTGAGAAGATATTCGTGTACAAGCCCGACGACTGATCGGTGACATATAGTCCGGTCTCCGAGTTGCTGTCGAAAATATTCTGGACAAATCCACGAACATACCAGCGGTCATCCGTACCGTTCAACTGAATCTGGGCGTTTGCTTGCGCATAACCTTTGATCCGGTTGACATTGCCGTTGAAGATACTGCCGAAACTTTCACCCGTATAGGCAAGGTCAACACGCGGGACCAGACTCATGCCATTGTCAAAGTTCATGGTATATTGCACGCCAGTGGAGAATTTCAGCTGAGGTGCCTGTGGCAACTGGTTCCCACGAATGTTCTTGGGAACACCGGCAGAGAAATACTCGATCCCGCCAAAGGCTGCCGGAACAACGCCTGCACCAGCAAAAGCTCCTTGGGCCGCTGCGTCCAGCACAGCGCAAATACCAAAGGCACCGGTTGAAGCAATGCCACCATCAGCAGGGAATGCCGTGGTTGGTTGCAGGCCTGCTCCAGGTGCAAGTCCCGGCACCAGACCGGCATTGATCGCACCATTTATCGTGTTGACAAAAGCATTTACACCAGCTGCATTTCCGGACGTGGAAGCCACCGCACAATTGGATGCATTGGTAATATCCTGGATGATGACCGCATCCGACCGGCCTCCGCCAAAATCGCGCGGATCGCTGTTAAACGTATCGCCCTTGACCTTGGTGTGCAGATAGCTGAAGCCCATGTTGATCATCCAGTCCGGATCAGGACGAATGACTGCCTCGACTTCCGCACCGTAAATATCGGCATCGATATTTTCGTTTACAGCGGTCCGAGCAACAATCTTGCTGAGCTGCAAACCCTTATATTTATAGTAGAATGCAGTCAGGTTGAGTTGCAGAGCCCCATCGCCAAATGTATTTTTCGATCCGATTTCAAACGCATCGACCTGCTCGGGCCGGAAGGATTCCGGAGCTGCGAAAATTGGCTGCAGTGGCGGATTTATACCACCTGACTTATAACCGCGAGAATAGGATGCATAGATCAGATTGTCGTCGGTGATTTTATAATCAAGCACCGCACGGCCAGTGATTTCATTGAACTTGACCTCCCGATTCTGGAAAAGTTGATTACCGGGTATACCTGGATCGGCATCCAAAGATCCGACGAATGGTGATTCAAACGCATCGGTTGTTTGACTATATGGCACAAGGAAGTCTGCCAGCGTTGTACGCGCTCTAACTTTTTTCTTGTCGTTGTTGTAACGCAGTCCACCCGTCAGTTTCAGCTTGTCGCTGATATCGAAATAGACTTCGCCGAACAGGCCATAGGATTTGACCGTCAGATCATCCGAATGGTTGCGATAATATGGCGTGCCGAGGAATGAAGGCGGCAAGCCATCGGCAAGCGAAATGAAGCTACCGAGCAAACCTGCCCCATAATCGAGCCCGAAGGCGTTCACATAATAGCTGTTCTCGGTCAGATGAGAGTCGGCATAAATACCGCCGACCAGGAAGTTGAACGGACCATCCAGATCGCTTGAGATGATCGCCTCGACGGACCAACTGCTGTTATCCAGATTCGACCGGTCAAATTGAAGCGGTGTTGCGTCGCAAATGCTGTTGCCCCCAAATACCCCGAGACCGGTGGTATCAGTATCTGAAGTACAAAGCACGCCGTTCGGTCCATCCGGAATGATCGCAGAAGCAAGAGGTGCAAAATAAGCTGCAGGAAGACCTGGGATCGCACCAGCTGCAGCTGCAGCAAGCGTGTTTAATCCAGTTGCATAAATATCCCTACGGCCAATATTGTTGTTATAGTCCTGCCGAGAATCCAGCTTGACCTTCTGGTAGGTACCGGAAAGTTGCGCGCTGATCGGCCCGAAGTCATGTTCGATCTTGCCCTGGAACGTCAACTCGCTGGCAAAATATTCCGGCGTGAAGGCCGTGTTGACCGTCCGCGGATCCGCGGGAACGGAAACACCTGCATATTGGTCTGGACCGTAAAGACTACCGAGAGCAAAAGCCGTTGGAATACCCTGAGTTGCAAGGAATTCGCGCGACGATAATGTAGCCGCAATAGTCGAGTTCGCGTTGAACGATTCTGCATTGCGGGAGTTGTTCAGACAACCCAAGATGCCTGTCGGGTCGCGTTGGCAATATTGTTTCTGGATCCGCATCCGGTTGTCGTCTTCACGGAAATAGGAAGCGTATAAATCAATCGTGGTATCTGCGGTTGGCTCAAAACGCAGTGAACCACGCACCGAATACAGATCGCGGTCATCAAGTTTGGGACCACCGTTGAGATTGGTCGTATAGCCATCGCGTTTCACATAAACGCCGGCACCACGGAATGCGATATTGTCACCGATGGGAATGTTGACCATGCCCTTGACTTTGATCGCGTTATAATTGCCATATTCGGCATCGCCGGATGCCTTGAACTCTCCCATTTGTGGCTTGGCAGTGACAACATTGACCACACCCGCGGTCGCATTGCGTCCGAACAACGTGCCTTGCGGACCGCGCAGCACTTCGACGCGTTCGAGATCGAAAAATTCTGTTTCAAAAAGTCGCGTCGCGAAAAGAGGCGAATCGTTCAGGTGAATGGCGGTTGCCTGATCACACGACGCGCCGACACAAAGATCGCCGATTCCGCGAATTGTAAAACTGGAACTGACAAAATTGGTTTTGGTAAAGGTGATGTTCGGGAGCGTTAGCTGGAGATCGGAACTGTTCTCGATCTGTTGGGCTTCCAAGGCTGCCCCGGAAAATGCGGAAACCGCAATCGGTACATCCTGAGCACTTTGTGCCTG
>CAWUKF010000296.1:0-3064 GCA_963922745.1 uncultured Sphingomonadales bacterium
GAACTGAACGGCGATGTCTATTTTGGCGAGAAGGGCATGCGCAAGACTGCGGATGGCCTGCGTGAAGGCTATGACGTCATGTCTTATGACGAAAGCGAAGTCCGGCGCATCGCCCATGTCGCTTTCAAGACCGCGATGGGGCGCGACAAGCGGCTCTGCTCGGTCGACAAGGCCAATGTGCTGGAAACCTCGCAATTGTGGCGTGACGTTGTGATCGAGGTGTCCGCCGACTATCCCGAGGTCGAGCTCAGTCATATGTATGTCGACAATGCCGCGATGCAGCTGGTACGCAATCCCGGCCAGTTCGACGTAGTCGTGACCGGCAACCTGTTCGGTGATATCCTCTCCGACCAGGCGAGCATGTGCGTCGGTTCGATCGGCCTTCTGGCGTCGGCATCGCTGGGCGGAGGCACCAAGGGGCTCTATGAACCGATCCACGGCAGCGCGCCGGATATTGCCGGGCAGGGCGTTGCCAATCCTTCGGCGATGATATTGTCTGCCGCGATGATGCTTCGCCATAGTTTCGGAATGGAAGCCGAGGCAGGCAGGCTCGAAGCGGCCGTCGCGGCCGTACTCGCGCAAGGCGTCCTCGGTCATGACCTGGGCGGCAAGGCTTCCACCACACAAATCGGCGACGCAGTTGTCGCGCAACTGACAGGCGGCTAGGAAAGACAGATGAAAAGAAATACCGGCCAGAACCGTGACATTACCAAGAAGTGGCGCCCGGCGACCCAGGCGATCCGCAGCGGCACGATGCGCAGCGAATTCGGCGAGACCTCCGAGGCCTTGTTCCTGACATCGGGCTACAGCTATGACTGCGCCGAGGACGCTGCGGCTCGCTTTGCCGGCGAGCAGGACGGCATGACCTACAGCCGTCTGCAGAACCCGACGGTACAGATGCTGGAAGAGCGGATCGCGATCATGGAAGGGGCCGAGGCCTGTCGCGCCACCGCCTCGGGCATGGCGGCGATGACGGCTGCTCTTCTGTGCCAGCTGCAAGCGGGCGACCATGTGGTGGCCAGCCGCGCCTTGTTCGGCTCCTGCCGCTGGCTGACCGATACATTGCTGCCCAAATTCGGGATCGAAACGACGGTGGTTGATGGGCGCGAGCTGGAAAACTGGGAACGGGCGATCACGCCCAAGACCAAGGTCTTCTTCTTCGAGACGCCGGCCAACCCGACGATGGACGTGATCGACATCCGTGCCGTCTGCGATCTGGCGCGGGCCAAGGGCATCACCAGCGTGGTAGACAATGCCTTCGCCACCAATGTGCTGCAGCGACCGATGGAATATGGTGCCGACGTGGTGGCCTATAGCGCGACCAAGATGATGGACGGGCAGGGGCGTGTGCTCGCCGGTGCGGTCTGCGGCACCGAGCAGTTTATCGAGGAAACGCTACTCTCCTTCACTCGCAACACCGGCCCAACGCTCAGCGCGTTCAATGCCTGGGTTGTGCTAAAAGGACTCGAAACGCTCGATCTGCGCATCCGCCGGCAGAGCAATAATGCGCTGGAGGTGGGCAAGTTTTTAGAGCAGCGGGTAGAGAAAATCTTGTACCCCGGGCTGCCGAGCCACCCGCAGCACAATCTGGCGATGAGCCAGATGGAGGCCGCCGGGCCGATTTTCTCGCTCTATGTCGGCGGTGGCCGCACGCGGGCACATGGGCTGCTTAACGGATTGAATCTGATCGATATTTCGAACAATATCGGCGACAGCCGGTCACTGATGTGCCATCCATCCTCGACCACCCATTACGGTTTGAAGGAAGAGGCGAGACTGGAGGTTGGCATTACCGAGGACATGCTCCGGATCAATGTTGGGCTGGAAGATCCGATTGATCTGATCGAGGACCTGGATCAGGCCCTTTCGTCGGTAGGTCTTTGATTCTATATCATGACCATGGAATCATTCTTCCCCTTTGCCGAAACCACCGAGGGCGTCACCGTGCGCGTTTCGGTGACCTTTCTGCCCGAGCAATCTGACATCGACGGGAAACGCTGGTTCTGGGCCTATCATATCCGGATCGAGAACCATCGCGACGCGCCGGTTCAGTTGCTGACCCGGCACTGGCGGATCAATGACGAACGCGGCGGTCTGCATATGGTGGACGGCGAGGGCGTGATTGGCGAGCAGCCGATAATCCAGCCGGGCAAATCGCATGACTATGTCTCGGGCTGCCCGTTGAACACACCCAGCGGATCGATGGAAGGGCATTTTGTCATGGTCGGCAGCGCGCCGCCTGCCTTCCATGTCCGCATTCCCCATTTCCCTTTGTCCGAACCGACTGTCGGCCAATGAAGCGGACCCATTTGCCACTGAACGGGCTGAGGGTGCTCGATGCCGCCGCGCGGCATCTCAGCTTCACCAAGGCAGCGGACGAGCTGGCGGTAACTCCCGCCGCGGTAGGGCAGCAGATTCGCGCGCTCGAGGACATGCTGGGCGTCGTGATGTTCAGACGGACGCCAAAGGGGCTCGAGCTGACCGACGAAGCCTCGGCCGGTCTGGATGCGCTGCGCTCTGGCTTCTTGCAGTTTGAAGAGGCGGTTCGGGCAATGCAGTCGGGCCAGTCCTCGCACAAGCTGACCATCGCCGCCCCACGTGATTTTACCCAGAAATGGCTGAACGAGCGACTGTCCGGCTTTTCTGCCGACAATCCCGACACCAGCTTCGCGTTGGTCGCTGCGGACAATGAAATCGACTTTACCGAAGCCAATCTTGACGTGGCGATCTGGCTCGGCGACGGGCCCGGCCAGCACGAAGGCAAGATGCTTGGCGATACGGTGTTCGTGAAGATCGCTGCGCCCGGTCACGAGGGCGGCAACAAGATAGACTGGCCCGGCTGCCCGATTTCGGAAGGCGAGGAAAGCCTGATGCGGGTTGCCGATGGGGGGCTTGCCATCGAGGCCGCAGCCAACGGGTTTGGCTATGCCTGGGTGCCGAAGATGCTGGTCCAGCGCGATCTGGCGGCCGGCCGGGTCGAGATTATCGGTGAGGACAGCGTTTCGTCACGCGGCTACTGGTTGATGGCACCGTTGCCGCAATGGCGGCAGCAGAAGGTAAGGGC
>CAWUKF010000297.1:0-3062 GCA_963922745.1 uncultured Sphingomonadales bacterium
ATCCGGCAGGGTGCTGGCGAAATCGTGGCTCAGCCGGCCTAACCGCCATTCGCGGGCAGCGCGGCGTGCGGCCATCACCTTAGCAGCCGGATCAGCGGTCTGTAGCACGCACAGGGTCGCCGCGCCGACAGTGGACGGATCGGTCATCAACCCTTCTAGGCCGTCTGAACTGCGGCCAGAACCTCTTCCGCGTGCCCCTTTACCTTCACTTTCGGCCAGGCCTTCAGCACGGTGCCGTCGGGTCCGATCAGGAAGGTCGAGCGGATGATACCCATGAAGGTCTTGCCGTACATCTTCTTTTCCGCCCAGACGCCGATCTTCTCCAGAAATTGGGTACTTTCATCCGACGCAATATCGACGCTCAAGTCCTGCTTGGTGATAAAATTCTGCTGCCGCTTCGGCGAATCAGCGGACATGCCCAATATTGCCGCACCGGCCTTCTCGAATTCTGGCAACAGCGCGGAAAAGTCTTTCGACTCCGTCGTGCAGCCCGGTGTGCTGGCTTTGGGGTAGAAGAACAGCACCAGTTTCTTGCCCGCATAATCGGAAATTTTCACCGGACTGCCGTCCGGCGCCACCAGTTCCATATCCGGAATCTTGTCGCCCACATCGATCATATAATATCTCCTAATATTTCGTCGGGGTCCGGCCGCAGATGCCGGTTCCATTCGTCAATAACGCATTGCCGTGCATGGTCATAGCCGTCGAGCAGCGCTTCCCAATTTTCCTGTCCCGCCGCTCTGGCGATCAGTCCCCGGCTGCTTTCCGGCGGAAAGTCGCAGTCCGGCGACATCAGCCGCAGCGCAACCAGCAAGCGGGTCATGAGGGTATAGGCCGCCTCCATATCCTCGCCAAGATGGCCGGCAACCACCAGAGCGCGCACTGCCCTGTCCAGCTGTGGATGCAACGCATCGCCGGTTTTCAGTTGCAGGAAATGGATGATGAATTCCCAGTCGACCAGCCCGCCTTCCATCAGCTTTGTGTCTAGCGGTCCCTTGGGCGGCTTGTGCTGGACAATATCCAGCCGCATTTTGCGAACGGCCTTGCGCAATTCCTCGGGTTCCCGTGGCTGTTTCAGGATATCACATATTTGCCCCTGCAGTTGTTCGCGCAGCGTCCCCTCGCCATAGACCGGGCGCGCGCGGGTCAGGGCCATATGTTCCCAGGTCCAGGCACTTTCCCTCTGATATTTGTAAAAACTGTCCAGCGTCACCGCGAGCGGTCCCTGCGTCCCGGAAGGTCGCAGCCGGGTGTCGACTTCATAAAGCGGGCCGGCAGCGGTGGGTACGGACAGCGCCGTTACAATCCGGGCGGTCAGCCGGTTATAATAGCGGGTCGCGCCCAATGGCCGCTCGCCGTCGGATTCAGCGCTATGATCGCCGGTGAACAAAAAGATCAGGTCTAGGTCCGAGGCATGGGTCAATGCCTCCCCGCCCAGTCGGCCCAGCGCCAGAATCAGCAGCCCGGTTCCTGCAATCTTGCCGTGCGTTGCCTCAAACTCCACGATGGTGGCATCGGTCAGAACCTGGATGGCGGCTTCGGCGACCCGGGCATAGCCCGCCGAAATCGCCAGTGCATCGTGCCGACCCTCGATCAGCTGGACACCGAGCGCAAAGCGTTTCTCGCCAACCCTGGCGCGCACCCGGTCGAGCAGCATCTGATAGTCGTCACCCGGTTCTGTGCGGGCGAATTGTTCGGCCAGTTCGGCCACGGAGGGCGGCAGATCCAGTGCTGTCGAATCGATCAGCCCGTCGAACAATTCCGCGCGCCGCGCCAGTTCATCTGCCAGCACCGGCGCGTGGCTGAGAATCTGGCCAAGCAGCTGGAGCAAGGCGGGGCGCGCCTCCAATATCCGGAAAAAATTGATCGCGGTCGGCAATTTCTCGATCAGACTGTCCAGCCGAGCCAGCGCCTTTGCGGAATTGGGGGCCTTTGCGATTGTATCCACCAGATCGGGCAGGATCGCTTCAAAGGATTCCTGCGCAGCAGCAGAGCGGAGCGCAGTGACCTTGCCGCTGCGCCAGCGCCGGATCGCGTCCACAAAGGCCGGTCCTTCGATAATATTTTTCGCTGCGAACAAGCTGGACAGCTTCTCTTTGTCCGTCGGCAGACGCGCGCTGTCCTCGGGCTCGATCAGATCGTCATAGATCTCGCCAACCGCTTCCACATGAGGCCCCAGCAGATCGAGCAAGGCTTGCCCGTCATCGAGTCCGTGCAGCCGGGCCACCCGGTCGAGCGCCGTCGCCTCGTCGGGCAGGCTGTGCGTCTGCTGGTCATTGACCATCTGCAGCCGGTGCTCGATCGTCCGGTACAGGGCATAGGCCTCACCAAGCGCCTTCGCCTTCTCGCTATCGATCCGGCCCGCCCCGGCCAGCGCAATTAGCGCATCGCGAGTCGCCGGCACCCGCAGATCAGGCTGCCGCCCGCCGAAGATCAGCTGGTGCATCTGAGCATAAAATTCCGTCTCGCGAATCCCGCCCCGGCCCCGTTTCAGGTCAAAGCCGGGGCCGAATTTCTGCCCGGCTGCATAATGATCGCGAATTTGCGCGGTCACCGATCCGATATTGCGAATTGCGCCATAATCCAGCGAGCGCCGCCAGATGAACGGATTGATCGTATCCAGAAAATAGCGCCCCAGATGCTTGTCACCCGCGGCGGGCCGGGAGCGGATATAGGCCGCCTGCTCCCACGCCAGCGCGCTCGATTCATAATAGCTGATCGCGGCGTCGACAGGCAAGGCCACCGGGCTGACTTCCGGCGACGGCCTGAGCCGCATGTCGACCCGGAACACATAGCCATCGGCATCGCGACTATTGAGCGCCTCGACCAGCTGCTGGCCAATGCGCCGCGCCGCGTCGCTCGGCTCTTCCCGGCCGCGCACCGGAATTTTATCAGGATCGTAGATGAAGATCGGGTCGATATCCGACGAATAGTTGAGTTCGCGGCTGCCATGCTTGCCAAGGCCGATGATCGCAAAGCCCTCCAGCGGCGCATCGGGATAGCGGGTGGCATAAATGTCGGCGAGCGCCTCATCCAGCGCCCGGTCGGCAAAATCGGACAGG
>CAWUKF010000298.1:0-3051 GCA_963922745.1 uncultured Sphingomonadales bacterium
TTCTGGCCATAGATACGCGGTGCGACTTCCTCGCGTGGCGGTTCGTCATAGCCGTCCGGCAAGGCAACGACTTCGGGTTTGACGCCGGTCAGCTTTACCACATCGCGCAGGAACTGGCGCTCGTCCGGAGCCACTAGTGAGTAGGAAATGCCGCTGGCCCCTGCCCGCGCGGTCCGACCGATGCGGTGCACATATTGCTCGGACACATTTGGCATGTCGAAGTTGATGACATGGGTAATGCCGTCGACATCGATGCCGCGTGCCGCAATATCGGTCGCAACCAGAATGTTGATCTTGCCCGACTTGAAGTCGCCCAGAGCCCGCTCGCGCTGGGGCTGGCTCTTGTTGCCATGGATCGCGGCGGAATGAATACCGACAGCCATCAAATTTTTGACAACCTTGTCAGCACCATGTTTGGTCTGGGTGAACACCAGCATATGATCGGGATTTTCATTGTTGATGAAATCCTTCAGCAAGCGCTGCTTGTCGTCCTGGTTGATATAGGTGACCTTCTGGTCGACCCGCTCCGCCGTGGTCGACTGCGGGGCAACCGACACCTGAACCGGATTGGTCAGGAACTGGTCGGCCAGCTGCGAGATCGTCTTTGGCATGGTTGCCGAGAAAAACAGGCTCTGCCGCTGTTTTGGCAGCATTGGAACGATTTTCTTGAGCGGAACGATAAAGCCGAGGTCGAGCATCTGGTCGGCTTCGTCGAGCACCAGGATTTCAACCTTGGACAGGGTCAGATAGCGCTGGTCGATCAGATCAAGCAGGCGACCCGGCGTAGCGACGAGCACGTCGACGCCGCGTTCAAGGATGCGCTTCTGCCGGTTGATCGGCACACCGCCAAAAGCGGAGGTGACAAACAGGCCAAGGCCCTTGGAATAGCCGGTCATGCTGTCGGCAATCTGCCGGGCAAGTTCGCGGGTGGGCGCAAGCACCAGCATCCGGCATTCGAAGCGACCAGCGCGACGCTTGTCGTTCAGCAGGTGATGGATCGAGGGCAGCGAGAAAGCAGCGGTCTTGCCGGTGCCGGTCTGGGCAATGCCGAGAATGTCCTTGCCTTCCAGTGCCGGCGGGATCGCCTGCTGCTGGATTGGCGAAGGGGTCGTATAGCCGCCGTCGGCCACGCGTTTTTGTATTGCTTCCGCGAGAGCGAAATCAGAAAATTTAGTCAAAGATAATACCTTAAAATAAGCAGCCAGTGGGCGCGGCACGAGAATTGGTCGCGCGCGCGTTCGCCGTCGGTTAAGACGACCCGCGTGATCAGGCTGCCGGAAAGAAAGAAGCAATGAAGGCGATAGGTTCGAGATGATCTTGTCATCTCTCACGCAGAACTCTCGCCAGACGGTCAGATGAAACTGCCGCCTTTGCTGCGATGCAACATAGGTGGTTTTGGAATTATGTCAAGCGTTGTGATGGTCCGGCAATGGAAATAGCAGCGATTCAAAAATGCGAGAACCAGGAACGGTTGCTGTCCCTTCTCCCCGATTACCCCCTAACGATCGCCCACAAAAACAAATGGTGCCCATGCATTGGGGTGCGCCCAGGTGTCATTTTCGCTGTCGGCTGATGAATCGTTGCGGATCTCGCGCATGGCTTGCTGAAAGGCCTGCGCGCGAGTCAGCGCCGGATTGGTCCGGGCAATTTCAACCGTCCGCACCGTCAGCAGCGCCGAGACATCGTCGCGCACCGGCCAATAGGAGGCCAGAAGATTGCGGGCGCCGGCGTAGAAAAAGGCGCGCGCGAGCCCCGAAAGGCCCGAGGCCCCTTCGCTGCCATCGCCCGCCGCGGTGTTGCAGGCGGACAGGATCACCCAATCCGCATCCATTTTCAGTCCGGCGATCTCCGACATCGAGAGATAGCCATCATTGTCGGCGCTCGCACGCTCGGGTGGAGTCAGCACGAGGCCGGGTTCGGCGGTTCCGCCGATTTCTCCTGCGAGGATACCATGGGTGGCAAAGGCAATGACTTCAGCATCAAGATCGACCGACCGCACCGCTGACTCGCTTGCTCGTTGAGCCAGATACAGAGCATTGTCGGGCTTGCCGAACGCTTCCCAGATGGCGGTCAGTTCGACGGCTGTACCGGGCAAGCTGGCCAGCGAATTGAGCTGGGATATATCCGCGATCCCTTTGCCGCTGCGTGTTTGCTCAGGGCCAAACAGGGCACGGAAACCCGCCTGTATTTTGCCGCCACCACGCGTACCCCGCGCCCCCCGTGTTTCGGCCGTACCGCCCAGCACGGGATCGCCAAAGCCGAGAAACGGGAGATGCTTTGCATCGGCAGCTCCTGTGCGAAAATCGCGCAGGAAACGGATCGATTGCAGGCTGGGGACTTGCAACAGCGCAAAGCGATCGGCCAGCCAGTCCGCGCTGCGCAACGTCGCGGGGTCACCGCTGGGCCCTTCCGGTATCTTGCTGACCAGCAAGCCAAGCGGCAGGGAGGACAGCGAGCCGGAGGCCATTACGAAGACATGGCTCTTGCCTGCCAGCGCAGCTTCCAGCGGTTCCAGAAGTTCGCGGTACAGCGCCGCAGCGGTGCTGAAATCATAAGGATAGGCGCCCTCGCCCTCCTCGGCCCAGTTGGCGGCCTTGGCAAAGTCGACATCGACATTGGCACCGACATCCCAGAGCAGGCGCGTGACCGCATCCTGCACCTTGGCCTCTGTCCATGCGCTGCGATGCCAGGTCACACCCTGGGCCGTGACCGCCATGACATGAGTGCCGAAGCGAGTGGGGACGAGCATCACCGCAGCTTCATCCGGCCGCATCAATGCGCGGGCCGCCATCTCGTCAAGGCTCTGCGGACGGATCAGCGCGAAATAGTCAGGCGCCTGTGTGCGCAATTGGCTGTCGATCTCGGCCGTGCGGGCGTCTATCGCCTGCAATTGCACCTGCAAATTGCCGCGCTTCGCCTCCGCCGCTGGTCCGCTTTCCGCAAGACTGGCAGTCAGTTGCCGTTCGACAGCGAGCCATTGGTCTGCGAGATCCTGACGCTCGCGGGCCAGTTCGCCCAACCCGCCGGCCTGCTCCGCTGCCCGGCGCGCCG
>CAWUKF010000299.1:0-3029 GCA_963922745.1 uncultured Sphingomonadales bacterium
AACGCAGCGCGCGATCAGCTGGGGTCTGGCGATGCGCCTCGGGCAGCGGCTCAGCGGCGGCACCCGCAATCCCCTCGAACAGACGCATATTCGCAAGATCGGGGAAAAGCTGGAGCTGACGATCAAGAGCGACCTCATCCATCTCTATGGTGATGCTGTGGCCAAGCGGCACGGCCATCTCGCGAATATGCTGGGGCTGGAACCGCTGATGACGACGGACTAGCTAAGTCGCTTTGACGAATTTTCATTGCACCACTGACGTCATTGCGAGCGCAGCGCGGCAATCCAGAGCGGCAATCACCGACGATGGTGGCAAGACGCTCTGGATTGCCACGGCGCTTCGCGCCTCGCAATGACGACGTTTCCACTTAACTGAAACGGGGTCTATTCCGCCGAGGGGGTGTCGCCGTCCTGCTGATGGGTCATCTTGAGCTTGCCGTCCTTGACCGTGAAGCTGACCCGGCCTTCGACCAGATCCAGCGCGTCCCGGCCAAATTCTTCATAGCGCCAACCCTCGAGCAGCGGCACGCCGTCGCGCTCTCCAGCGACGATCCGGTCGAGATCGTCGGCGCGCGCCAGCAGGCGGGAGGCGACGTTCATTTCCGCCGAGCGGATCTTTAGCAGCAGCTTGAGCAGATCGGTGACCAGCGCGTTGGACTTGCCATTCTTGGGGCGGCGTCCGCCTTTCTCCGGCAGATCGTCGCGCGACAGCGGTTCTGCCTGTTCGATGATGTCCATCAGCCGTGCGCCGATATCATTATTCTTCCAGCCGGCCGACAGACCACGAACCTGGCCCAGTTTGGACTGGTCCTTGGGCGGGTGGCCGGCGATATCGGCCAGCGTCTCGTCGCGCATGATCCGGCCGCGGGGCAAGTCCTTCGACTGGGCCTCGCGTTCACGCCAGGCGGCCAGCGCCTTGAGCCTGCCAAGCATCTCGAGATTGCGACCCTGTGCCTTGACCCGCAGCCAGGCCTTTTCCGGGTCGTTCACATAATTGTCCGGATCGGCGAGCTTTTCCATCTCGGCGTTGATCCAGATGCCGCGCCCGGTCTCCTTCAGCTTCTCCAGCATCATCGGAAAAATCGTGGCGAGATGGGTGACATCGGCGATCGCATATTCAAGCTGGCGCGCGTTGAGCGGCCGTCGCGACCAGTCCGTAAAGCGCGCGCCCTTGTCCAGCGTAATCCCGAGCCAGTTATCGACCAGATTGGCATAGCCGATCTGTTCGCTCTGGCCGATCGCCATCGCGGCGATCTGGGTATCGAAGATCGGATGCGGGGTCTTGCCGGTCAGATTGTGGATGATCTCCACATCCTGGCCACCGGCGTGGAAAATCTTGAGCACATTCTCGTTGTCGACCAGCAACTCCAGCAGCGGACCCAGGTCCACGCCCTTGGCGAGCGGGTCGATTGCGGCGGCTTCCTTGCCGTCGGAGATCTGGATCAGGCAGAGAATGGGCCAATAAGTATTCTCGCGCATGAACTCGGTATCAACCGTGATGAAATCCGCTGTCGCAAAGCGGGCGCAGATATCGGCGATGTCCTGATTGTCTGTCAGCAATTTGTGAATATGCATTTTTATCCTATACAGCGGGCGGCTCGTCCCGCAAACATTTCATCGGTGCAGGACAAAATTGGGGGATGTTCATGGCATTTTGGTCACTGATTCTGATCGCTATCCTGACCCTGCTGTTGCTGGGGCAGCTGCTGGCGCAATCGGGCGATGCCTGTCTGGCGATTGCCGATCCGCGGCCGGTTGGCGGCAAGACCATCGAGATTACGATATTGGCCTGGGGCTTTGCCTCGCGGCGGCGAAGGTCGCTGCAGATCGACGACTGCGCGCGGCTCGGCATCAACGACATGCGCTTCTTCATGACCGGCAGGGCGATCCTGATCTGCCTGCTGACCTTCGGCTTTGTCCGGCAGATCAGCATCGCCTATCGCTGTTATGCCGGTGATTTTGACGTGGGCGACGCCTGATGGCCCGGGCCGTGCATCTCGGCCAGCAGGTCTGGCGCAACTATCACCAGACCGCCGCCTGCAACCTCAGAAGCCGGGTCGAGCTGGCGAATGAGGAGCAGCCGAATGGCCGGGCCTATCTGAAAGCCGTCGCCGAAACCGTGCTGGCGCTGCTCGGGGAAGCGAAACAATATCAGATTCCGGTCCGTCCGGTCGGGGCAGGCTGGTCGCCGGCACCGATCAACGTGATCGAGGATGGCTGGCTGGTCGAGACCTTGCGGCTCAATCGCACCTTCAAAATCGGGGCCAAGAACCTGCACGAGGATTGTGATGTTCCCGCAGAAGCTCTGCTTCTCGTGCAGGCAGGCGCGACCGTCGATGAAGTCTATGAAAGCGCCGAAGAACTGGGCCGGTCGCTGCGCACAGGCGGTGCCAGCAACGGCCAGAGCTTTGCCGGGGCCTGCGCTACCGGCACGCATGGCAGCGTCTGGCAGGCCGGTGGCATCCAGGACCATGTCCGTGCGGTGCAGCTGGTGACGCCGGAGCGGATATTGTGGATTGAGCCGAAACAGGGCGTGCTGTCCGATGATTTTATCGCGCAGACCGGTTCGGAGGTGATCCGCAGCGACCGGATCTTTGCCGCCGCCCAGCTGCATGTGGGCGCGATGGGCTTTGTCACGGCGATGCTGATCGAGACCGACCCGATCTATATGGTGCAGAATATTCAGAAGGCGGCGAAGATAAAGCGCGAGCATATCGACTGGCTCTGCCGCGGCGAGTTCCGCAAATTTTCTTGCGCGTTCGGATTGAATGAAGAGCCGTATTTTCAGCAGCTTATCCTCAATCCTTTCGACCCTTTCGACAAGAAGAGCCTGCTGCGGTTTCTGTACAAGCGCCCCTATGACCCCAGCATCCCGCCCCCGCCGCCGGGCGATATGGGGGCCGGCTATGATGCGCTGACGCTGCTCGGCCAGGCGATGGCGGAAAGCGACTGGTTCAAGGGGGAAATCCTGCAGCTGGCGATGGAACAGGCCTATCCGCGCAACCGCGATGTCGACGATCCGCCCGCCA
>CAWUKF010000300.1:0-2993 GCA_963922745.1 uncultured Sphingomonadales bacterium
AGCGAAGGCGCGCATGTCGTGATCACCGCGCGCGATGCCGATGGTCTGGAAAAAATCGAGGAACAGATTCACGATGCCGGCGGCAACGCGACCATTGCACCACTCGATCTGACGGACGGCGACAGTATCGGGCGTCTGGCGACGGCGATTGCCGGTCGCTGGGAGGGCCTGGACATTCTCGTTCTGAACGCCGCCATGCTCGGCTCTCTGGGACCGGTCCCCTCTATTGACGGCAAGGAATTCAACAGGGTCCTGACCCTCAACCTGATTGCCCAGCAGGCGCTGATCACCGGATTCGATCCGATGCTGCGCAAGAGCGACAACGCCCGGCTGCTGGCAATGACCAGCAGCGTCGGCCGGAAACCCCGTGCATTTTGGGGCGCTTATGGTGCATCAAAAGCCGCTCTTGAGACGCTTGTGCTCAGTTATGGCGAAGAAATGCGCAATTTGGGCAAGATTCGCGCGGCCATTGTCGACCCCGGTCGCACCCGCACCGAGATGCGCGCCCTCGCCTATCCCGGCGAGGATCCGGCCAGCGTCAAGCTGCCCTCGGTTGTCGCAGACAGGCTGGTCGAGATACTGGCCAGCGACTTTGAAACCGGCGAGCGGTTCGAAATCGGCTAGTTTTCGCTCTCGGCAGGCGCGCTTTCGTCCTTCGCTTCAGCACTCTGGTCTTCGGCGGGTGCCGCTTCACTGTCGATATAGGCCTGCACCGCCCGGTAGAAGGCATTGCGCTCGGTCTTCTTCTCTTGCGGCGTCGCGCTCGGCCAGTTGCCATTGCCTGCAATGACCAGCTTGCGCTTCGGATCGATGAAGATACCCTGCCCGAAAATACCTTGCGCCGCGAAACTGCCGTCATCAAAGGTCCACCATTGGTAACCGTAGCCGGCACCCGGCTGACCGATATCGGCCTGCTTGGTGCCCGCCTTGGCAAACCAGTCCTCCGGCACGACATATTGGTCCCCGATCTTGCCGCCATTCATCGCAAATTGCCCGAATAGGGCAAAATCGCGAGTGGTTGCAGAGATACAGCAACCGCCGATCTCCTTGCCGCCGTCGTTCAGGATCCACACCGCATCATTGGCCATGCCATAAGGCTGCCAGATTTTTTCCGAGAGATATTCGGAAAGAGGCTTGCCGGTCGCCTTGGCGACCAGCACCCCGATCAGGTTGGTTTCGCCGGTATTATATTGCCAGCGCGTGCCGGGCTTGGCTTCGTTGACCAGCGTCTTCATGTAGAGAATCACCGGATCAACGCCGTCTTTCGACTTGGTGTTGTTGAAGCGGGCGACGTCGCTGCCCTTGTCGCCATAATCCTCGTTCCATTTCACACCCGAGGTCATGGTCAGCAACTGCTCGATGGTCACGCCATCATAGCCGCTGCCCTTCAGCTCCGGGATATAGTCGGTCAGCGGATCGTCGACCGACTTGATGAAACCGTCCTTGATCGCTGCGCCGACCAGCGAAGACACCAGCGACTTGGCAACCGAAAAACTGGTCCAGCGGTGATTTCGGTCGAAATCCATCCGATATTCCTCGAGCCGGATCTTGCCATCCTGCAAAATGACCAGCCCGGCCAGCCGCTGGC
Source organism: uncultured Sphingomonadales bacterium (assembly GCA_963922745.1). GTDB lineage: Bacteria > Pseudomonadota > Alphaproteobacteria > Sphingomonadales > Sphingomonadaceae > Parasphingorhabdus. The sequence goes on from CAWUKF010000300.1 coordinate 1,589, forward strand.
TGGCCATATAGTTGTCGATGTTGATCTCGCCATTTTCGGTTTTCAGCGTATCCGGCAGCGGTTTGCCGGCTGCCAGCGTGCGGATGTCATTGCCGGCCTCGATGGTACGGGTGGTGGTGAGCACCTCCATCTGACGGAAGGCATTGTCGCGCTGATCCTGGGTCCAGAACAGCACATTCTCGTCAGTCGGCAATCCGGCGGCGGTGGCCGCGACTTTCTGGGCCTTCTCGCAAGCTGTCAGGCTGAGGCAGGCAGCGCCAAGCATCACCAGTTTTCCGAATTTTCTCATGCTTCCGCTCTCCATCATTCTTCATTCTTTTATCATCGTTACTTGCGCGACATCAATCCCGCCGCCGCGAAAACCACCTTCGCAATAGGTCAGATAATAGCGCCACAGCCGGACGAATTTCTCGTCGAACCCCGCCGGCAACGCACCGCGCTCGACCACGGCGTCAAACCGCTCGCGCCACAATTTCAGCGTCTGCGCATAATCCTGGCCCAAATCTGTCTGATCTGTCCATCGCAGACCGCGCTCCTCCGCCAGCGCCCGGAACCGGCTTTCCGACAGCAGCATCCCGCCGGGGAAAATATAGGTCTGGATAAAGTCGGCGCTGGCCGCATAATCTTCAAAAATATCATCGGCAATGCTGATATATTGCAGCGCCGCGCGACCGCCGGGCTTGAGATTGCGGGCGATGCAGTCGAGAAAGTCGGGCCAGTATTTCTGGCCGACCGCTTCCACCATCTCGACACTGGCAATCGCATCATATTGGCCGTCCACATCCCGATAATCCTGAATCAGGAACTGCGCCTCGGAATGATGTTCTCGCGCCCAGGCGGTCTGTTCGTCGGAGAGCGAGATGCCGGTCACCTTCAGACCGTAATCGCGCGCCAGCGTTCCCGACAGATGCCCCCAGCCGCAGCCGATTTCCAGCACGCTGTCGCCCGGCCTGGTGTGCAGGCGCTCGGCGATCGCGGCAATCTTGGCTTTCTGCGCATCTTCGAGTTCTGTCTTAACAGTCTCGAATATACCACTGGAATAGCTCATAGTTTTGTCAAGCCACAGCGCATAGAAATCATTGCCCAGATCATAGTGATACTGGATATTCTGTCGCGCCCGCAGCTTGTCATTATTCCGCCGGCTGTGCCGCATCCGGGCGATCAGCCGGAACAGGCCTCCGGCCCGGCCGGTGTCCTTGAGCCCGGCGCGATTGCGGGTGAACAGGTCGAACAGCTCGACCAGATCGGGGCTTTCCCATTCACCCTTTTCCCAGGCGCGATACCAGCCGATCGAGCCGGAATTGACGAGCCGCAGCAGCGCGTTCCAGCTGTGCAGCGTGATCCGCGCCGTCGGCCCTTCACCGCGCCCGCCGACAATCCGGGTCGTGCCGTCGGGCAATCGGCC
>CAWUKF010000301.1:0-2966 GCA_963922745.1 uncultured Sphingomonadales bacterium
CATGCCACCCGAATTTTCCCATATCGATCACTGGATCTTCGATCTCGACAATGTGCTCTATCCGGCAGAGTGCGACCTGTTCGCGCTGATCGATGTGAAGATGGGTGAATATATCGCCGGGGCGCTTGACTGCGATCTGACCGAAGCGCGCAAAATCCAGAAGGGATTTTTCCATGATCATGGCACCACGCTCGCCGGCCTGATGCATCATCATGGCACCGACCCGGCCGATTTCCTTGATTTTGTCCATGATATCGACATGGATCGCCTGTCACCGGCACCTCTGGTACGGGCAGCGATCGAAGCGCTGCCGGGCGAGAAACTCGTTTTCACCAATGCCGACCGACCTTATGCCGAGCGCGTGCTTGAAAAACGCGGTCTCGACGGCCTGTTCCACCAGATGCACGATATATTGGATACCGGCCTCGTGCCCAAGCCACAGGAAGGCGCCTATCACAGCATGATTGCCGCCACCGGCGTCGATCCGACCCGCGCCCTGTTTGTCGAGGATATGGCGCGCAATTTGCGTCCGGCGAAAGAACTGGGCATGACTACCGTCTGGATCAATACGGGCGCAGAATGGGCTGGCCGGGAACATGATCCCGCCTATATTGACCACGAAATCACCGATCTGGAAAGCTGGGTAACCGGCCTCCACCGCGAAAAGGAAGAACAGCCGGCATGAACAAAGCATTGCAGACCGTAATCGACAACGCCTGGGACAAGCGCGAATCCCTGGGTCTCGCCACCCAGGGAGCGGAGCGCGACGCGGTCAACCAGGCGCTGGCCATGCTCGACAACGGCACCGCACGCGTCGCAGAGAAAAAGGATGGCCAATGGGTCGTCAATCAGTGGCTCAAGAAAGCCGTGCTGCTTTCCTTCCGGCTCAACGACAACCATGTGATCGAAGGCCCCGGCGGTGCCAATCACTGGGACAAAGTGCCCAGCAAATTCGCCGGCTGGGGCGAGAATCGTTTCCGCGAGGCCGGTTTCCGCTCGGTCCCTGGCTCGATTGTCCGGCAGGGTGCGTTTATCGGCAGGGGCGTTGTGCTGATGCCGAGCTTCGTCAATATCGGAGCCTATGTCGATGAAGGCACGATGGTCGATGGCTGGGCAACGGTCGGCAGCTGCGCGCAGATTGGCAAGAATGTCCATATCTCCGGCGGTGCCGGAATCGGCGGCGTGCTCGAGCCGTTGCAGGCCGGTCCGGTGATTATCGAGGACGGTGCCTTTATCGGCGCCCGCGCCGAAGTTGCCGAAGGCGTTCGCGTTGGCGAAGGCGCGGTACTCTCGATGGGTGTCTATCTTGGGGCATCGACCAAGATTGTCGACCGAGTCACCGGCAAGTTATGGATCGGCGAAGTGCCACCTTATGCGGTCGTCGTTCCCGGCACCTTGCCGCCCAAGGTCAATGTTGACGGCATGCCTGGCCCGAGCCTCTATTGCGCCGTCATCGTCAAGACGGTCGACGCCCAGACCCGCTCCAAGACCGGCATCAACGAATTGCTGCGCGACTGATGGGCACGCCGGTCAATCAGGTGAAGGCAACGCTGGAACCCAATGACCATCCCTATCGCAATGGCGCCTGGACGCCAGTGTTCGAGGAACTCGATACGGACCAGCTGGAAGTGATCGGCACTATCCCGGCGGATATCGACGGTCTCTATGTCCGCAACACCGAAAATCCGGTGCATGGCAGCCTCGGGCGCTATCATCCCTTTGACGGCGACGGCATGATCCACACCGTCCGGATCAAGGATGGCAAGGCGATCTATCGCAACCGCTTTGTCCGCACCAAGGGGTTCGAGGCAGAACAGCAAGCCGGCGGGCCGCTCTGGCCGGGCCTGATGGGCAATCCGCATGATGCGCTCGAGCCCGGCATGACCGCCCATGGCAGCGTCAAGGACAGCAGTTCGACCGATGTCGTCGTCCACGCCGGGGCAATCCTCTCGACTTTCTACCTGTGCGGCGAAGGCTATCGGCTCGATCCGGAAACGCTGGCGACGCTCGGGCCTGCCGACTGGGTGCCGGCGCATGGCATTTCGGCCCATTGCAAGGTCGACGAGGCGACCGGGGAGCTGTTGTTCTTCAACTATGCGATCGAGAAGCCGCATCTGCAATATGGCGTGGTCGGTCCCGACAATCAGCTGAAGCATCTGGTCGCGATTGATCTGCCCGGCCCGCGCCTGCCGCACGACATGGCGTTCACCACGAATTTCGCGATCTTCAATGACTGCCCGCTGTTCTGGAAAGAGGAATTGTTCGAGCGCAAGCTGAGAATTCCGGCCTACCACGCTGACATGCCGACGCGCTTTGGCATCATGCCACGCATGGGGCAACCCGAAGATATCCAATGGTTCGAGGCCAAGCCAACCTATGTGCTGCACTGGGCCAATGCCTTCGAGGAGGGCGACGAAGTCGTGCTCGACGGCTATTTCCAGAACGACCCGGTGCCGCCGCCGCTGACCGATTTCCCGCCCGGCTACGAAAGCATGGGGGCCAGCCTCGACCTGCACAGTTTCAAACCGGAGCTGCACCGCTGGCGGTTCAACCGGAAGACCGGAGGGACCAGAGAAGAGACGCTTTTTGACGACTATCCGGTCGAATTCGGCATGTTCAATCCGCAATATGCCGGCCGGCCCTATCGCTATGTCTACAGCGTCACCGGCGAGCCCGGCTGGTTCCTGTTCAATGGCCTGACAAAACATGATCTGAAGACCGGCGAAGCAGAGCACGTCTCTTTCGGCGAGCAGCGCTTTGGCTCCGAAGCTCCCTTCATCCCGCGTGCCAATGCGCAATCGGAAGATGACGGCTATCTGATCAGCTTTATCACCGACATGGTGCAGGATCGCTCGGAATGCATCATCATCGATGCAAAGAATCTGTCAGCAGGACCTGTCTGCACGATCATCCTGCCGCACCGGATATCCAGCGGGACGCATGCTGCATGGGCTTCGGGGGAGCAG
>CAWUKF010000302.1:0-2932 GCA_963922745.1 uncultured Sphingomonadales bacterium
AAGCGCTGGTCCACACCGCGGCGGCGTCCAACCTCGGGCAGATGCTGGCCAAGCTGTGCCTGAAGGAAGGCGTCGATCTGGTCGCCATCGTGCGCAGCGATGCGCAGAAGAAGATCCTCACCGATATCGGTCTGACCCATGTGATCGACAGCAGCAAGGATGATTTCATGGAGAAGCTGATTGCGGCGCTAGCGGAAACCGGCGCGACGCTGGGCTTCGACGCGATCGGCGGCGGCAAGATGGCCAGCTATATCCTGACCGCGATGGAAAAGGCGGCGGCGGTGCGCGGCGCCGAGTTCAGCGTCTATGGCTCGACCACCCACAAGCAGGTCTATATCTATGGCCGTCTCGACACCGGCGAAACCATCCTTGGTGGCGGCCTCGGCCTCTACTGGGGCGTCGGCGGCTGGCTGCTGACCCCGCATCTGGAAAAGGTCGGCGGCGAGCGGATGATGGAAATGCGCATGTATACGGTCGAAGAGCGCAACGGCATTTTCAAGAGCGACTATAGCAGCGAGATCAGCCTGATGGACATGATCGATCCGGACATTGCCAAGGGGTATGAGAAGAAGGCGACCGGCGAGAAGGTGCTGGTTAATCCGAGTTTGTAGAGGCTTCGTTTTGCGCGGCACAGATGCCGCAATCATCTCGTCATCCTGAACTTGTTTCAGGATCCAGAGCGGCAATTAGCGCAATCTGCGCATTGTCGCTCCGGATTGCGGTTAGAGTTTGGGATGACGAGAATTGCCGCAGCCTGTTCAAATCGAAAGGTCTTCAGTCTCGAAAAAGAAGGGGCTTACCCCAAAATCATTGCAATCCGTGACGTGAACAGCCGCCAGTACAGTTTCGGACCAAATGTTCGATAGCTTGGGGCATCGTCAGGCAGAGGCATGGTTGATGTCCGGAATTGCGTCTGTGTCCGCAATTCGACCGGCGGCAGATCGCCGCTGAAACGCTTTGCGTAGGCGGATGTCCAGTGACCCTTTGCAAATTTCAGATACATCGCCGTGTTGCAGCAGGAGGCGACCATCCTCCGGGTCGGGGCATCGGGGGAAATTTGATAAGCTTGCAGCAGATCAGCGCCTTCGACACAGGAAAAGCGGTCATCGCGATAGGTGAGATAATGGGTGCCGCCATCCGGTTCGGCAAGCGGCGCGGCACCGTCCAGCGATTCTAGCATTGCCGCTCCCGCCTGACAATCATCGCAATAGCATATGTCGCTCATGATCGGCCGAGCGACACCCTGACAGCGGACTTGGCCACATTGGCAGGTTGAGATCAGGATATGGTCGACCATAGCGCGGATATTAGCGGATCATCTTCAATTCGTCACCCCGTACTGGATCCTGAAACGAGCTCAGGATGACGAGCAGGGTCGCTCATCGATTAATTTCCTCTCCCTTGAGGGAGTCGGCCTAGGCGTAGCTCACCACTTCCCACTCGATGCCGTTCCAGTCGAAGAAATAGAAGCGGCGACCGGGTTCGTAATCTGCGTGGTTGAAGGGCTCTAGGCCTGCGGCGATGACTTTCGCCTCGACCGCATCGAGATCATCGACTGTCACGCCGATATGGTTCAGCGGTTCGCCCTTGATGAACGTCGGGTCGGCAGCTTGCACCTCCGGGTTGGTATAGAGCGCGACATAGCTGTCAGCCGTGCCAATATGGATCGTGTGACCGTCCAGCATGGCCGGACCCTCCCACCGGATATGCCAGCCGAACAGATCGGTCAGCAGGGCGGCGCTCCTTTGCGGGTCGCTGACGGTGATATTCGCGTGCTCGAGTTTTGCATTGGTCATGTTCATTTTCCTTTTTCGATAGATGATTGATTGATCCGCCAGGGCGGGAAGCGGCGGTTGTCGCCGCCGTAAAACAGGCAGAGCGGATTGCCCGCCGGGTCGCGCAACCGCGCTTCGCGCCAGCCCCAGTCCTGGTCGACAGGTGGGCTGTCGAAGGCGATTCCGGCAGATTGCAGTTTCGCGACTTTTGCGTCGAGATCGTCGCATTCGAAGTAGATCATGGTCGAGGGCGTCGCGTTCTGATCGACCGCGTGGATCGAGAAGGTCTCGCCGGTCGGCGTCTCGAACCTAGCATAGCGGGGCGGCGAGTCGACGATCTGGACGAGACCAAGCCTTTGATAAAAAGCGACAGATTCGTCATAGTCGAGGCATCCGACGGTGACCTGATTGAGCTTCATCTGCTATTTCCTCGCTTTCTCGGCATCGAACCAATGGAAGAATTGGAAGCATGTTTGCCGCTCTTCAGGCGGCTTTTTGAGCCTGCCAGTTCTCCATGCTTGTGATTCGTACAACCTCAAGCTAAGTTGAGGTCAAGAGATTATTTTCCTCCTCATTGCGCTGCAATGGGGAGGGGGACCGCGCGCAACGTGGTGGAGGGGCTGGTTGGTCTCAGTGCCGGCTTTGATGATCGGGGGATGGCGCGAATAGGGTTCGGCCCCTCCGTCATCCGCCTCCGCCAAGGCTACGGCGGACGCCACCTCCCCATTGCTGCGCAACGGGGAGGAAAGGAAGGAGATGAATATGCCCGAAACCAAAGCCCTGACCATTGGCGCGCTGGCGGCTCGTACCGGTCTGTCGGTCTCCGCGATCCGCTTCTACGAGGAAAAGGAGCTGGTCGAACCCTTTCGCTCGAGCGGTGGGCAGCGGCGGTTTCTGCGGTCGGATATAAGGCGGCTCAGCTTCGTGCTGATCGCGCAGCAACTGGGGCTGAGCATCGGCGAAATTAAACGGCAGCTGGCCAAGCTGCCGCATGGGCGGACGCCGACGCAGGCCGACTGGACCCGGATCAGCAAGGCGATGCGGTCGGTGATCGACGCGCGGATCGCCGAACTGGAGCGCACGAGAAACCGGCTGGATGGCTGTATCGGTTGCGGCTGTCTCAGCCTTAGTAAATGCGCCCTCTATAATCCGGAGGA
>CAWUKF010000303.1:0-2907 GCA_963922745.1 uncultured Sphingomonadales bacterium
GGCTCGCGCCTTATGGCGATATCGACACCGTGGCCCATGTGCTGGGTGCGGAGGGCGCGCCGGCCGATCTGTCGATCATGCTGCCGGAAACGCCCGAGGGCGATCCGGTGCGGGTGCCGTGGGCCGGACATGCCGGTGCCTATGCGATCCCGCAGGTGATGCAGCAGATCCGCGCCAACCGGATGACTTTGATCTTCTGCAACACGCGCTTTCTCGCCGAGTTGACCTTCCAGAAGCTGTGGGACATCAATGACGAGACGCTGGCGATCGGCATCCATCACGGCAGCCTGTCGAGGGAAGCGCGGCGCAAGGTGGAGAACGCCATGGCGTCAGGGCGGATGCGGGCGCTGGTCTGCACGGCCTCGCTCGATCTCGGGGTCGACTGGGGCGATATCGACTGCGTCATCCAGATGGGTGCGCCGAAGGGATCGTCGCGGCTGCTGCAGCGGATCGGCCGCGCCAATCACCGGCTGGATGTGTCGTCGAAGGCGCTGCTGGTGCCCGGCAACCGCTTCGAATATCTCGAGGCGCAGGCGGCGCTGGATGCGGTCAACGAAGGCCGGCGCGACGGCGAGCCGTTTCGCGCCGGCGGACTCGATGTGCTGGCCCAGCATGTGATGAGCTGTGCCTGCGCTGCACCGTTTCAGGAAGACGAACTGCTCGACGAGGTGCAGTCCGCCCTGCCCTATAGCGCGCTCGGCAAGGAGCAGTTCGAACGGGTGCTGAATTTCACCCGTGACGGCGGCTATGCGCTCAAGGCCTATGACCGGTTCAAGCGGCTGCGCCGTGCCAAGAACGGTGTGTGGAGCCTCACCCACCCGAAATTTGCCGCCCAGCACCGGCTGAACGCAGGAATCATCGTCGATGCCGCGATGATGACCGTGCGGTTCCGGAACGGTCGCAGCCTCGGCAAGGTCGAGGAAGGCTTTGCCGCCATGCTGTCGGTCGGCGACACATTCTTCTTCGCCGGACTCAGCCTGGAAATGATCAAGATGGACAGCAGCGACGTGATCGTGCGGGCGGCGAAAAAGGCCGCCATGATCCCCAGCTATATGGGCGCGAGACTGCCACTGACCACGCACCTGTCCGACCGGGTACGGGGCTTTCTGACCGACCGGGCGGGCTGGGCGCGCTTTCCCGATGATGTTCGCGAATGGCTGGAGATGCAGGATTTCCGGTCGGTGATGCCGGAACCGGGACAGCTGCTGGTCGAGACCTTCCCGCACAAGGGACTGCATTATATGGTCGCCTACAGCTTTGAAGGCTGGAACGCCCATCAGTCGCTGGGCATGCTGCTGACCCGGCGGATGGAGGACCGCGGCCTGAAGCCGGTCGGTTTTGTCGCCAATGATTATGCGCTGGCCTGCTACAGCGTCGAGCCGGTGACCGATCCCGCGCCGCTGTTCAGTGCCGACATATTGGAAGGGGAGTTTTTCGACTGGGTGGAGGGATCAAATCTGCTGAAACGCGCCTTCCGCGAGGTGGCGGTGATCAGTGGTCTGATCGAGCGACAGCATCCGGGCAAGCGCAAGACCGGCAAGCAGGTGACCTTTTCCACCGATCTGATCTTCGACGTGCTACGCAAATATGAACCCGACCATCTGCTGATGCAGGCCGCCTGGGCGGACGCCAGAGCGCGGATGACCGATGTCGGGCGGCTCGGAGACCTGCTCGACCGCGCTGCCGGATCGATGATCCATGTCGAACTCGACCGCGTCAGCCCGCTGGCGGTGCCGGTGCTGGTGATGATCGGGCGCGAACATGTAGCGCAGGGCGCAACCGACGATGCCCTGCTAATTGAGGCGGAATCGCTGATCAGCGAAGCCATGAAGCCGGATTAGCGACGGGCACAAAAACCATCGCTTCTGGACGAACGCGGTTTTTGGCGTAGGATGGCGCGATGGCCTGTTCTCCGCTCCTCCTTCCGGTGTGCGCGTCGCTGATAGCGGCGCAGCCTGCCGCGTCCGTTCCAGCAGAGCCTGAGACGAAGGCCGCCATTGCCGACCACCTGCCGGACGAATTTATCCAGCCCGATGCCGAACGGATCGCGATCGAAAAGGACCGGCTCGACCGGATGACGGTTTCGGTCCGGATCGACCGGGGCGGGCCCTATGCCTTCATCATCGACACGGCATCGCAACGGACGATATTGTCGAAGGAGATCGCCGGGGCGCTGGCGCTGGACATTGAGGATCAGGTAACAATCGTGGCGCTGGCCGGCAGCACCGTGGTCCAGACCGTGTTCGTCCCCAGTCTGACCCTCGGCAGTCGCAGCTATGACGGGCTTGTTTCACCCACCTTCAGCTCCGCCAATATCGGCGCTGATGGCGTGCTCGGTCTCGACAGCCTGCAGGGGCAGCGAATCCTGTTCGATTTTCTGGGCCGCAACATTTCAGTGGAGGACACGAGCGAACCGCTGAAAAGCAGGTCGTTCCGGGAGATTGTGGTGACGGCAAGGCGTCGCTCCGGACAATTGATCTTCACCAACGCCACGATTGCCGGCGTCAAAACCAGCATCATCATCGATACCGGTGGGGAACTGTCGATCGGCAACAAGATGCTGCAGAAGCGGTTGCGGCTGAAATCATCAGCGCTGACGCAGATGAATCTGGTCGATGTCACCGGCCGCTCGGTTCCGGCCGACTATGGTATCGCCAAGGAGCTGCTGATCGGACGCGCGCGTTTTGGCCTCATCCCGATCGCCTTTGCCGATATCGCGCCGTTCAAGGCCTTGCGACTGGAGAAAACCCCGGCGCTTTTCCTTGGCATGGATGCGCTGCGCCAATTTGACCGGGTGGCGATCGACTTTGCCAACCGGAAGATATATTTTCTGATTCCGAAAGGCGCGTGAAAAGGTTGTTGGTCGAGGCAGGATGGCGTTCCATGATATTGGTCTGGCTATTGGCG
>CAWUKF010000304.1:0-2901 GCA_963922745.1 uncultured Sphingomonadales bacterium
GATGTTCGCGCGCTGGACGACGAGGGGCGGCGGCAGGAGATTGCGCGGATGCTGTCGGGCGCGGATGTGACCGATGAGGCGAGGGCGCAGGCGGACCGGTTGCTGGAGGGGGTCTAGTTCTGGTTCGCCAGATGCTTCTCCAGGAACGCCAGCAGTTTTGGCCAATTGTCTTTGCGTGCCTCGTTGTTGCCTTCCGGACTGCCGCCGAGACTTCCCAGTTTATCAAACCCTTCCTCGTCAGGATTGCGCACAGCGCCGAACACGCCATGCCCTGCATCTTTATAAGCAAGCAGTTGCACTTGCGGTTGACCGAATTTTGCCGCTCGCGCCTTTATCGAGCGCGCCATGTCGCACGACGGCCAAAGATTGTCCTTCTCGCCACAAATCAACAGCAACGGCGCGGTGGTTTTCTCGATCCGGATAATCGCATCGGGATGTACATCGATTTTCTTCAGGCTCTCGCTGTACATCTTACCGATCGCCCCTTCCTCGAACCATTCCGTGAAGCCAAGCATGGTGTATGGCAGATAAGGCAGCGGTCTGCCGGCAGCGCTCCAGGACGACTGAAACTTGGACATGTCCATGCTCGACAGGTCAAAGCCCTGCCAAACGACATTGCTGGGCATGGCGGAAACAACCGCTTTCAGCTCCGGATGCCGTGATGCGATGAGCAGTGCAGCTTCTCCGCCCTTGGAGCCGCCGATGACCGCAATGCGGTTGCCGTCAATATCTTCGCGAGACTTCAGCCATTCGAGAGCTTGATCGAATGTCTCCACCGGCACCATGTCGAAGGGTCGTGTTGCTTCCGACGTGCGGTAATATCCGGGATAGAGCACGGAATAACCCTTGGCCTGAAGAAGACGGGCCAGGCTGTTGGATGCTTCGGTCAAACCGCCTTCGGAGCCGCCCAGGAGCAACACGGCGGGGCGGGCACCATCACCTTTCCCCGGAAAATAATTGGCGGGGCGATCGTTTATAGTGATCCGCGTACCGCCTTCGCCCGGATCGTCGACGGTGATCGGAGTATCAGGCCGGAAAAACCACATCGCTGCACCGGCGGCAACGATCAGCACCAAAAGGCCCAGGCAGCCGAAACCCAATATTTTTTTCTTGCTCATGACGACTCCTTTTGCGGATCCATGTCGATCTACCATATGACCTGACGTCAGCTTCAAGCGATAAATATGTCCGATCAGATACCTATTTTAAAGGTGTAAGATCGGGGGGCAATGGCTAAAGTGAATCATGGTTATGGAACAATTCTCAGAGGCTGAAGCCGCCAACGAACTGATGCGGCTGGCGCGCAAGATCGCGCATCATAACAAGCTCTATCATGCCGAGGATGCGCCGGAAATTTCCGATGCGGACTATGACGCGCTGGTGCGGCGGAATAATGCGCTGGAGGAGGCTTTTCCGCATCTGGTGCGGGAGGACAGTCCGAACAAGCTGGTCGGGGCGGCGGTGGCGGCTTCGCCCTTGTCGAAGGTCAAGCACGAACAAAGGATGATGAGCCTCGACAACGGCTTTGCCGACGAAGATATCGCCGAATGGCTGGCGCGGGTGCGGCGCTTTTTGAATTTGCCAGAAGATGCGCCGGTGGCGGTGACGGCCGAGGACAAGATTGACGGGCTGTCCTGTTCGCTGCGCTACGAGAAGGGCGAGCTTGTGCTCGCGGCGACCCGCGGCGACGGGCAGGTGGGGGAGGATGTAACTGCTAATGTAAGGATGATCGGGGATATTCCGCAGCGATTATCCGTTAGTGGTGAGCTTGTCGAACCACGCCTCTCGGACGAGAAGCGCCCTTCGACAGGCTCAGGGCTAACGGATCCCCCTCCCGTCCCCGATTTGTTCGAGATCCGCGGTGAAGTCTATATGGCCAAGGCGGATTTTGCCGGGCTGAACGAGCGGTTGATGGACGAGGGCCGGGCCGAGGCGGAGGCCAAGGGCGTTGATTTTGATCCGGAAAAAATCCGGCAATTTGCCAATCCGCGTAATGCCGCCGCCGGGTCGCTGCGGCAGAAGGATGCGAATATCACCGCCAAACGGCCGCTGAAATTCTGGGCGCATGGCTGGGGCGTGCATAGCGAGCTGCCGGGCGAGACCGCATCTGACGTCATGGCGGCTATTGCCAGCTGGGGTGTGCCCGTGTCGCCGCTGGTCAAGCGGTTTGAGACGCTCGATGGCATGCTCGGTCATTATCGTCGTATCGAGGCGGAGCGGGCGGAGATGCCTTATGATATCGACGGCGTCGTCTACAAGGTTGACCGGCTCGATTGGCAGCAGCGGCTCGGCTTTGTGGCCAAGGCGCCGCGCTGGGCGATTGCGCATAAATTCCCCGCCGAGCAGGCGCAGACGACGCTGGAGAGTATCGATATCCAGGTCGGGCGCACCGGCAAGCTGACCCCGGTCGGGCGACTGAAGCCGGTCACCGTCGGCGGCGTGGTGGTGTCCAATGTGACGCTGCACAATCGGGACGAGATTGGACGGCTCGGGGTGCGTCCGGGTGACCGGGTGGTGATCCAGCGGGCTGGAGATGTCATTCCGCAGGTCGTCGAAAATCTGACCCGTAATGAACCGGGAGACCCTTTTCCATTTCCAGAAGAATGTCCCGAATGTGGCAGTGAAGCGGTTGCCGAGGAAGGCGAGGTTGATGTCCGCTGCACCGGCGGCCTGATCTGCCCGGCGCAGCGCTTTCAGCGGCTGGCCCATTTCGTCTCGCGCGCGGCGCTGGATATCGATGGGTTGGGGGAGAAGAGCATCGCAGAATTTATCGAAGCCGGTTGGCTGGAAAGCCCGGCAGATATCTTCCGTCTGCACGAGCATCGCGCGGAGATATTGGCGCGCGAGGGCTGGCAGGACAAGTCTGTGGATAATCTGTTGGCGGCTGTGGAAAAGAAGCGG
>CAWUKF010000305.1:0-2890 GCA_963922745.1 uncultured Sphingomonadales bacterium
GCGGCACGGGCTCGAGCGGCGGAACCCCGGTTCCCGAACCATCAAGCATGTTGATGCTGGGTCTTGGCCTGAGCGGTCTGGTTGCAGGCCGCGTGGCTGCCAAGCGCCGCAAGAAGAACTAATCTTCGCTAAAAGAGCGCCGTACGCGATCAATCGCGATACGGCAGAAACGGGGTCGCCAGTATCTGGCGGCCCTTTTTCGTGGGCAATGTCTCCGGGTGGAAGGCGAACTTCTGTCGCCAGGGGTTGACGAACAGGCGATCGGTCGCGCAAACCGCCCGGGATGACAGATATTCTCAAATCGCTCGAACAGACGATCAACGACCGGCGCGCCGCCGATCCCGATACCAGCTATGTTGCCAGCCTGCGCGCCAAGGGCCGGGCCAAAATGGCCGAGAAACTCGGCGAGGAAGCGATCGAGACGGTGATCGCTGCGGTCCAGGGCGACCGGGCGGCGATGACGGGGGAGGCCGCAGACCTGCTGTTTCACCTGATGGTCCTGCTTGCCGACATGGATCTGTCGCTGGATGACGTGACTGCCGAACTGGCGCGCCGCGAAGGTCTGTCGGGACTGGATGAAAAAGCGGCAAGAGGAGCAGGCTGATGGCGATTGATCCGACCGAACCCTATGACGATGACAATATTTTCGCGAAGATATTGCGCGGCGAAATTCCCAACAAGACGGTTTACGAAGACGAGTGGGTGCTTGCCTTTCACGATATAAATCCGCAGGCCCCCGAGCATATATTGGTCATTCCCAAGGGACGCTATGTCAGCTGGGACGATTTCTCGGCCACGGCCAGCGAAGCAGAAATTGCCGGTTTTGTCCGCGCCGTCGGCCATGTCGCGCGTGAAGCTGGGATGGTGGAACCCGGCTATCGCCTGCTCGCCAATATCGGCAAGCACGGCCACCAGGAAGTCGCCCATCTGCATGTCCATCTATTTGCCGGAAAACCCCTTGGCCCGATGCTGATGCGCAGCTAGTAACAGGTGTAACGAGGCCGCACAGGTCGGATAATATCGGGGAGTTCAGTAGATGGCAGGCGCAACAATACCCACAGGAGAGGGCTGGTCCTCGCGCACCGCTTTCGTTCTGGCCGCGATCGGTTCTGCGGTCGGACTGGGCAATCTGGTGCGATTCCCCGCCGAGGCCGGTGCCAATGGTGGCGGTGCCTTCGTCATCTTCTATATTTTCTGCGTGCTGCTGATCGGTCTGCCGATCCTGCTCTCGGAAACGCTGATCGGACGTCATGGCCACAGCTCGGCAATCGAAAGCATGAAAAAGGTGGCGATTGAATCGCGCGCCTCCGGCTGGTGGTCGGTAGCGGCCGGTATCGGGATGGTCGGCGCGTTCCTGATCCTGACCTATTACAGCGTGCTCGCCGGATGGATATTGCACTTCATCGGCGTATTTGCCGGAGACGTCGCCAGTGCCGCAGGCTCGGGCGGCCTGACCGGTGGCGCGATGCAGGGATATTCGGTCGACCGGGTGCAGAGCATATTGCCTGCCCTGCAGGCTGACGAAAACCAGATGCTGGCAATGCACGCAATTTTCATGGCGCTGACGGTGATGGCCGTCGGGCGCGGCGTCAGCAGCGGCATCGAAAAAGTCGCGGTCTGGCTGATGCCGATCTTCTTCCTGCTGCTGATCGCGATTACCGTATATGGTGCATTCACCGGCGCTTTTGGTGCGGCGCTCACCTTCCTGTTCGATTTCGAACCGGCCCGTCTGCTCGACCCTTCGGTACAGCTGTCCGCGCTCGGTCAGGCCCTGTTTTCGCTGTCGCTGGGCTCGGCGCTGATGATCACCTATGGTGCCTACGCGTCTCGCGACATCAATCTGGCCAAGACATCCGTTCAGATCGCGACGGCCGATACCTCGGTCGCTGTCATTGCCGGACTGGCGATTTTTCCGATCACCTTCGCGGCGCTGGCCCCGGCCAGTCTCGACGCCATTCTGTCCGGCCAGGAACAGGTGCAGGGCGGTCTTGGCCTGCTGTTCGTCAGCCTGCCGGTTGCCTTCCAGACCATGCCGGCGGGATCACTGATCGGCCTGCTGTTCTTCATCATGGTATTCTTTGCGGCGCTGACCAGCTCGGTTGCGCTGCTCGAAGCCTCGGTCAGCTGGGCAATCGGCCGGTTCAACAAGCCGCGCTGGCTGGTGACCGCGGTGCTTGGGGGACTGGCCTTCCTGATCGGAGCCTGGGCCAGCCTGTCGTTCAACAGCCAGGCGGACTTCCAGCCGTTCGACTTCATGATCTTCTCCGGGCAGCCGGTGTTCGGTATCATCGATGAACTGACCGCGAAGATTCTGCTGCCGACTTCGGCGCTGCTGGTCGCCATATTTGTCGGCTGGATTGCCGACCGCCGGCTGATCGACAGCGAGAACGGGCTTGATGGCAATCTCCATCGCGCCTGGCTGTTTCTGGTCCGCTGGCTGTGCCCGGTGGTGATTTCGGCAATCCTGCTGACGGGCCTGTTTCCGGGCCTCCTGGGACAGGGCTAGCCAATGGCGGGTTCAAGAGCCCCGAAATGCCCGGTGTGCGGGCAGAATGCGACGGCAGAATTCCGGCCTTTTTGCAGCGCCGGATGCAAGGATCGCGATCTGCTGCAATGGCTGGGGGATGGTTACAAGATACCCGGCCCGTCGGTTTCGCCTGATGAGTTGGCGGGTCATGTTACCGGTGATTCCGGGCGTGACGGAGAGGACTGAACAGGCACAATAAAACCGCCATTTTTAGGCTGGACAAGCAGCAAGGCCCCCGCCTATAGCGTCGCTTCCTAACGCCGCCAGCGCATCGCGCCGGCGCAGATGCCCGAGTAGCTCAGTTGGTAGAGCAAGCGACTGAAAATCGCTGTGTCGGTGGTTCGAATCCGCCCTCGGGCACCA
>CAWUKF010000306.1:0-2842 GCA_963922745.1 uncultured Sphingomonadales bacterium
GGGACCACCGGGCGGTGGCCCTGCGCCACGCGCGGTCGATGATCGCAATGGCGGACGAGGCGAGCCGCTGAGCGGCTAGTCGCTGGCCTTGTCCGGTTGCCGGTGAACCTGATGCATATCCGAGAATATGCTCCAGATCGCAATGAACAGCGCCGCGACCAGCGGGCCGATGATGATGCCGTTGATCCCGAACAGCTGCAGCCCGCCGAGCGTGGTGATCAGCACCACATAGTCGGGCATCCGGGTGTCGCGCCCGACCAGAATCGGACGCACGACATTGTCGACCATGCTGATCACGAACACGCCGCAGAGGATCAATATGATGCCCTGCGTGACATCTCCGGTCACCAGCAGGTAGAGCGCGACCGGGACCCAGACGAAACCCGTGCCGATGGCGGGAATCAGCGAGGAAACACCCATGACCACGGCCCAGAGCAGCGCGCCGCGGATATCGAGCGCCCAGAAGACCAAGCCGCCCAGCGTGCCCTGGATGACCGCGATAACCAAGCTGCCCTTGATCGTCGCCCGGATCACCGCGAGAAACCGTTCCATCAGGATGTGACGCTTTGACTCCTCAAGCGGAATCATCTCGCCGATGCGGTCGGTCAGCGCCGGGCCGTCGCGCAACAGGAAGAAGGTCAGATAGAGCATCACGCCCAGGCCGAGCATGAACTGGAAGGCGCCCTGCCCGACGCTGAGCAGCTGGCCGAGCATAAATTCGAGAATGGCCGAAACATATTGCTCTATCTCCGACCTGATGCTGGCAATATCGCCATAGCCGTAGGCGGCGAGCTGCACCTGCATCCAGTGCGGCAGGGATTTTTCGAATCCCTCGAACGCCGCGTCGAAATCTATGTCCCCCGCCTGGATGTGCTGGTAGACGCTCGTCGCCTCCTGCACCAGCGCGAAGCCCAGCAGGATCGCGGGAACGATGACCAGCAGCAGGATCAGGACGATGGTGATCACCGTCGCCAGATTGGTCCGGCCGGGAAGACGCCCGAGCAGGCGGTCGTAGACCGGACGGAACAGGACGGCGACGACCACGGCCCAGACGATGGCTCCGAAAAACGGTTCGATGATGAACGCGAAGGCAAGCGAGATGACCAGCAACAGGGTCAGGATGAACCCCCATTCGACCCGGTTTTTCGACGTTGCCCGATTGTCCATGATATGTCGCTCTTGTTGGATTTGTCGCTGCCGTCGCGGTAAAATCTAGCTTCCCGGAAGATACGGTAATAATTTGCGGTCGGCAAGGATCGGCGTGTCGACCCTGATCAAGTCCCGTACGTTCGAATCATTGGAAAGTTGCGACAATTTATCGCATAAGGCGTGGAACACGGGAGAATGGTTGATGGCAATTCCCTTTGAAAAAGGCCTGGTGGAAACCGGCAACGGTCTGTTCGCCTATCTGCAGCCCGATGGCGGCTGGGGCTGGTCCAATGCCGGTCTGATCAGCGACGGCGGCGAATCGCTGCTCGTCGATACGCTGTTCGATGCCAGCCTGACCCGCGAGATGCTTGGCGTCATGGCAGATGCCGCGGGCGTCGGTGCGGACGATATCGGGGTGATCGTCAACACCCATGCCAATGGCGACCATACCCATGGCAATGGCTGCTGCGCACAGGCGGAGGTGATCGCATCGGAAGCGAGCGCGCGCGAAATGTCAGAGCTGCCGGCCAGCCAGCTGGCGGCGATCATGACCCAGGCGCGTGCCATGGGACCGGCGGGACAATATCTGGTCGATATTTTCGGCAGCTTCGATTTCACCGATGTCGAGGAGAAGCTCCCGACGCAGACATTCAGCGGCAAGCACAGCCTGACCGTCGGCGACAAGACGGTGGACCTGATCGAAGTCGGGCCGGCCCATACGGCGGGCGATGTGCTGGTGCATGTCCCC
Organism: uncultured Sphingomonadales bacterium; assembly: GCA_963922745.1. Lineage (GTDB taxonomy): Bacteria > Pseudomonadota > Alphaproteobacteria > Sphingomonadales > Sphingomonadaceae > Parasphingorhabdus. The sequence goes on from CAWUKF010000306.1 coordinate 1,898, forward strand.
GGCGATCGCACCATCTTTACCGGCGACATTCTTTTCATCGAGGGCACGCCGATCATGTGGGCGGGACCGGTGTCCAACTGGATCGCCGCCTGCGACACGATTATCGATCTGAAAGCCGAGACCATCGTCCCCGGTCATGGCCCGATCACCGATGTCCATGGTGTCCGGCGGGTGCAGGATTATCTGCGCTATATCGACCAGGAAGCGCGCAAGCGGTTTGACGCCGGGCTTTCGGTGCGGGATGCCGCGCATGATATCAGGCTGGGGGATTTTTCCAGCTGGGGCGACAGCGAACGGATCGCGGTCAATGTCTCGACGCTGTACCGGGAATATGCCGACGATCCCTCGCCGCCGGATGTGGTGCAATTGTTCGGGCTGATGGCGGAATTGAAACAATAGCTTGAGTTTTCCGGGTCGGTCGGCCTTTGTGGCCCTGCGAAGGCAGGTCCCCATCTCCTGAAATCGCACCCGGACGCCATGGCAGGAGATGGGCTCCTGCCTCCGCAGGAGCACGCTGATCGCAAACGGTCTTCCCACCATCCTAGCCGACTGGTTCGCCGCGCGCGGCTGGACCGTGCGCCGACACCAGCTGGAGATGCTGGCAGCAGCGCGGGCGGGGCGTCATGCGCTGCTTACGGCGCCGACGGGTGCGGGCAAGACGCTGGCCGGATTTCTGCCCACGCTGGTTGACCTGGTTGAACAACAGGATGCAAAATCCGTTCGTGCTGAGCCTGTCGAAGCACCGGGCCGGGCACAACCGGCCCTTCGACAAGCTCAGGGCGAACGGGAAGCGGGGAGTGGCCTCCACACGCTCTATATCTCGCCGCTCAAGGCGCTGGCGGTCGACGTGCAACGCAACCTGCTGACGCCGGTCGAGGAAATGGGGTTGCCGATCACGATCGAAACGCGCAGCGGCGATACGCCGGCGGGTCGCAAGGCGCGGCA
>CAWUKF010000307.1:0-2796 GCA_963922745.1 uncultured Sphingomonadales bacterium
TCGCCCTGCGCCAGCCCCTGCAGGCCGACGCCAAGCCGCGCCGCGTTCATCATGATGAACATCGCGCGCAGGCCCTTATTCTCTTCGCCGACCATATAGCCGGTGGCCCCGTCATAGTTCATCACGCAGGTCGCATTGCCGTGGATGCCCATTTTTTCCTCGATCGAGCCGCAGGTCACGCCGTTGCGCTCGCCCAGCGAACCGTCTTCATTGACCAGATATTTCGGCACGATGAACAGCGAGATGCCCTTGGAACTGTCCGGCGCGCCCGGCGTCTTCGCCAGCACCAGGTGGATGATATTTTCCGCCAGGTCATGCTCGCCAGCCGAGATGAAGATCTTCTGGCCGGTGATCGCATAGCTGCCACCCGGCATCGGTTCGGCCTTGGTCCGGATCAGGCCAAGGTCGGTGCCGCAATGGGCTTCGGTCAGGTTCATCGTCCCGGTCCATTTGCCGGAAATCATCTGGGTGGCGTAGGTCTGCTTCTGCTCTTCGCTGCCTTCGGTCAGGATCGACGCAATCGCGCCCTGGGTCAGGCCGGTGTACATTTCAAGTGCCTGATTGGCCGAGACCATGAATTCCATCACCGCATTGCCAATCACGCGCGGCAAGCCCTGCCCGCCAAACTCCTCCGGCGACGACAAGGTCGTCCAGCCGCCGTCGGTCAGTTTCTGATAGGCTTCCTTGAAGCCCTTCGGCGTGGTCACCGATCCGTCTTCGTGACGGGTGCAGCCTTCCTCATCGCCCGACTGGTTGAGCGGGTGCAGCACTTCGGTGGAAAACTTGCCTGCCTCGGTCAGGATCGCGTCAACCATTTCCGGCGTCGCATTTTCAAAGCCGGCGAGATTCGAATATTTCTCGAGGTTGAGAACCTCGTTGAGGATGAAACGCACTTCACCAACGGGGGCAATATAACTGGGCATGATGTTCTACTTTCTAGTCAAAGGGGTTGCCGGCTCGTACCGGCATCTATTCTCTATTGATGCTGCGCTTTTGTGTCCGCCATGGCGGCCTGCACAGTCTTTATAAAACCGGTCAGCTCCTTGATCGAACTGTCGATGTCGGCGCGCTGCTTCTTCAGCGTATCGACCTTTTCCTGACATTTTTCGACCGTCACCTGCATTTGTGTCTGCCTGCCATCGCCGACATCGTAGAGATCGATCATCTCGCGAATCTCGATCAGGCTGAATCCGACATTTTTCGCGCGCATGATCCAGGCAAGACGGGCCCGGTCGCGCTTGGTATAGACCCGCGACAGCCCCTTGCGGTCGGGCGCGATCAGCCCCTCGTCCTCGTAAAAACGCAGGGCCCGCGCCGTGACGCCGAATTCTTCGGACAGGTCGGATATCGTGTAGGTTTCCCGGTTCTTCAGGTCCGGCGTGTCGAGTTCGGCATGGTTTGGCGGCTTTGGCATATCGCTGCCATAGCTTACGCTAACGTAAACGTCAACCCTATCCGCCGGGACAGAGATTTTCGAAATCGCGGCCGCTGGTGGAGCGGGCGACCTCGTCCCCTTCGCCGATGATATAGAAACTGACACCCTCGAAGCCGGCGCGCGGACTGCAATAGCTGGAGCAGCTGGCCGGCAGCTCGCCGGGCAACTGCAGTTCAACCCCGTCAAAGCGCGCCGTGAAACTGCATTCCTCCTCGCTGTTCAGCGTGATCCGCACCGTCTCGCCATCGCGCTCCGCTTCGCCCAGCCCTTCGCATTTGGCGGCGGGTCCGAAGACCGCGATCATCCCGATCTGATAGCCGTTTTCATCATTACCGACCGCGCAGAAGCGATCCGTTCCGAGATCGCTGCGGCGCTCGAATGCCCCGGCCAGCGTAACGTTGCGGATATCGGGAATCACTCCGGCATCGATCGCGGCCTCCTCGAGCGGGCTAAGCTTCGCAGCGGCTTTCTCCGCTTCCGACGGGCCCTGCCCGCAGGCCGTGGTCAACAGCGCCAGACAAAGCGCAACGCCAAGCCTCATCCAACCGGCTCCAGCTTGCCGTCGACAATCTTGCGGTAGAAGCAGCTGGCCTCGCCGGTGTGACAGGCTGGCCCTGCCGGCACGGCCTTGATCCACAGCGCATCTTGGTCGCAGTCGATACGCATCTCGGTGACCGTCAGGATATTGCCAGACGTTTCGCCCTTCTTCCACAGGCACTGGCGGCTGCGCGAGTAGAAATGCGCGACGCCGCTGTCCTGCGTCCGTTGCAGGGCCTCGGCGTTCATATGGGCCAGCATCAGCAGCGCACCGGTCGCCGCGTCGGTAACCACAGCAGTGATCAGCCCGTTCGAATCATATTTTGGCTGGAGCAGCGTTCCCGTTTCGCGATCTGTGTCATTCTTGGTCATGACGCCGGATTAAGACCCGATCCGGTCCCGCGCAACGCCTAATGGCGCAATGGCCGCTGCCTGTTGCCGCCGGTTCACGTAATATTATGATTTTATGACATTGGGGGCAGACAAAGCCCCCATTCATACCTATATCGCTGGCAACCCCGCCCGACCAATAACAAGCCAGGTGCGATATGCTGACAACCCACCCGTTTGATGACGATAAGCTGCGGGAAGAGTGCGGCGTTTTTGGTGTCGCTGGCATTGAGGACGCGGCCGCCATGGTGGCGCTCGGCCTGCATGCGCTGCAGCACCGCGGACAGGAAGCCGCCGGTATCACCTGCCGCAACGGCAAGGAATTTTACAGCCATCGCGCGCTCGGCCCGGTTGCGGGCAATTTCGACAGCGAAGAGGTGATCAACCGCCTGCGCGGCGATTCCGCCTGCGGCCATGTCCGCTATTCGACCACC
>CAWUKF010000308.1:0-2775 GCA_963922745.1 uncultured Sphingomonadales bacterium
GCGCACCGGCACCAGCAGCCCGATCAGCGCCACCGGCGCGCCCAGCGCGGTCATCGGCCAGCTCGGCCCCAGTTTCGGATCAACCCGCCCGTCAGCGCTCTTGGTCAGCGCCAGCGCGCCGACATGGCGGAAGAAATTGCCCGGCTCCTGCTGGCAGGCGCTCTCCGGAATATCCGCGCAGACGCGGCCCTCGTCATCAATGACGATCGCCTGAAAGGCCATATCGGTGGTGGTTCGGCTCGCCATGGCCGCTATTTAGGGGATTAGCGTTCGCGTGTCGTGCTGAACTTTATCTCCGGATTGCGCTCTTCCTGATAGCCGACGTCCCAGGCCGACTTGGCGAGGAACACCAGATTGTCGTCGCGGTCACGGGCCAGTGAACTCTGGTTGATATTGGCAAAGGCGTTCAGCGTCGGGTCGTCGCCGCTGATCCAGCGTGCGGTTTCAAACGGTGCCTGTTCCAGATAGGCATCGACCTTATATTCCGCCTGCAGCCGCGACACCAGCACCTCGAGCTGCAGCTGCCCGACCACGCCGATGATCCAGTTGGCGCCGAGCTCGGGATAGAAGACCTGGACCACGCCCTCTTCCGACAGGTCATCCAGCGCCTTGCGGAGCTGCTTGGTCTTGGTCGGATCGCGCAGGATCACCCGGCGCAGGATTTCCGGGGCAAAATTGGGCAGGCCGGTGATCCGCACCTGGTTCTTTTCGGACAAGGTATCGCCGACCCGCAGGGTGCCGTGATTGGGGATGCCGATGATATCGCCGGGCTCCGCCGTATCGGCAATCTCCCGGTCCTGCGCGAAAAACAGGATCGGCGAGTGGATCGCAATCGGCTTGCCGAGACCCGAGGGGGTCAGCTTCATGCCGCGCTTGAACTCGCCGGAGCAGAGCCGCATGAAGGCGATGCGGTCGCGGTGCTGCGGGTCCATGTTCGCCTGGATCTTGAAAATAAAGCCGGTGACATCGTCGCTGTCCGGATCAATCGGCGCCGGTTCGGCGGGCTGCGGGCGCGGGCTGGGCGCATAGTCGGCAATCGCGTCGATCAGCTCCTCGACCCCGAATTGCTTGAGCGCCGAGCCGAAATAGACCGGAGTCAGATCGCCGTTCTGATAGGCCTCGAGATCAAAGCCGCTATAGCCGCCCTGCGCCAGTTCGCCCTCACTGGTCAGCCGCTCGAGCGCGCCATCGCTCAGCACTTCTCCCAGCTTCGGATCGTCGAGACCGGTGAATTGCTGGGTCACGCCGTCATATTGCTTGCTGCTGCCGGTCGGCTGGTGCAGCTGGTTGCGCTGCAGGTCGTACACGCCCTCGAACTGCCCGCCCATGCCGGTCGGCCAGCTCATCGGGCAGACGTCCAGAGCCAGCTTGTCCGCGACCTCGTCGAGCAGCTCAAACGGATCGCGGCCCTCGCGATCGACCTTGTTGACGAAGGTGATGATCGGCACGCTGCGCATCCGGCAGACCTCGAACAGCTTCAGCGTCTGCGCCTCGATGCCCGACGCTGCGTCGATCACCATGATCGCGCTGTCGACGGCGGTCAGCGTACGATAGGTGTCCTCGGAAAAATCCTCATGGCCCGGCGTGTCGAGCAGGTTGAAGATGATATCGTTGCGCTCGAAGGTCATGACGCTGGATGTCACCGAAATCCCGCGCTGCTGCTCGATCTTCATCCAGTCCGACCGCGCCCGCCGGTTGTCGCCCCGCGCCTTCACTTCGCCCGCCAAGTGAATAGCGCCGCCCTTCAGCAGGAGCTTCTCGGTCAGCGTCGTCTTACCCGCGTCGGGGTGAGAGATGATCGCAAATGTACGGCGTGGTTTGGCGTTGGTCATAGATTCAATTTTCTAACAATCGTCATCCTGAACTTGTTTCAGGATCCATCCATCGGCTGGATGCAGGTTCTATGGGGAGAAATGGATGCTGAAACAAGTTCAGCATGACGACCATCGCTACCCCCTCAATTCCGCGCCCAATTTTCCGGCACTGGCAACGACCTTGTCCGAAAGCGCCTTCAGATCGTCTTCGGTCAACGTCGCGTCCATCGGCTGCAGTGTCACTTCCACCGCCAGCGACTTCATGCCCTCGCCCACGCTCGGCCCCTCGAACAGATCGAAAATCCGCGCATCGGTGATCAGCTTCTTGTCCGCGCCCTTGACCGCACGCAGCAGATCGCCGGCTGGCAGATCCGCATCGACGATAAAGGCAAAGTCGCGGGTGACGGCCTGCAGCGCCGGTGGTGCAAAGGCGTCGCGCATATGGCCGGATTTCTTCTTCTGCGGGATCGCATCGAGGAATATCTCTCCGCCGACCGCCGCACCCTTCAGGCCAAGCGCCCTGGTGACGGACGGATGCAGCGCCCCGTAAGCGGCGAGAATCTTCTTAGGCCCGAGCCGCAATGTGCCGGACTGTCCGGGATGGTAAGCGTCACCTGCTTCCCCGAAATCCATCAGCTTGTCGACCGGCGCTCCGCCCGCCTCGAGGATCGCCAGCACTTCCGCCTTGGCGTCATAGGCGTCGAACTTGCTCGCCGCGCCGCCCTGCCAGCTGCGCGCGCTCTTTTCGCCGGTCAATACCAGACCGATGGTCGAATGCTCGCTGCTTTCCAGATAGCGGCGGCCGACTTCGAACAGCCGGATCGACGAGGCCCCGCGGGCGCTGTTGCGCTTGGCCGCGGCAATCAGGCCGGGGAGCATGGATGGCCGCATCACCTTGAGATCCTCGCTGATCGGATTGGCCAGCGACCAGCTGCCGCCGCCAAAAGGCGCGGCTTCCTTG
>CAWUKF010000309.1:0-2766 GCA_963922745.1 uncultured Sphingomonadales bacterium
GAGCGCGATGATATCCGCGACCGGGTGCACACGGCGATCAATGTGCTGAATGATTGAGAACGATATCGAAGGGGCGGACTGTAACGGGAACTAAGGGGACATCCGCCCAGTTCCATATGGTTCAAAACTCTACTTTCCCTCACATCCAACAAAGCGGAATAGCTGCGAATAGTCTCGAGCATCGGCTGCCCTCAGTGCTTGGATATAGTCATTTCTGCGTTCGCTGCTGTTGACCAGATCATGACCGGCTTCCCAGTCAATCGGTGGATGGTCGAGGTGCCGCCGGAGATAATGATCGGCGGCGATGCGGGCGTGCCGCCCGTTGCCGTTGGCGAACGGATGAATCTGGACAATGCGGTGATGGAAGCGCGCAGCCGCCTCGAGAGGCTCGTAAGTTCCATGTTCTGCCCAGAATCGGGCATCGTCGAGCAGCACTCGCAATCGCACCGCTATCTGGACCGGATCGACTCCGATATTTTTCTCGGTCAGCCGGAACGCACCGGCCCACCGCCATACGTCTCCAAAAAGTCGCCGATGCAGTTCGCGGATGAAAGTTTCGGTCAACCTGTCGGTCGTTCTTCTGCGCTTCAGCCACGCCAGCCCACTTTGGACATTGGCCTGCTCCAGATGATTCAGTTCGGCGCGGCTGGTAATGTGCCTGAAGCGTAGGCCTTCCCGTGCGGCCGGGTCAAGCGGGGTCGCGCCCTCCGGCTCCTCTCCCGCTGGACTCATTCCGGTTCCCAGAAATCAGCAGGCGGCTCACGCACAAGATCGCGGGTAACCTGCTCGATCTCTTCCTCCCGATCGCTCAGGCCGATAGCCTGGTCTTCCAGCGCCATATGCTTGCTGGCTTCATCGACCAATGCTCTCGCTTTTTTCCTTGCCTGAGTCTCGACAATTTCTGCAACGCTGCCGGTCTCGGGAATGATCGCATAAACGAAGCGGCAGCCCATGGCTTTTGCCATGGCATCCATCGTTTGCAGGGTGACCGCATGATCCCGCTCGGACCGTTCCGCTCCGGCAATGGTCGCGCGGGTACGGTCGGTCATTCTGCCAAGCTGTGCGCCGGATATGCCCAGCGCTTTCCTGACCGTGGCAATCCAGCCTTCCGGCGGCACCGACAGATTGTGCGTGCTACCAGAGGCGGCAGTGTCCACCAGCCGCTGATATTGCCGTTTTGCGACATTCTTGACTGACATTGTAAGTCTCTATCCAAACATAATTCATAATATGTATTATTTCATACATACAAAAATGCCTTAATGTCAATATGTGGGCATACCTTATGTTCGCGACATTGGCTTGTCCGCTACAGACGTTTCGCCAAACGGTGCTATGATTACCGCCCCATATCCCGCTGGATCGTCCGGCTGGCCATATAGAAGTGGAAGATCGCCCACAGATAGAGGCATTTGAACAATACCATCGACCAGCGCAGGCCATCGGCATTGGCCGTATCGCAGGCGCTTTGCGCGGCGGCGGCGAGATTGCTGGCCTTGCACGTCTCCAGCGTCAGCGCCGGGTCGAGGCCCGACAGGAAGGTCGCGTTCAGGATCGTTGACAGGCCGCCGATCAGTGGCGGTCCCAGACCATAGCCGAGCAGGTTGACGATGAACAGGGTGACGGCAACCGCGGTCGCCCGCATCCGGCTGTCGACCACGCCGCTGGGCACCGCGTAGAGCGGGCAGAGATAGGTATAGAGCAGCATCTGCCCCACCATCATCAGCGGCACCGCCAGCCACAGGGAGTCCGCCAGATAGCCAACCACGTGCATGGGGATCACGCCGATCAGCGCGAACATCGGGATCAGCGCCAGCGCCTTGGGAAAGCGCTTGGCATATTTGTCGGCCAGATAGCCTGACATATAGGTGCCGATCGCTGCCATCAGCGCCAGCGCCATGGCGATCTTCACCGAAGCGTCGAAGATTGACATCTCGTGGGTGCGGATCAGGAAGGAGACGAAAAACTGGCCAACGCCATAATTGACGAACGAGGCGATGGTGACGCCCAGGGTGACGTGCCAGTAGGAGGGCTTTTGGGCCAGGATCCGCAGCACTTCGCGAAAGCCGACCTGTTCGCGGTTCTGCATCTCCGCCGGATCGGTATAGCCGCGCGGCGGCTCGGCGATGGTCAGCTTGACGATCGCCGCGACGATGATGCCGGGGACCCCGACGACGACGAAGGCAATCCGCCAGCCCTCGATATTCTGCCAGTCGAGCGCATTGACCGCCCAGGTCCAGTTCCAGCTGGCGAGCATCGCGCCGACGATCGGCCCGTCCAGACTGCCGACGATATAGCCGCCGAACACATAGGCGACCATGCCGCCGAGCGGGATACCCAGCGCATAGACCGATACCGCGGTAGACCGCTCCGCAGGCACGAAATAGTCGGCGATCAGCGAATTGGCCGGCGGCGAACAGCCGGCCTCGCCGATGCTGACGCCGATGCGGAAGAGGAACAGGGCGATGAAGCTGGTGGCAAAGCCGCACAGCACCGTCATCAGGCTCCACAGGAACACCGATCCGGCGATGATCCAGACCCGGTGATGCTTCTCGGAGAAGCGCGCGATCGGAATGCCGACAAAGGTATAGAGAATGGCAAAGGCGGGACCGCCGAGCAGCCCCATCTGCCAGTCTTCGACGCCAAAGCTTTCCTTGATTGGCTCGGTCAGGATATTGATGATCGTGCGGTCGATGAAATTGAAAATATAGACGGTGAGCAGGATGCCGAGGATATAGTTGCGGTAGCTCCTGCTGCCATAGCCGG
>CAWUKF010000310.1:0-2765 GCA_963922745.1 uncultured Sphingomonadales bacterium
GTCTTGACCTGATCCCAGCTAGTGATCTGTTCGAAAGCGGCGGCGAGGTCGGGCACCAGCGACCGCAGGCTGGCGCGAAATGCCTCCAGCCCTGCGGCCCGGACCGTATCGGCCTGCCCCTTGTTGAACAGAAAAGCGCACTGATAATAGTCCCGGCGATCGATCATCACCATGAAGCGGCCCGCCTGCACCGTACCGAAAACATCTCCGCCATAATCTTCCGGCTTGTCGACACGGAACCAGAACACATCCATCGGCGCGCCGATATCGCGTAGCGGAAGGTCTGCCCTGTCGCGCAACACCGAACGCCTGCCGTCGGCGGCGATCACCAGCCTGGCGTAAAATTTCTCGCCGCTGCGTGTCTCGGCCCCGCACACACGGCCCGTTTCGTCCTTGATCAGATCAACCGCTTCGCTTTCCATCTGCAGGTTGAAGCCGGGATAGCGCCGGGCCTGGTCGGCAATGAATTTGAGCAGATCCCATTGCGGCATCATTGCGATATAGGGCGCAGAAACGGGCAAATGCCTGAAATCTAGCACCTTCATTTCACGGTCGGCGACATGGACTGAAGCCTGGTCGATCCGGTTATGCGGCACCTTCAGCAGGTCGTCCAGCATGCCCAGTTGATGAAACAGCTCGAGCGTCGAGGGGTGCACCGTATCCCCCCTGAAATCTCGAAAGAAATCCGCATGTTTTTCCAGCACTGCCACCTTGAGCCCGGCCCGCGCGAACAGCAAGCCGGCCATCATCCCGGCGGGGCCGCCGCCAACGATCAAAATATCGCCCACGGGTTCGTGCATTGGCCTTCTCCTCAATGTAAGCTGCTGACAAATAGCATTGTTCGCGTATAGAGTCTTCCCATGCACAGTCCGCTCGACAATCCCGCCTTCATTGATGCCATCGTCATTCTGGGCGCAGCGGGGATCGTGATTCCCGCCTTCACCCGCTTCCGGATCACGCCGATCATCGGATTCATCCTGGTCGGCCTGTTGCTTGGGCCGTCCGGCCTCGGCTCGCTGCAAAGTCAGTATGAATGGCTCAGATTCGTCACGATCAGCGACCGCGAGGCGATCGAACCTTTCGCCGAGATGGGAATCATCCTGCTGCTGTTCTCGATCGGACTGGAGCTTTCGTTCAAGCGGCTGTGGTCGCTGAGACGGCTGGTTTTTGGGGTCGGCGCAGCGGAATTGCTTGCCTCGGGTCTGATCATCGCCTCGGTCCTCTATCTGATCGGCCAGAATGCGGCAGGTGCCCTGGGTCTCGGCCTCGCCCTGGCTCTGTCCTCGACCGCGCTGGTGCTGCCGATGTCGGGGACGAAGAGCCCGGTCGGCCGCGCGGCGCTGGCCATGCTTCTGTTCGAGGATGTGGCGATCGTCCCGATCATCTTCCTGCTCGGCGCGATTTCGCCGGCGATCACCGCCGATGGTGGCTGGGACAGTCTCGGCAAGACACTGCTGATGGGCGGCGCGGTGATCGCCGTGATGCTGGTGCTCGGGCGGCTGCTGCTGCCGCGGATTTTTGCGCAGGCGGCGCGGACCAAGAGCCCGGAACTGTTCCTGGCCGTCAGCCTGCTGGTGATCATCCTCGCCAGCCTGGCGACCGCTGCGCCCGGCCGTTCCCCGATTGTCGGAGCCTTGCTCGCGGGGCTGCTGATCGCGGAAACCGAATATCACGGCGAGGTCGAGGTCATTACCGAACCGTTCAAGGGCCTGGCACTTGGGGTCTTCCTGATCACGGTCGGCATGCAGGTCGATATTCGCGTGGTGCTGGAAAACTGGGCCAGCCTGATCACGGCAGTGGTGGGTGTGGTTGTGGTCAAGGCTGCGGTCACCGGAGGATTGCTGCGCTTTGCCGGCGCTCGCGCCGGCACTGCCACCGAGGCCGGTGTTTTAATGTCCAGTCCTTCCGAAACGACTCTGATCGTCCTGGCCGCAGCGACGCAGGCACAGCTGATCCAGCCGCAGACCGCGGCCTTCTGGCAGATCGTGACCGCGATCGGTCTGACCATCACGCCGCTGCTGGCCCGCTTTGGTCATGACATCGCCCGCCGGATGGAAATGCGCAGCGACGGAGGACCCGCCCCCGACGAACAGCCCGTCGAGGCCCAGCAAACGATCATCATCGGCTTCGGTCGGGTCGGCAAGCTGGTCGCCCAGCTACTCCAGACCCATAACCAGAAATTTCTGGCGGTGGAGTCCAATATCGACGCGGTCGCCCGGGCCCGGCGCGAGGGCTATCCGATCATTTTCGGCAATGTCGCGCGTAACGAAATGCTCGACCGGCTGCGGCTGGGCCATGCCAAGGCGCTGGTCCTGACGATGGACGAACCGGTCCTGTCGGTGCAGATCGTCAAGAAGGTTCGCGCCTGGGTTCCCGACCTGCCGATCATCGCGCGGGCGCGGGATATCGAGCATGCCTCGGAACTCTACCAGGCCGGTGCCACCAACGCCGTGCCGGAAGCGCTGGAGGGGTCGCTGCAACTGTCAGAGGCGGTGCTCGTCGAAAATGGCGTGGCGATGGGGCCCGTGATCGCCTCGATCCACGAATTGCGGGATATCTACCGGAAGCAGATTCAGGAAGACGGCGATCTGGAAGAGGAGCCTAAGCTGAAATCGATGAGCACATCAATGGGACAGGCGACCGCCGACGATCTGGTGCCGGACGGGCTCAGCCCGCAAGAACAGACCTGATCGCCGCAATCGCATCCTCGGCCTTCGCGCCATCAGGCCCGCCGCCCTGCGCCATATCCGGACGACCACCGCCGC
>CAWUKF010000311.1:0-2738 GCA_963922745.1 uncultured Sphingomonadales bacterium
GCATTGGCCTTGCCATCTTCCGGCGTGGCGGAGACGCGGATCGCCAATATGCCGGCAGGTCCGTTTTCGCCCGGCAGGCTGATGCTGTTGTCTCCCGCATTGGGCGTGACTTTTACCGTCAGCTCGCCGCCATTGACGAGCGCCAATATTTCTTCGGGGGGCGGGAATGATTTGTTTTTTGCCATTATCTTCCATCGATCCCTTCTCCCGTGAGGGAGAAGGATAGGGAGCCTTATTCGCGCAGCGGATTAGGCGGACTTGGATGAGGGGGTTCCTTAATCTGAAGCGTAGTGCACCCTCACCCAGCTGCGACTAAGCAGCAAGCTGCCAAGTCTGCGCAACCCTCTCCCGTACGGGAGAGGGACAGATACCTAATGCCTGAAATGGCGCATGCCGGTGAACAGCATCGCGAGACCGGCTTCATCGGCCGCCGCAATCACTTCGTCGTCGCGGATTGAGCCACCCGGCTGGATTACGGCTGTCGCGCCCGCCTCGACCGCCGCCATCAGGCCGTCGGCGAAGGGGAAGAAGGCGTCGGAGGCGACGGAGGAACCGATGGTGCGGGGTTCGTCCCAGCCAGCCTTTTCGGCTGCATCTTTGGCTTTCCACGCGGCAATGCGCGCGGATTCGAGGCGGTTCATCTGGCCGGCACCGACACCTGCAGTGGCGCCGCCCTTGGCGTAGACGATCGCGTTGGATTTGACATGTTTGGCAACCGTCCAGGCGAACAGGCAGTCGGCCAGTTCCTGCTCGCTGGGCTGGCGTGTGGTGACGCATTTCAGGTCATCGCTCGAGACTTGGCCATTGTCGCGGCTTTGCAGCAGATAGCCGCCGGTGATGGTTTTCACGGTCATGCCGGGCCGCGAAGCATCCGGCAGTTCGCCGGTCAGCAGCAGGCGGAGATTCTTCTTCTTGGCGAAGATCGCCTTGGCCTCATCATCGGCATCAGGCGCGCAGACGACTTCGGTGAAGATGCCGGTCATCGCTTCCGCCGCCGCGCCGTCGAGCGGGCGGTTGACGGCGATAATGCCGCCGAAGGCGGAGACGCTGTCGCAGGCGAGTGCCGCCTTGTAAGCATCGACAATATTGTCGGCGCTGGCGACACCGCAAGGGTTGGCGTGCTTGACGATCACCACGGTCGGCGGGCCATCGCGGAATTCGCTGACCAGTTCGAGCGCGGCATCGGCGTCGTTATAATTATTGTAGCTGAGCGCCTTGCCCTGCAGCTGCTCGGCCTGGGCGATGCCTTTCGCGGAAGGGCCATCGGGCAGATAGAGCGCGGCGCTCTGGTGCGGATTCTCGCCGTAGCGCAGCTCGACCGGGCGGCTCATGGTGAGCGGCAGCGTGTCGGGGAACATCTTGCCCTGATCGGCAAAACCGAACCACTGGGCGATCATGCTGTCATAGCGGGCGGTGGCGGCAAAGGCCTTGGCGGCCATATTCTTGCGGAAGGCAAGCGAGGTGCCGCCGTCATTCTGCTGCAGCTCGGTAAGCAGCGTGTCATAGTCCGAAGGGTCGGTAACGATGGTCACGAAATCATGGTTCTTCGCCGCGCTGCGCACCATCGAGGGGCCGCCGATATCGATATTCTCGATAATCTCGTCACGTTCCGCACCCTTGGCGACGGTCTGGGCGAAGGGATAGAGATTGACGATCACCAGATCGATTCCCGCGATATCATGTTCCTTCATCGAGGCGACATGGCCGGCATCGTCGCGCCGGGCGAGCAGGCCGCCGTGGACCTTGGGATGCAGGGTCTTGACCCGGCCATCCATCATTTCGGGGAAATGGGTGACGTCCGAAATATCGGCGACCTCCAGCCCGGCTTCGCGCAGGGTCTTGGCGGTACCGCCGGTCGAGATCAGCGCAACGCCCATCGCCGCCAGCTGTTTGCCGAGTTCGGCGAGGCCGCTCTTGTCCGAAACCGACAATAGAGCGCGTTGGATCTTGATATTCTCTGTCATTATTACCCCATATGTTTGAGCAGCCAGCCGGTGGCGCCACCGCCCCTGCCCACTGCTCCGGAAATCACCATCTGGCGAACCTCATGGCCAATGCCCATGCCGTCGACCCAGACGCTTTCTTCCAGTTGAATTTCGCCGCTCGTCGAACGGAACTGCCACAAATTGCCGTCGGCCAGGCGCAATAGCACGCCCTTGCCTTCCGAGATCAGGTCGCTCTCGATATCCGGTCCGAGATGAAAGCGCAACGCATAGGGAATGTCCTCCTTGCGACGCCGGCGCTTCTTGCCGTCGGGGATCAGCATATCCTCGCCGCGTAGTTCCAGGCCGTCCGAGCGCATCAGCAACAAGCGCTTGTGGATCAACCCGAAGCGTCTGGCGTAGCCGTCATGGCTGGCCTCGAGCCGGGTCGCGTTCTCGACGTCGCGGCGGAACAGTTCGACCTCACTGACCCCGCGGCCAAGCTTGCCATCGGGCAGGATCGAGGTGCTGTTGCTGTCGGCGATGCACAGGGTGCTGTGCGCTGCGGTGGTCCGCAGGCCGCGGGCCAGTGCCGCCGGAATCGTCGCACCGACCAGCCCGGCACCACCGCAATTGCTGATGATCCGGCAGTCGCCGATGGAAAATTCAAAGGCCAGGGTCGAAGCGCAGCCAGCCACTGCCATGCGCGCAATCGGCGGCGGCGCAGCGTCGAGGATCAGCACCGAACGACCGGAAGAGACGCGCTGATAGCCCCATTCCCGGGCCTGACGCAGCGGCCGAGCGCGCACGCCGCTG
>CAWUKF010000312.1:0-2717 GCA_963922745.1 uncultured Sphingomonadales bacterium
CAGCCGCCCGGTCCGGTTCGATCACTCGGTCGTCGTCCTGCTGGCCAAACGGGTTGCGGACCGCCGGGATTTTCAGCGAGGCGCCGGAAAACAGGGGTCGGTCCAGTCGCAGGCTGAAATAGCCGAGGGCAAGACCGCCGGTCATGGTGAGGGCGACGAGAATGCCCGAAGCCAGGCCACTCCAGGCCGCCGAAATGGCGTTGAGACCGGCGGTAATGCCATTGGCCAGCACCATCCCGGTCAGGCCGCCGAGGCCGGAGGGCAATTCCATCTGCGGTTCCGGGAACCAAAGCGCCAGCCCGGTACCGACCAGCAGCGCCCCGAGCAGGCACCAGAGCAGCTGCTGTTTCCAGCCAGGCTGCGGGATGTCGCGCCAGAGCCGGTTGGCCAACAACAGCAGCAGCGGCAGGAACATCACCACAGGCAGCCCGATCAGCAACAAGGTCAGATCGGACAGATAGGAGCCGAAAATGCCCATCCAATTATGGTCGACGCTGCCGGCTGAGGTGCTGAAGGACGGGTCGCTGGGCGAATAGCTGGCCAGCGCCAGCAACAGGAATATGGTCGCCAGAAAAATCGCAATGGCCCCGATCAGGGCGCCACTGCGCAGCAGGCTGAGACGCATGATCTCGCGCCAGTTCGCTTCCTTGGCATTTTGCGCCATAACTTGCTCCCGTGCGTCACCCCAGCCACAGGCGCGCATTAACTATCCGCTCCTTTGCGCGAATCGGGGACTCGCCGTCAAGTTTCTTGGCGTTATTTTACCGGATTTGCCTTTCCTTCGCCGCCGCCGATGCCTACCTAGTTTACAGGTTTGTGGCTCGGAAAGGCGGTCTCCATGGGATTTGATTCTCGGAATAGCGATATCATCATATTGGGTGCCGGCATGATCGGCCTGACCCAGGCGCTGACGCTGGCTGCACATGGCCTCAAAGTGTCGATTATCGACAGGGCCGATCCGGACGATCTGACCAACCCGCAAAATGACGCGCGGGTCTCTGCGATCAACAGCGCCAGCTGGAACATGTTCGATGCCATCGGCCTGGCCGAAAAGCTGCGGCCAAATGGCTGCGATATCGAAAAGATTTTGGTCAATGACGGGCTGAAACCCGGCACGCTCGACTTCGTGCCCGGAGAGGGCGAGGGCCCGATGGGCATCATGGTCGAAAATGCGGTGCTTCGCCGACTGCTGTTCGCGGCGGCCCAGGCGCATGAGGCGATCAGCCTGCACCTGTCTACCCAGGTGGCTTCGTGCGAACGCGGCGCGCATCGCGTCGACATCAGCCTCGAAAATGGCGAGCGGCTTTCCGCTCCGCTGCTCGTCGCCGCCGATGGCCGGGGCAGCCGGATGCGCGAGGAAGCCGGGATCATCATGGCGCACTGGCAATATGACCACAGCGCGATTGTCTGCAAGATCGCCCACGAAAAGCCGCATGGCAATACGGCCTATGAACTGTTCTTTCCGGCCGGTCCGTTCGCGCTGCTGCCGATGCTCGACGATGCCGATGGTAAACACCGGTCAGCCGTGGTCTGGACCGTCTCGCGCAAGGACGGCCCCGCCTATACCAGGATCAACGAGCGCGCCTTTGTCGCTGAAATGATGAAAAAGACCGGCGGTTTTCTCGGCGCGATCGAGCTGCTCACCGACCGCCCGACCTATCCGCTGGGCTTCCACCACAGCTCGCATCTGACCGCAGAACGGCTGGTGCTGATCGGCGATGCCGGTCACGGCATCCATCCGATCGCCGGGCAGGGACTCAATCTGGGCCTGCGCGACGTGGCGGCGCTGACCGAATGTCTGGTCGAGGGCGCGCGCACCGGCCTTGATCTGGGCGATTCCCAGATACTCGCGCGCTATGATCGCTGGCGCAGTCTCGACAATATGATGGTGTCGGCTGCGACCGATCTTCTGACTCGCCTGTTCGGCCTGCCGGGAGAGGCGTCTTCAAAAATCAGGCGCATGGGCATCGGTCTGGTCCAGCGAATTCCGCCGCTCAAGGCGCAATTCATGGCCGAGGCCAAGGGCGAAACCGGCGACCTGCCGAAACTGCTGAAGGGCGATCTGGTCTAGCGAGACCCCTGACCGTCATCGATCTTGATCACGGTGCCGGTTACCGCGTTGGAAGAAGGCGACACCAGATAGAGCAGGGTGCTGTCCATCTGCTCCGGCTGAGCCACTCGCTTGCGCGGGAAGTGTACCGAGAAATCGCCCGCCCTCTCAATCATGCCGTCGGCCATCTCGGTGGCGAACAGGCCCGGCGCTATGCCGTTGACGTTGATGTGAAATTTTGACCATTCCACCGCCAGCGTCTCGGTGATCCGGACGACCCCGGCCTTGGTCGTCGAATAGAGCGCCGCCCCGCCGCCGCTGTAGCTGGTCGCCGCGATCGACGCGATATTGACGATCCGTCCGGGCATTTTCTGGCCGATCAGCGGCCGGGCAAATTCGTTCGACAGAATGAACACGCTGCGCAGATTTGTATCCAGCACATCGTCGATGAGCTCAATCGACATCCGGGTGGCATGTTCGGCATCGACGATCCCAGCATTGTTAACGAGTATATCGGGCTGGCCCAGAGATTCTGTCACGGTGGGAATGATGGCCTGCAACTGCGCGGCATCGCGTACGTCGAGGGCAAAGGCCTTCGCGCTGCCGCCGTCGGCGCTGATCTCGGCGACCAGATCGTCAAGCTTGTCCTTGCGGCGTGCGGTGCAGG
>CAWUKF010000313.1:0-2704 GCA_963922745.1 uncultured Sphingomonadales bacterium
ACGCGCCCATAGGCATCGAGCACACTCTCGTGCATCATCTCGCTCAGCGTCGGATGCGGGAACACGGTGTTCATCAGTTCCGCTTCGGTGGTTTCCAGCGTCTTGCCGATGGTATAGCCCTGGATCAGTTCGGTGACCTCCGCGCCGATCATATGGGCGCCGAGCAGTTCGCCCGTCTTTGCATCAAACACGGTCTTGATAAAGCCATCGGTCTCGCCGAGCGCGATCGCCTTGCCATTGCCGATGAACGGGAATTTGCCGACCTTGACGTCATGACCTGCTTCCCTGGCCTTGGCCTCAGTCAGGCCGACGCTGGCGATCTGTGGGTGGCAATAGGTGCAGCCGGGAATATTGTTCACGTCCATCGTGTGCGGATGCCCGCCAGCGATAGTCTCTGCCGCAATGACGCCTTCATGGCTCGCCTTGTGCGCCAGCCAGGGACCGGCGGTGCAGTCGCCGATCGCGTAAATGCCCTCGATATTGGTCCGGCAATGGTCGTCGGTCTTGATATGGTAGCGCTCGTCCGGCTCCACACCCAGTTCGTCGAGTCCGATCGTCTCGATATTGGGCTGGATGCCGACGGCAACAATCACATGGCTGAAGTCATGGCTTTCCTTCTTGCCCTTGCTGTCCTCGATCTCCGCCTTGACGCCTTTATCACCGACCTCAATGCTTTTCACGCCAGCACCGGTCATGATCGTCATTCCCTGTTTTTTCAGAGACTTTTCGAGGAATTTTGAGATTTCCTCATCTTCCACCGGCACCACCCGGTCGAGCATTTCCACGACGGTGACGTCAACCCCGATGTCGTTATAGAAGCTGGCAAATTCGATGCCGATCGCACCGGAGCCGATGACCAGCAATTTCGTCGGCATTTCCGGTGGCGTCATGGCATGACGATAGGTCCAGATGCGTTTGCCGTCGGCCTTGGCAAACGGCAGATCGCGGGCGCGCGCGCCGGTGGCGATGATGATATTCTTTGCGGCCAGTTCCTGCTCGCCCTTGTCCGTCTTCACCGTCATCTTGCCGGGCGCAGTGATCTTGCCGTCGCCCATCACCACGTCGATCTTGTTCTTTTTCATCAGGCCGGTCACGCCCTGATTAAGCTGCTTGGCCACCCCGCGCGAGCGTTTGACGATGGCGTCGAGATCGGCGCTGATCTTCTCCGCGACCAGCCCATAATCGCTGGCATGTTTCATATTGTGAAACACCTCGGCCGAACGCAGCATCGCCTTGGTCGGGATGCAGCCCCAGTTGAGACAGATGCCGCCGAGATTTTCGCGTTCGACAATCGCGGTCTTGAGGCCCAGTTGCGAGGCGCGGATCGCCGCTACATAGCCGCCGGGGCCGCTGCCAAGAACGATGAGGTCGTAAGTGTCTGCCATGTTATTCCTTCTTGAGATACTCTAGTCCAGTGCCGGGACCTGCACCGGCGTGCCGTCCCCGTCCACCGCCACAAATATGTAGACGCCCGATGCCGCCTTCATCATCTCGTCCTCGTGCCGGTCGCGGCGATAGGCCTCGACCTGAACGGTCATTGAGCTGCGGCCAATCTTGATGAATTCGGCATAGACCGACAATTCATCGCCTATCCCCACCGGATGGCCAAAACGGAGATCGTTTGCACCAACCACCACCGACTGGTGCTTGCTGTGCTTGGCTGCCAGCGCGCCGCCGGCCTGCGCCATCTGGCCCATCAGCCAGCCACCAAAAGCGACCCCATAGGGATTACCTTCGGTCGGCATGACGATGGTGCGGATCGCGGGGACTTTATTGGCCAGATCAGTCAAGCCAGCATCCCCAGCGGGTTTTCGCACAATTCCTTGAACACCTTCATCAATTGTGCCCCGTCCGCACCATCAATCGCCCGGTGATCGAAGCTGCCGGTAGCGCTCATGATTGTGGCGATCTGCAGGCTGTC
Organism: uncultured Sphingomonadales bacterium; assembly: GCA_963922745.1. Classification (GTDB taxonomy): domain Bacteria; phylum Pseudomonadota; class Alphaproteobacteria; order Sphingomonadales; family Sphingomonadaceae; genus Parasphingorhabdus. The sequence continues at coordinate 1,922 of CAWUKF010000313.1, forward strand.
GTCGATGACATGGGGCCGTTTCTCCCCTGCACCAATCGCCATGATCATCGCTTGCGGCGGGTTGATGACGGCGTCGAAATTCTTGATCCCGAACATGCCCATATTGGAGATGCTGGCGGTGCCGCCCTGATATTCATGCATCTTGAGCTTGCCGGCCTTGGCGCGATCGGCGAGGTCCTTCATTTCTGTAGAAATGGCGCTGAGCGATTTGGTATCAGCGCTCTTGATGATCGGCGTGATCAGGCCGCCCTCGATGCTGACCGCGACCGAGATATCGGCGCGTTCAAAGGTCTTCAGCTGATCACCCTCAATCGAGACATTGCATTTCGGCACTTGCATCAGGCTGACCGCCAGCGCCTTGATCAACAGATCATTGACCGACAGCTTGACGCCGCGCGGTTCCAGCGTTTTGTTGAGTTCGCCACGAAGCTTGAGCAGCTTGTCGAGCTGAATATCCACGGTGAGATAGATATGCGGGATGGTCTGCTTGGCCTCGGTCAGGCGGCGGGCAATGGTCTTGCGCATGCCGGACAGTTTCTCGGCGGTGTGCGGGATATCGAAATCGCTGGAAGCAGCTGCAGCAGCCGGTTTGGCCTGCTCGGCACGAGCGGACTCGTCCTCGGCTTTTCCGCTCTTGGCGGGTGCGGTACCGGCCTCTGCTGCATCAATATCGGCCTTGATGATCCGGCCATGCGGTCCGGAACCGGACACGGCTGTCAGGTCGACACCCTTTTCCTCGGCAAGACGTCGGGCTAGCGGGCTGACCCTGAGCCGGTCGTCGCC
>CAWUKF010000314.1:0-2680 GCA_963922745.1 uncultured Sphingomonadales bacterium
GATGTGGCGGTGGCGGCGCGCTCTGCCACTGATCTGGAAAAGGTCGCCGACGAGATTAGCGCGCTGGGTCGCCGGGCGATCGCGGTACCGACCGATGTCACCAGCCGGGCCGCGCTGGAGAATCTCGCCAACCGGGCGGTCGAGGAACTGGGACGGCTCAGCATCTGGGTCAGCAACGCTGGCGGCCTGCCCGATGGCACGCCCCGCTATCTGACCCGCACGTCGGAAGACGCCTGGGACGCGCAGATCGAACTCAATCTGAAAAGCGTCTGGATGGGCGCGGTCGCCGCTGCACTGCATATGACAGACAGGGGCGGCGCGATCATCAATATCTCCTCGCGCGCGGCGCTGGGCGGACAGGTCAAGAATGGCCCCTATGGTGCCTCCAAGGCGGCGGTGAACAGCCTGACCGCCAGCCTGTCACTGGAACTGGCCCCCAATATCCGGGTCAACGCGGTGGCGCCCGGCCCGATCCCGACCGAAAATTTCGACGAATCCATGGGCATCGATTCCGAAGAGAAACGCGAAGCATTGCTCAAACAGTTCCAGATCCCGCTCGCCCGCTTCGGCCGGGAAGAAGATATTGCTGCGGCTGTGGTCTATATGGCGTCGCCTGCGTCCGGCTGGGTGACCGGGCAGTGCCTCTATGTGACCGGGGGCAAATAGAGGGCTAGGCCGGCTTGCTTTTCATCCAGGTCCAGACGCGCCAGTAGTGAAAACCCGCCCACAGATTGAACAGAGCGAGAATCATCAGCGCCTTCTGCAGCGCGCTGGCTTCGAGGGCGCGCTCACCGCCGGCAAAATAGTCCGACAGGCTGCCGACGAACACCGGGCCCAGGCCCAGTCCGATCAGGCCGGCTAGCATCAGATAGATGGCAACGGCCATCGCCCGGGTGCGGTCGCTGGCCAGCATCTGGACCGCCGCAAAGCTCGGCCCGAAATAGAAGGTCGCGGAAAAGGTCGGGAAGCCGAGCAGGACGATCGCCAGATTGGCATTGCCGGCATAGATGGCGGCGATCATCCCGGGCGCGGCGATCAGCAGCACCAGACCGCTGACCAGCAGCGGCAACACCGGATCGCGCTTGCCGATGATATCGCCGACCTTGCCGCCAAACCAGGCGCCGAAGCCGCCGGTAACGCCGACCAGCACGCCCAGCTTCCAGCCCAATTCCGCATAGTCCATGCCGTGCACCCGGACAAACAGCCCGCCGTAGAAGCTGGCCAGGCCATAGGATATGAATTGCACGAGAATCCCGGCGGCCACGAGATGCCAGTAGGCCGGCTTGCGCGACAGTTCGAGCAGCGCCGCGCGCAGGGTGATTTCACCCTCCGCCGACTGGAAGGCTTTGGCCAGGCTGACCTTACCGCGCGGATCGGGCACGGTGAACCAGACCAGCACGGCAATCAGGATGCCTGGTACACCGGCAAGCAGGAACGCCGCCCGCCAGCTGAACATTTCGGTGATATAGCCGCCGCCGGCATAAGCGAGAAAAGCACCTACCGGCACCGCCGCGCCCATGATCCCGAGCGCTCCGGCCCGCCGTTCGGGCGGAAACAGATCGGCGATCAGGCTGTGTGAGGCCGGCGCAGAACCCGCCTCGCCGATGCCCACGCCGACCCGCGCGAGAAACAGCTGGATGAAACTGCCGGCGAGACCGCACAACACAGTCATCAGCGACCAGACCGCGATCGAGATGCCGATGATCCGGCTGCGGTTCCAGCGATCGGCCAGCGCCGCCAGCGGAATCGCCAATGTGGTGTAGAAGACAGCAAAAGACAGGCCGGTCATCAGTCCGAGCTGGGTATCGGAGAGACCGAGATCGCGCTTGATCGGCTCGGCGACGATCGAGATCACCTGCCGGTCGAGAAAATTGAGCATGGTGACGATGAAAATCACGGCCAGCGCATAATTGGCCCGCCGTCGCGAGGCCGATGCGGAATCGGCCGGAATCTCGATGCCCTCGCTGGGGCGAATGTCCTCTACCATGGACAGGCTATGACAGGTTTATTTTCGACCCGGCACCCTTTGTTTGGATAGGGGCGTTATCGCCGTCAGAGCGACTGGCCGTCGTCGACGATGGTATCCGATCCGGTCACCATCCGCGACGCGTCGGACGAGAAATAGAGCATCATCGGGTCGAGCGATTCGATGTCCTGCAGGCGACGGCGGTGGAAGCCGGCGATCTGCGCTTCACCACCGGGGGTCTCATACCAGTCGCCCTGAATCTCGGTCGGGATATAGCCGGGATGGATGACGTTCACGTTGACGCCCTGCCGCACCCATTCGCGCGCCAGGTTGCGGCTCAGATGCGTGACGCCGGCCTTGCTGGCGGCATAGGCGCTGTCGCCCTCGCCGGTCAGGCGCGAGGTGATCGAGCCGATGATCACGATCCGGCCATTTTCCTTTTCGCGGCTGCCCGAGGCGATCAGCCGCTTGGCACCTTCGCGCGCGACGAGATAGACGCCCTTGAAATTGGTATCGAGCAAGGTCTGCAACCGATCCGCCGGGACATCAGTCGAGCGGCCGGTCGCGGCAACCCCGGCATTGGCGACGATGGAGTCGACCGTACCGAATTTCTCCTCCGCTGCATCATAGGCCGCAATAATCGAGGCTTCGTCGGTCACATCGAGCGCAACCGCCAGCGCCTGTCCGCCACCAGCATTGATCTTTTCCGCCAGC
>CAWUKF010000315.1:0-2659 GCA_963922745.1 uncultured Sphingomonadales bacterium
CCCGTCCACTGCTACGGCGCGGTCGGCGTCGGCCGCAACTATTCTCCCGATACCGGCAGTGGCGCCGAGCTGTACACTGTGATCGGTCATGCGCCGCGCCATCTTGATCGCAATATAGCGGTGGTCGGGCGGGTCATCGAGGGGATCGAATATCTCTCCAGCCTGCCGCGCGGCAAGGGGCAGCTGGGCTTCTACGAGGATGAGAGCAAGCGCGTCCCGATCACCTCGATCCGGCTGGCCAGCGAACTGCCGGCAGCGGACCAGCCGCGGTTCGAATATCTGTCTACCGAAGGTGAGACCTTCGCCAAATATGCCGATGCCAGAGCGAATCGCCGCGATCCGTTTTTTATCGTGCCGGCTGGCGGGGCGGATATTTGCAATATTCCGGTGCCGGTCAGACGGGTTAGCGGGGAGTGAATTTCAATCGCAGGATGATAGAAGCTGGGTTCTCCCGCGAAGGCGGGAGTCCATCCAGGACCCTGCGCCCGTGACGCCATTTCAGGAGATGGGCCCCTGCCTGCGCAGGGGCACGGTTTTCCCTTTCCTACAGCTTACGCATTGGGCTAATCTTGTCTGATGCCCCAATCGCCTTCCTTATCGACCGACCGGCGGTTTTACGCCATTCCCGGACAGACATATTTTCTCGCAATAGGGGGTGTGACCCGTGTGACCCGAAGCTTGTGCCCCGCCGCAGGGCGGGGTCCAGGCGAGTCCTTAGGGTGCGGTTCAAAAGGCGACGGCGGGGCTGTTCTGGACCCCGCCCTTCGCCGGGGCACAAATCCGCCTCTGCTCGGGAAGTACACATTCTTTCAATAACACTGTAAAGTTTGTAAAGTTCATGACGGAAAGGAACAGCATGAAAAACCGGTTTCGATCAACGCACATCGCTTTTTTGGCTTTGACCGCCGCCTGTTTTTCCCTGTCATCTCCGGCGCTGGCGCAAGAGGAACCACCCGCCCCGACTCCGTCCGAAATCCTCGCCGCAGCTCCCGCCGAACACTGGCTGCCGATCCCGGTCAGCGACCTGCTGATCCTGACCCTGCCCGATGCAGCGGACGGCTCAAAACGGCAGGCGGTGATCCAGCTGCTCCCGGCCGAGCTTTCAGGCGGCCATGTCCGCAATGTCCGCGCGCTCGCCCGCAGCCACTGGTGGGACGGCACCAAGATCTATCGCGTTGCCAAGGATTTCGTCACCCAGTTCGGCGGCAATCCGGATGCAAAAGCCGTTCCCAAGACGCTCGAGACCGTGCCGGAAAGCGAATATTATAACGCCGCGCTGGGCGCGAAACGCGACACCGACATGGCAGCGCTCAAGGCGGCGGTCGATTACAGCAATCAATATCAGGGCACGGCGATCGAGCCGCTGATGAAGATCATCTACGAAAGCTATGGCGCGAAGGTCGGCTTTGGCGGTGGCTGGCCAATCGGCAGCGACAAGCAGGGCGGCGCCTATCCGCTGACCTGTCGCGGCTCGCTGTCGCCGGCCCATTATGACCCGCCCGACACCGGCAGCGGCACCGAAATGTCGGTGATCACCGGCGAGGCGGCGCGCAGTCTCGACACGACCTTCGGCATGGTTGGGCGGGTGATCGACGGGCTCGAGCATCTGCAGAATCTGCCACTCGGCACCGCGTCGGGCGGGTTCTATGCCGACAAGGCGCAGCATATCCCAATCCGTTCGATCCGGCCAGCGAGCGAACTGCCGGTCGCGGAGCAGCCGCATTATGAATATCTCGCCAGCTACAGCCCGGCGCTGCTGCAATATATCGCGGCCCATGGCGGCTATGGCAATATTTGCACCGTGCCGGTGCCGATTAGAAAGGTTCCGGAATAGCGTAACATCATTACGCACCGTCTCGTGCGGACCGTCATTTGCTGGTAATGTAAAATCTATAGACTCGATAGAACAGGAGCCTCCCCATGCGCGTCGGTACCCCCAGGGAAATCAAGAATCACGAATATCGGGTGGGCCTGACCCCGGAATCGGTCCGCGAACTGATTGCCCACGGGCATGATGTCCTGGTCGAGACTGGTGCAGGCCTCGGCATCGGCGCGGAAGACAGCGAATATGTCGCGGCCGGCGCAACGATCGCGACCACTGCGGCCGAAATTTTCGAGCAATGCGAGATGGTGGTCAAGGTCAAGGAACCGCAGCCCGTCGAACGCGCCATGCTGCGCGAGGGCCAGATCCTGTTCACCTATCTCCACCTTGCTCCCGATCCGGAGCAGACCACCGATCTGGTCCAGTCAAAGGCGATCTGCATTGCCTATGAGACCGTCACCGGCACTGGCGGCCTGCCGCTGCTCAAGCCGATGAGCCAGGTCGCCGGGCGCATGTCGATCCAGGCCGGCGCCACCGCGCTCGAAAAAGCCCATGGCGGTCGTGGCATTTTGCTCGGCGGCGTCCCCGGCGTCGCGCCGGGCAAGGTGACGATCATCGGCGGCGGCGTGGTCGGCTTCAACGCCGCACAAATGGCAGCCGGTCTCGGCGCTGACGTGACTATTCTCGATCGCAATCCGGAGGTACTCGAATCGGTCGGCACCCATTTCGAGGCCCGCGCCAAGACGCGTTTCTCTAACAAGGCCAATCTCGCCGAATGCGTTGCCGAGGCCGATCTGGTGATCGGCGCGGTGCTGATCCCCGGAGCCGAAGCGCCCA
>CAWUKF010000316.1:0-2652 GCA_963922745.1 uncultured Sphingomonadales bacterium
GGCGTGCGATGCAGGCGACCTTGGCGCCGCAGGCGGCCAGAACCTTGGCAAAGCGCCGCCCGAGGCCAGCGGATGCGCCCGTCACGATGGCGGTGTGGCCGGTCAGATCAATCGAAAAATTGGGTGTGGTCATATGCGGGCATCCTCTGCAAATTTTTGCAGGGGGATGCCCGCTATGACCGGATCAGCGCAAGTGTTAAATCAGTTGTTGTTCAGGTCGTCCTGGGTGATCGGGACGATCTTGATTTCCACGCGCCGGTTGGCCGCACGGCCTTCCTCGGTGGCATTGCTGGCGATAGGCTGACTTTCGCCATAGCCCCTGGTAGCCAGGCGGGCGCGCTGAACGCCGCTGTTGGCCAGGAAATTGGCAACCGCATCTGCGCGCCGTTCGGACAGCGCCTGGTTATAGGCGTCGCTGCCGGTGCTATCGGTGTGGCCGAGCACGTCAACATAACTCTTCTCATATTGCGCCAGCGTATTGGCGACATTGCTGAGCGTGGTCTGGAAGGCTGGCTGGATCGCGCTGCTGTCGACCGGGAAGGTCACGTTCGACGGCATGTTGAGGATCAGATTGTCACCTTCGCGGGTAACATCAATGCCGGTGCCGGCCGTTTGCTGGCGCAGCTTCTTTTCCTGCTCGTCCATATAATAGCCGATGCCTGCGCCGGCGAGACCACCGAGACCGGCGCCAACGATCTTCGCGGTCCGGTCGTTGCGTCCACCCAGTACGTCGCCGAGCAGATAGCCGCCAACCACGCCGCCGATGCCGCCGATGGCGGCCTTCGAGATGGTCCGGTTTCCGGTTTCCGGATCGGTAACGCAACCGCTTGTAAGTGCCAGTGCGCTCAGCGAAGCCGCTGCAAACATTGTTTTATTCATCCGCATATCAATTTCCCCTTCAGGTATTCCTCTTCGATCAGGTAACCCCCTGTCGTTCAGAAGGTTCCTCCCTATCGCAACATAAATGAATGGCGACTGACAGCAAACTTGAGATTCGATGAAACTTGCTGCTAAAGGGCATATGGCCTTTCGCCCTTTCAATGGACAATATGACACCCTTTCCCTGGCTTGATGTCGCAATCATAATATTGCTGGTGCTGATCAATGGTGTTTTTGCCATGTCCGAACTGGCCATCGTCTCTGCCCGCAAGGCGCAGTTGCACAGCCTTGCGGATCAGGGGAGCCGGCGAGCGGCGGCTGCCCTTCGCCTCGCCGGAGACCCCGGCAAATTCCTGTCCACCGTGCAGATCGGCATTACCCTGATCGGCATTGTCGCCGGCGCCTATTCCGGCGCCAGCCTTGGCGGCCCGGTTGCGGAACGCTTGCGGGCCCTGGGCATGGGACAGGACCTGTCGGCCAGCTTCGGTTTTGCCCTGGTGATCGGCCTGACGACCTACGCCTCGCTGGTGGTGGGCGAGCTGGTGCCGAAACAGATTGCGCTGCGCTCCGCCGAACGGATTGCGCTCGCCATGGCCCAGCCGATGGAGTTGCTGGCGCGCATTTCCGCGCCGCTGGTCTGGCTGCTCGACAACAGCAGCGCGCTGATCTTCCGCCTGATGCGGATCAAGCGCGAACAGGTGAACCACGTCACCGCCGACGAACTGCAGATGGTTTTTGCCGAGGCAACCCGCTCCGGCGTTATCGAGGAACATGAGCGCGCGGTGATGAGCGGCGTCGTCCGCCTGGCCGACCGCCCGATTCGGGAAGTGATGACGCCAAGGACCGAAGTCGACTGGCTCGATATCGACGCCAAGCGGGAAGATATCCACAAGCTGCTGATGGAATCCCAGCACAGCCGCTTCCCCGTCGCCGAACATTCGGTCGATGAGATCCGCGGCGTGGTCCAGGCCCGAGATATCGTCGCGGCGCAACTGGGCGGCGATGAACTGGATCTGCGCAAGCTGATGCGACCACTGGAAAAGGTGCCGGACCAGCTGGATGCGCTCGATGTGCTCGAAATCTTGCGCGAAACCGAAGTGCCGATGATCCTGGTGCACGACGAATATGGCCATTTCGAAGGCATCGTTACGCCCAACGACCTGCTCAGCTCGATCGCCGGCGAATTTGTCTCCGACCAGGACGAGAAGACCCAGCGCAGCCTGATCGAACGCGCCGACGGCAGCTATCTGGTCTCGGGTGCAATGGCGATCGACGCGCTGGCCGAAAAGCTCAGTATCCGCCTGTCAGAAGACCGGGATTATGCGACGGTGGCCGGTCACGCTCTGGCGCAGCTGCGCCATCTGCCCGAAGAGGGCGAAAGCTTCGAGGATCAGGACTGGATTTTCGAGATCGTCGACATGGATGGTCGCAAGATCGACAAGCTGATCGTCCGGGCCAGCAATCCCGACATAGACTGACCGGAAGCGGCCCTAGAGTTTTCCGTATTTCTTCTCGAAACCGGCGATATCGTCCTTGGCCAGGAACTTGGCCTGGTCGATCCACGCGTCTCGTGTGATCCGCCCGCTGAACGTATTGAGATACTGGTCGACCTCGATGATTTCGGCCTCTTTCCATTCGGCAATCTGGTCGAACCGGGTCACGCCAAGATTGTTCAGCAGCGTGTTCAGCTTCGGTCCGACGCCCTTGATCAGGCGCAGGTTGTCGGGCTCGCCGACGGCCGGCGGAATGTTCGGCTGGCCGGACGGGGCCGGT
>CAWUKF010000317.1:0-2635 GCA_963922745.1 uncultured Sphingomonadales bacterium
AATTTTCGGGCACCGGAATCGCCGCCCAGTGTCAGCAGCGCGCGTAGCTTGCTGGCGGGAAAAATCGCGGGCGGCATGGCCTGCCCGTTGCGGGCGGATGCGACGGTTCCCTCCGATTGTTCGAACGCTGCCGTCAGCTTGTTGATATGCTTGCGGGTTACAAAAGGCATGTCGGCGAGCATGATGCACAGCCCGCCGGCCCCGGATTCGACAGCGCAGGCAGCGGCGAGCCGGACGGAGCTTGCCTGGCCCTGCGCAGGGTCTTCATTGGTGACGATGCGATAACCCAGTTCATTCCACCCGGCGGTGCAGGGATGATCGGCTGAGGCGATCACCAGCTTTTCGGAAAAACCGATCGCTGCTCCTGTCGCCGCGGCGTGCAGCCCCAGCATCCGGTCACCGAGCAGCGCGCCGAGCTTGTTCGGTTCGCCAAAACGGCTCGACTGTCCAGCTGCCAGCAGCGCCAGCATGATGCCGGAGCGCGCACTCAATTGGCAGCGACGCTCTCGATATAGGCGATCACGGCCCGTCTTTTTGCCGGATCCGTCACGGCTCCGGCAACCATCTTCGTGCCGGGAATTTTCGCAGCCGGATTGGCGATAAAGCTGTCCAGTTCGGCGGCGGTCCAGGTGATGCCGGATGCCTTCAGCGCATCCGAATAGGCAAATCCGGCGACCTGTCCGGCTGGCTGGCCGACGATCCCGAACAGATTGGGACCGGCACGATTGCCCGCGCCCTTGTCGAGCGTATGGCAGACGGAACAATTGGCAAACGCACCCTTGCCCTCTGCGATCAGCGTGCTGGCCGGATCGGCGGCGGCAGCCGTCGCCTCGCCTGCCTCCGGCGCGTCCCCGGGCGTGCGCACGACGATCTGTTCCACGGGTTCGGGTGCCGGATCGGCACCGCATGCTGCGAGCATCAGGACGGACAGGCAGGCAAGGGTGCGGGCGATGGTCATGGTTCGGTTCCGATCAGGCAAAGCTATGTTTGGAGAGGGGCAGCTCGCGGATGCGCGTGCCGGTGGCAGCGAAAATCGCGTTGGTAACGGCAGGGGCGATCGGTGGTAGGCCGGGTTCGCCGCCGCCGCCGAGATGCTTGTGATCGCCATTGATCAGCGCGACCTCGACCGCTGGCATCTCGTTCATGCGCAGCATCGGATAATCGTGGAAATTGCTTTGCTGGACCTTGCCGTCCTGCAGCGAAATCTCGCCATAGAGCGCGGCGGTCAGGCCATAGACAATGGCGCTTTCCATCTGCGCGGTGAAGCCGTCGGGGTTGATGACAAAGCCGGGGTCGGCGGCGACATAGACCTTTGTCACTTTCGGTTTGGGCCCGCTCATGTCGACTTCGGCGACCTGCGCGACAATCGATCCGAAGGACGGCACCAGGGCAATGCCCCGACCGTGTTTTTCGGGCAGCGCGTTGCCCCAGCCGGCCATTTTTGCGGCGGTGTCGAGTACCTCCAGATGGCGCGGCGATTCCGCCAGCAGTTCGCGGCGAAAGGCATAGCCGTCCTTGCCGGCGGCGTGGGCCAGTTCGTCGACGAAGGATTCGATGAAAAAGCCGTGCTGGCTGTGATCGACCGAACGCCAGGGACCAAAGCGCAGCTGCATCGGGACGTCGACTTTCCGGATCTTGTGGTTGGCGATCTTGTAGTAGGGCACGGTGGGTGCATCTTTCGGATCGAACAGATGCGTGTGGATATTGTCCCAACTGACCGGCTTGCCCTGCTCGTCGAGCCCGGCCCGGAATCGGCTGGTAGCCGATGGGCGGTAGAAATCCTGCGCGGTATCCTCTTCCCGCGACCAGATCGTCTTGACCGGATAGCCGGTCGCCTCGGCGATCCGCGTCGCCATTGCGATAAAATCGCCTTGAGCGCGGCGTCCGAAGCCGCCACCGAGATAGGCGTTGTGATAGGTCACATCCTCGAAGGGCAAGCCAATGGCGTCGGCAGCCGCCTGGCGCGCCTTGACCGGTGCCTGATGGCCTGACCAGACGTCGCATTTGCCGTCGCGCACCCAGGCGGTGCAGTTCATCGGCTCCATCGTCGCATGGGCAAGGAACGGCACCTTATATTCAGCTTCGACTTTGGTCGCCGCATCGGCGAACGCCTTTGCGACATCGCCCTGCTCGGTTTCCATATCGCCGCCATCATCGCCGGCCTCGTCGAGGTGGGTGGCATAGCGGGTAAAGATTGCCTTCTGGTCGAGGCCGTCGCCTTCGGTTTTGCTATATTGTGCGTCGATGCTGTTGAGTGCCTGCTGGGCCTGCCAATAGCCATCGGCCACCACCGCGACAAAATCCCCCATGTTGAGAATCTGCAGCACGCCGGGCATCGTTTTCGCGGTCGTTGCGTCCATTGATTCGACCGTTGCGCCGACCACCGGAGGAGCCTTGACGGCAGCATATTTCATGCCCGGCACATTGGCATCGATGCCAAAGACTGCGCTGCCGTCGACTTTCTCGGGAATATCGTGGCGTGCTTTCGGCTGGCCCATGATGGTGTATTTTTCGGGTGTTTTGAGCGTCGGCTTGGCGGGCAAGTCCTGTTCCGCCGCGGCAAGGGCGAATTGCGAAAATGGTGCTGACCGGCCGCTGCCCTTGTGCAGGATCATACTGTCAGCGGTGCTGATCT
>CAWUKF010000318.1:0-2429 GCA_963922745.1 uncultured Sphingomonadales bacterium
CAATAATTAGGCAGCGCGCTCCGCCAGCCGGGCCAGGATTTGCGGGATGACCTTTTCGGTCTCCCGCCGACCGATCTCGATCAGCTCCTCGGCACGGGTGAAATTCTGGATGTCGATATGGCCGACCCGCGGGGACAGGGCAAAATCGGGGGGATCGAGAGCCAGCGAATAGCGACCGAGATTGCGCAGCGACAGGCCGATCGAGGCCTTGACGATCGCCAGACTATTGGGTTCCTTGCTGCTGTTTTCTGCTATTCCAGCCGCGATCGAGCGGTTGAGATAATCATCCTGCAGATTGACCGACAGGCACAGGGCGTGGGGCGCGAGTTCCCGTGCCGGTGACACGGGAACCGGCAGGGCTGCGCCGCCGTCGACCAGCAGACGGCCTTCGTGCTGGACGGGCTTGAAGATGCCAGGCAGCGACATCGAGGCGCGGATTGCGGGAACCAGATTGCCCGATTTCATCACGATCGTGTCGCCGGTGCGCAGATCGGCGGCAATCGCCGCGATCGGAAAAGGCAGGTCTTCAAAACGAAGCCGGCCGAATTCGGTCTCCAGCTCCTTCTCGATATTGCGCGCGCCCATCACCGCGCCGCGCTTGAAATGGGGATCCATGAAGCGCAACATATTGCGGAAATTGACGTTGCGGGCCATGTCCTCGAGATAGTCGAGCTTGCCGACGGCATAGCTGGCACCGGTGATCGCGCCGATCGAGGTGCCGGCGATCGCGGCGATTTCCAGCGGCGAATCGTCGATTGCCCGCAGCACGCCGATATGGGTCCAGCCGAGCCCTGCCCCGCCGCCCAGTGCGAGGGAGATCTTGCCGGCATTGGTCACAGCGAGACATCCTCCGCCAGGATCGCCTTCGCTTCGGCGAGATCCTCTGCCAGCACCATCACCCTGGCGGGCAGCGCGATGCCGGCACCCTCCACGATGTTGACATTGCTGTCGAAGCAGACCGCACCGATGCCGGCGGCTTCCAGCCGGCCGCGGATGATTTCGGCCTCGACACCGTGCATATGCCGGGACAGTTCGACCAGGCTCATGGGTTGTTATCCGCCAAAATAGCGGTCCGTCGCACGCGTCGGCAGGCCATCGATGCTCTGCACCCGGCTGGACATTTTTTCCATCCAGGCGTCGGGATCGGCCTGGCGGTGATATTTGACCAGGGTCTCGCGCTCGGCCTGAAGTTCCATCCGCGGCACGCCCCAGCCGCAGCTGGTCTGGACATTGTCGATGCGGATATCGAAAATCTGGCGGGTGCCGGGGAGAATCTCGAAATGGGCGGCGAGTTCGTCCCAGCCTTCATCCTGCGGCAGTACCGGCCGTCCAGTGCCGTAGAGCCGCATGATCAGCGCCGGATTGGCAAAATTGTTGAACATGATGGTGATCCGGCCATCGGCGACCAGATGGGCGTGGGTCTCGTTGCCAGAGCCGCCGAGGTCGAGATAGGCAACCCGGTCGGGACCGAGCACCCGGAAGGCATCATAGCCCTTGGGCGACAGGTTGATCCGCCCGTCCGATGCGGCTGTGGCGACAAAGAACATCGGCTGTTTGGCAATGAAGGCGACATGATCGTCGCTCAGCGCATCAAAAAATTCTGCCATATTTCACCTTTCCCGATCGAGTGGTCAGCCCGGTCAACGCTTTCGGGCCACCGGGAGATCGCAGTCAGCGGTGACCGCGACCGGATCCTGGCGGAGTCAATACTATGGCGGGGACGGCGGTAGCAATCAGAAATGACGGATGCCCGAAAATCGCAAGTAAGGGTGGAACGGCGATACCCTGCTTGCCGCGCTGGTGAATATCCGGCCTACCAGCTCGCTCCGTCTTCGATGGCGGCCTGTTCGCCGGGCCGGAATTGCCGTCCGAGAACCGCGTTGCGATGAGGAAAACGCCCGAATTTCGCGATCACGTCGCGATGTTCGTTCGCGAATTTCTCGTTGCGGCCGAGCCGGGTGAACAGGGTGACCGAGCGGTTCTGCAGCTGCAGATCCTCGGCATGCATGAACGGCATGTAGAGGAAAACGCGCCGCTCCTCTGGCAATTGCTGGTCGAGATCCAGATCCACCGCCTGTTCGGCAATCTGCTGCGCCAGATGATCGGTGGCAAAGGCATCGGCGCTGTCCCGGAACATGTTGCGCGGGAACTGGTCGAAGAGGATGACAGCGGCGAGCGCGGTTTCCGGCGAACCGAGGAAGGCATCGGCGGTTTTCGATTTCTGGTCCTGCCAGAGGTCGAGAAAGCGGTCTACGATCCGCTCGTCCAGTGAATCACTTTTCTTCCACCAGTCGCCGGAATCCAGCTACTCAAACCAGAAAGTCAGAATCTCGCCAGGCCAGTTGTTCACTGATCTTGTCCTGTCCGGGCCGAGCTCACGCCGTCCCCCCGACGGTCAGCCCTTCGACCAGCAGGGTCGGCTGGCCGAC
>CAWUKF010000319.1:0-2426 GCA_963922745.1 uncultured Sphingomonadales bacterium
GCGCAAGACCGAAACGATGCGGCTGGCGCGTCGTGCGATGCAGCGCGCCGCAATCGCCGACGGCTGGATCGACCCTGTATCAGGACAGCATGAACTCGGATGATAATCGCCGGCGTTCAGCCTTCCGGGCCAAAAAACCGTCCTTCGCTTTCCGGCTTCTTGTTGGCATCCGCTTTTTCGATTTCGGCCAATATGGCGGCTGCCCGGCGATCACGCTTGGCATAATCCCGCGCTGACAGGCCGGCCAGCGTGTCCGCCCGGTCCGGGTTGGCCCCATTGGCCAGCAGCAGACGGACCAGTTCGGTATCACGAAACTGGACGGCGCGGATCAGAGCGGTTTCGCCCTGCTTGTTGGTGTCATTCACGTCTGCTCCCTTGGCCAGCAGCAGCCGGACGCCGTCGACGAACCGAAGCTGGGTGGCCATCATCAGCGGAGTCAGGCCTTCCTTGTCCCGGACATTGGGATTGGCACCTTTCTGCAGCAGGAACGCGAGCCAGGTGGGGTCTTTCCGCTCGACCACGATATGCAGGGCACCGCGCCCGGTTGAAAAGTCGCGCGTGTTGATGATGACCGTGCCGGGCCGGTTGAGGAACTTATTCGCCTCCTCGCCATCCCGGTCGTCAACCGCTTTCAGAAAATTGTAGCTGTCCGAAAATTGTGCGGCAGCCGGGGCGGAAAAGAACATCGCCGCTGCGGCGATCCAAGCATAGCGCAGGAAAATGACAAAACCACCGCTTCCCCGTGCGCCTGAAGAATCCTTACTGAACATTTTTCGCCCCATTTCATTAACCGGTGAGTCGTCACCATTATCAGCTGTCGCCGCCACTTATCAATTACCTGTTGAAATTGATCACCTAGCAGACCATGTCTGGCCCGGTAATGAACAATATCACAAACACCGCAAAAATCATCCTGACGGCGGGCCTGCTGGCCCTTCTGTCTGCCTGCAATCCCGCGTCTGACGGAGCTGCCTCAGCCGATGCCGAGGCACCGCTCGCCGGTGCCCGGATCGGCGGTTCGTTCACCCTGACCAACCAGGACGGGGGGCGAACCTCTGATGACCAGTTCAAGGGTCAGTACCGGATCATGTATTTTGGCTATACCTATTGCCCCGACGTTTGTCCGGTTGACCTGGCCAATATCATGCTGGGCCTGAAACAGGCCGAAAAGGAAAATCCGGAACTGGCCAGCAAGGTCCAGCCGATCTTCATCTCGGTCGATCCCGAACGGGACACGCCGGCTGTGCTGAAACAATATGTCGCGGCCTTCCATCCGCGGCTGATCGGGCTGACCGGAACGCCCGAGGAGATTGCCGAGGTCGCAAAGAAATATCTGATCGTCTACAATATCCGCAAGGATGAAGGGTCGAGCGAATATCTGGTGGATCACAGCCGTCAGGCCTATCTGTTCGGACCGGAGGGCGAACCCGTCGCTCTGCTGCCCTTTGATGGTACGCCCCAGCAAGTCGCGGACGAAATCAACCGATGGGTGCGCTAGCTCCTGAACGGCCGTTCTGGGAAGCACCACTCGAATCGCTGGACCGCGGCCAGTGGGAAGCGCTGTGCGATGGCTGCGGCAAATGCTGCCTGCTGAAGGCCGAGGACGAGGATGACGGCCAGATCTACATGACCAATATCGCCTGCAAGCTGCTTGATCTCAGGGACGCGCGGTGCAGCGATTATCGCCACCGGAAATTCCACGTCCCCGATTGCGTGCGGCTGACCCGCAACAAGCTGGAGGAATTTGACTGGCTGCCGGACAGTTGCGCCTACAAGCTGCGCGCCCGCGATCTGCCATTGCCCGCCTGGCACTATCTGGTCTCCGGAAACCGGGAATCGATCCACACCGCCGGTCAGTCGATCCGTGGCAAGGTCATTCCCGAAAGCAAGGCGGGACCGCTGGAACAGCATATCATCGATGCGCCTTTTTAGCTCTCCGCCGCCCGAAGCGCATGCCATCAACCTCGACGGGGTCAGCTACCCGCTGCAGTTGCGGCGGTCCAGGCAGGCGCGCTCGATCATCGTCTCGGCGGACACGGTCAAGGGCGTCGTCCGGCTGACCCTGCCCACCTATGCCTCGGAACATCAGGCGCTGCGCTTTGCTCAGTCAAAGGCCGCCTGGCTGAACGCCCGTTTCGCCGAAGCGGTGCCGCCGGTTCCGGTCGAGGATGGCGGCGAAATCGCGTTCCTGGGCGAGCCGCGCGTCATCCGCTGGGCTGCCGATCATGCACGGACGCCACTGCTGGTCGATGATGAAATACGGGTGGGCGGACCGGCTGAACATGTCGAGCCGCGCGTCCTGCGCTGGCTCAGGGCCCAGGCCCGCACGATTTTTGCCGAAGATCTGCAATATTATTGTGAGCGAGCGGGCACGGATTTGCCGCGGTTGGCAGTGGGCGATGCACGCCGGCGCTGGGGCAGCTGCT
>CAWUKF010000320.1:0-2309 GCA_963922745.1 uncultured Sphingomonadales bacterium
GAGCAGTGGAATCATAATCCATGTGTCGGGGGTTCGAGTCCCTCCTCCGCTACCAAATTTCAGGCAGGCGTCCAGCCCAGCTTTTTCCGCAATTTGCCATGGCATCCCGGATCGCATGTGGAGAGCTCTTCGCGAGCAGAAGTTTGCCCCCGTGTCGACCATCTTCGCTCCATCGGAATCGATACGAAGGGACCGGGGACCAAATATGCATTGATTCAATGGAATACAGGGGCCTATGATCCAGATCATATGGGAGAGCCGACAAAGGCTGTAGGGATCTGCATCAAGCGAGCCATTCAGGGCGAATGGGCCGTTTCGGCCAGGGCGGGCGCGGCGGTTCGCAGGACGCAGAACAGGGGAAAGAAATTTGAACAAGTTTAACACAGCGCTCGTCACGGGTGTCGCCGGAGTGATCGGCACGGCCGCAACGGCAGCGCTCATGCTGTTCTCCAGTCCCTCAGAAGCAACGGTCACCATCGCGACCAATACCGGTATTGCCTGTTCCGGCTGTCACACGGGCCCGGCAGATCCGAAGAACAGCGCCCTGACGAGCCGGGGGGCGGCCTATCGTGCCTGTCTCTACAGTTCCGAACCCAATCAGCCCAATTGCAACGTCCAGATACTCAAGTGGCAGGGGGCTGCACCGGCAGCAGGGCCGCAGCCGGTTGACCTGCCAGAATCCGAATATGGCCAACGGCCGCCAGCGGAAGTGGCCGGAGATGACGTCATGACGGCAGATGACCGGTCCGTCGAGGCCGGGCAGGAAGGGAGCGAGACGGACGATCCGCAGGATTCTGCTCCGCTTGCCCAGGAAGACAAGGCCTATGTGCCACCGGTGCAGGCCGAGCCGCCGTTGCCGGAGCTGCCTGCTGCGCCCGTTCTTCTGCAGGGCGACTATCCCGACTGCCGGGAAGACCATCTGCATCTCCCCGATCCGCACGACAAAGCGATCAACATCAACCAGTGCACCACCCGCCTGGACAATTATTATAATGATGTGCTGACCGAATATCGCAAGCAGATGAACGAATATCAGAACGAGATTTCGCGCATCTATACCGAGAAGGTCGCTGGAAGAATGGAATATTCCGCTGCCAGCCGAGACCGGTTCTACAAGGAAATGATGCAGGAGCACGCAAACTCGAACCCCGACGGCAAGAATATGGCCGTCTACCGAGCGGCCGTCGAACTGTATAATGCTGACCGCAATTATCTCAGTGATCGCTATTGCTACAACACCGGCTGCAACGGCTATCCCGTTCCCGAAAATTACGGGTTCATGAATATGCAAACCGCTAGCGGCGAGCCGGTCGAGCAGAGCAAACAGAGCAAGGGCAAGGACAACGCCAAGGCGAGCGGCAGTCAATCCTGCAAGAAATCCAGGGGACGCGGCAGTCTGCTGGGCGGCATTTTTGGCGGTGTCGTCGGCTCCGCCGCCGGACTTGGTAAAATCGGTACGTTGATTTCCAGCGCCGCTGGCGCGGTTCTGGTCGGTGAAATCGCCTGCAAATTGAGCGAGAAGGAACAGGAAAAGGCAGCCGAAGCGACGATCGCGGTGGTGGAGCAGGAAAAGGTAGGCGCGGTGGCGGAGTGGAAAAGCCCGACCCGCGGCGGTGTGTCGGGATCGTCCACCGTTACCGCGCTCAACACCGAGCCCAATGGCCGCAAATGCCTCACCATTACCGATGTTGCCATTATCGACGGCGAAGAGACGCGGGTGTCGAAGCAAATGTGCCGCGGTGCGGGACAATCGAAATATGCGATCACCGCCTGACCGGTCTCCGGCAATTGCGAGTCAGCAAAGGCGGCTATCACCGGTCAAAAATATTCTTCGCAGCTTTTTGCGGTGATAGCTCTTGCCTACCGGTGTCGGCCATCCCTATTTGCAGCTAACAGAATCATAATCGGGAACGGATCATGGCCGAAACGCATCGCACGAAAATGCTCATTCTGGGTTCGGGACCTGCCGGACTATCCGCCGCTATCTATGGCGCGCGCGCGGGCCTGGAGCCGATCGTTGTTCAGGGGCTGCAGCCAGGCGGCCAGCTGACCATCACCACCGATGTCGAAAATTATCCGGGATTTCGCGACGTTATCCAGGGCCCCTGGCTGATGGAAGAAATGCAGGCGCAGGCGGAAAAGGTCGGCACGCGCACCATATTCGACACGATTGTCGACGTTGACTTTTCCCAACGGCCTTTTCGGATGACCGGCGATGGCGGTGACATTTACGAAGGCGAGACGCTGGTGATCGCGACCGGTGCCCAGGCGAAATGGCTGGGTCTGCCGGGCGAGGAAGAATTGTCCGG
>CAWUKF010000321.1:0-2231 GCA_963922745.1 uncultured Sphingomonadales bacterium
CCGGAGGTCGGGGCGAGCTGGCTCGGGAAGGTGCCATAGGTCCAGTAGCGGTGCCACCAGCCGGAAAAATTGCCGGCGCCGTTGCAGATGATCGCGTCGGCGGGCAGCTGTTCCTGCATCGCCGCGACGCACAGGCCGAGATCGAGTTTCGCGGCGGTCGGTTGCGGCTTCGACCAATCGCGATAGTCCTGATACGCTGCCTTGCCGGCGTCGAAGGGCAGCAGGTCGTCATCCCACAGCGCCACCTGTTCCGCAAACTCGGCCATCTCGGCGCAGATCGGCAGATCGGTGCGATAGACATGGTTGAGCTCGTCGGGGTCGGGGTGGACATGGACGAGGATCTGGTCGGGATGGTCGGGGGTGAGCAAAGTGTAGCCGTCGGTGGTTGCTTCGCCGAGCCGCGCGCCGACCGCCAGCACCAGATCGGCATCCTTGATGCGCTGGGTCAGTTTCGGATTGGGGCCATAGCCGAGATTGCCGGCATAGACCGGGCTCTCGTTGGGAAAATTGTCCTGCCGCCGGAAGGCGACCGCTACCGGCAGGCCAATGCGCTCGGCATATTGGGCGAAATAATGCTTCGCCTTCTCGCTCCAGCCGGCGCCGCCGATGATGGCGATCGGATCGGTGGCGTCGCGCAGCATGTCGGTGAGCGTGGTCATCGCATCGGGGCAGAGCGGCTGGGCCGGGGCGACTACCTTCGGACGGTCGAGTGCCTCGACTTCGTCGCGCAACATGTCCTCGGGCAGCGCCAGCACCACAGGGCCGGGGCGACCCGAGCTGGCGGTGTCAAAGGCGCGCGCGATATATTCCGGTATCCTCGCCGCATTTTCGATCCGCGCCGCCCATTTGGCGAGTGGTTTGAACATTGCGGGGAAATCGACTTCCTGAAAACCCTCGCGGTCGCGATCGTCGCGGGCGACGTCGCCGATGAACAGGATCATCGGGGTGCTATCCTGCATTGCGGCGTGGACGCCGATGCTGGCATTGGTCGCGCCGGGGCCGCGGGTGACAAAGGCAATGCCGGGTTGTCCGGTCATCTTGCCGTCGGCCTCGGCCATGAAGGCGGCGCTGCCGTCCTGGCGGGTGGAGATGGTCTGGATCGTGCCGCAGTCGTGCAGGGCGTCGAGCACCGAGAGAAAGCTCTCGCCGGGCACGGTGAAGATGCGGTCGGTGCCCTGGATGACCAGCTGGTCGACGAGAATTTGTGCCCCGGTGCGTTTTTTCATATCATCCCTCTCGATATCACTACCGCAGCGCCAGCTGCGCTATTCCTGTACTGGACTCACGCGAAGCCGCGAAGACACGAAGCATATGCGGCTTGCCCGACCTCTTTGCGCCTTCGCGGCTTCGCGGCTTCGCGTGAAAAACACAATAAATGCTCCGCTTGCGCGGAGGTGAATAGCTCATTTCGTCTAGGCCTGATGAATTGCCTTGGTCACCATATAGGCTTTCAGGCCATCGGGGCCGTCTTCCGATCCGTGGCCGCTTTCCTTGACGCCGCCGAAGGGGGCATCGCCGGGGCTGACGGTCAGATTGTTGATCGCCACCATCCCCGCCTCGATCTTGTCGCCGACCATATTTGCGGTGTGCAGATTCGAGCTGAAGGCATAAGCGGCGAGACCCAGCGGCAGGCGATTGGCCTGTTCGATCGCCTCGTCGAGCGTGTCAAACGACCGCATCACCGCGACCGGACCGAAGGGTTCGTCGTTCATGATATTGGCGTCCAGCGGGACGTGCGACAACACGGTCGGATCAAAGAAAAATCCGTCCTTGTCCTGCCGGTTTCCCCCGAGCATCACTGCTGCGCCCTTTGATTTGGCATCATTGATCATGTCGCCGACCGAACTGGGGCGGCGAGGATTGGCCAGCGGGCCCATCTCGATGCCGTCGGCGAAGCCGTCGCCGACGCTGACCTTTTGCGCCCGTTCGGTGAAGGCCTTTTCGAACCGGTCATAGATGCCCGACTGGACATAGAAGCGGGTCGGCGAGACGCAGACCTGACCGGCGTTGCGGAATTTTCCGGTGACCACCAGATCGAGGGTCTTTTCCAGATCGCAATCGTCGAACACCAGCACCGGCGCATGGCCGCCCAGTTCCATGGTGGTGCGCTTCATGCCTTCGGCGGCGAGCTTCATCAGATGCTTGCCGACCGGGACCGATCCGGTGAAGCTGATCTTGCGGATCACCGGCGAGGCAATGAGATGGCTGGAGACTTCCGCCGGATCGCCAAA
>CAWUKF010000322.1:0-2176 GCA_963922745.1 uncultured Sphingomonadales bacterium
TTATTACCGGTCCCGGCAACGCCTGGGTCGCGGAGGCGAAGCGGCAGGTGTTCGGGGTGGTTGGCATCGATATGGTGGCTGGCCCGTCGGAAATCGTGGTGGTGGCCGATGGCAAGAATGACCCGGACTGGATCGCCGCCGATCTGCTGAGCCAGGCCGAACATGATCCGACCAGCCAGTCGATATTATTCACAGATGATGCGAAGTTTGCCGATCAAGTTGCTACGAAAATAGATAAACAATTGGCAGATTTGGCGACATCAGAAACCGCTACAACCAGCTGGAATGACAATGGTGCGATCATCATTGTCGACCGGCTCGAACAGGCGTTGCCTCTGGCCGATCGCTTGGCGGCGGAGCATCTGGAACTCGCCGTTGATGATCCCGACGCCCTGTTCAAGAAAGTCCGCCATGCCGGATCGGTTTTCCTTGGCCGCCATACGCCCGAAGCGGTTGGTGACTATGTGGCCGGGCCCAACCATGTGCTGCCGACCGGACGGCGGGCGCGTTTCTCGTCTGGCTTGTCGGTGACAGATTTCATGAAACGCACCAGCTTCATCCGCTGCGACGAACAGGCGCTGGCCAGTATCGGTCCAGCGGCGGTGGCGCTCGCAGAAGCAGAAGGGTTGCCCGCCCATGCCGCCAGCATCGCGAAGCGGCTGGGTCGGCGCTGACCATCAACAGAAAGCAAATATCATGACCATTTCCCTATATGATGCCGTAATCCCGAGCCAGCTGCAGATTATCGCTGCGGTTCGCAAGCTGGTCGACAAGGCCAAGGCCCATTGCGAAAGCGAGGATACGGCGGCCGAAGAGATTATCGGCGCGCGGCTGATTGAGGACATGCTGCCCTTTACCTATCAGGTAAAATGCTGCCGCGAGCATTCGCTCGGCGCGATCGAAGGGGTGCGCGAGGGTGTGTTCACGCCGAGCCTGACCGCGCCGCCGAATGACTGGGCCGGGCTCTATGAGAAGCTGGATGAGGCAAAGGCCGGTCTGGAAGCAGTCAGCGAAGCCGAGATGGAAGGCTTTGTCGGCCAGCATATGGAATTTCGCTTCAAGGACAGGGTGATGCCGTTCACCGCAGAAAACTTCCTGCTGAGTTTTGCCCAGCCCAATTTCTATTTCCATGCCACGACCGCATACGATCTGCTGCGCGAGCGCGGCTTCAAGATTGGCAAGATGGATTTTATCGGCATGCCGCGGATGAAAAGATCATGACCGCGAAATCGACATCCCGCTCCGCCGCGCGGCTGGCCGCCGTCCAAGCGCTGTTTCAGCACCAGATGGAAAAGACGCCGGTGCCGAAGCTGCTCAAGGAATTTCACGACCACCGGCTGGGCCAGGAAATCGAGGATGATCAATATCATCCCGCCGAGCGCGACTTTTTTGACGACCTGGTGATCGGTGTGACCTCCCGACTGGAGGAAATTGATCAGCTTGTGTCCTCGAAGCTTGCCTCCGGATGGACCATCGGCCGCCTCGACAAGACCATGCTCCAGATCCTGCGCGCCGGGACTTTTGAATTGGTCGCACAAGAGGACGTGCCGGTCGCAACGGTGATTGACGAATATCTCGATGTTGCCCATGCCTTTTTCAGCAAGAAGGACGCCGGTTTCGTGAACGGGCTGCTGGACAGCATAGCAAAGCAGGTACGGAGCTGATCAAAGCCCCGGCCGAGACTGGGGAAGTGATTGTCCGATTTTCTGAAACGACTGGATCCCGCCTTCCGCGACATGATCGCGGCAGACGGCCCTTATATATTTGATATCCTGAAAACGGACGTTGGTGCGGCGCGAGCAGCGCTGGACGCGATGTTCGCACAGCTGGCGGCTGATCTGCCGGACTATGACGGGCAGAAGGACGAATATCACATGCCCGGGCTGGAGGGGGAACCCGACGTTTCGGTGATCGAATATCGCGCACGGGATCCCCTTTACCCGGATTGTGTCATCATCTGGCTGCACGGCGGCGGCTATGTGATGGGCAGCGCCGAAGATTTTTCGGCCCAGGGCTATTCCAGCCTCGCGCCGGTCATTTCGGTCGATTACCGGATGGCGCCAGAGCATCGGGCACCGGCAGCGGCCCGCGACGTCTGTGCAGTGATCGAGCGAGTGGCGGAAAACCGCAAACCGCGCAAGATCATCTTGGCCGGACCGAGCGCTGGCGGCGGACT
>CAWUKF010000323.1:0-2129 GCA_963922745.1 uncultured Sphingomonadales bacterium
CGACACATATCAGGGCCGATTTCACCCACGCCGGCTTGATCCCCGGGACCAGCGCGGGCAGCGCCTCGACAGCGGCGGCCAGCTGGCTGTGGCATTTGACGCACCGGGCATTGTGCAGGCCCGGCACCCGATCGCGCATCCCGCTGTTATGGGTTTCGAACCGGTCAAAGAAATAGGGCAGATATTTGGCTTCCTGCCGGATGATATGCACCAAAGTTCCCGACATGCGGTCCATCGGCATCGCCTCTATCCGGCGAGCGGCAGCGGTTGTTTCATCGGTCCATGCGGCCTTGTCGATGTTCATCGTCATGATCCGTTCCAGCACCGCCGGCATCGCATCGATCGGATCATTCTGCATCAGGTAGACCGATCCGTAAAACGGCTGATCGGACACTTCATTGCCCGAGGTTTTGCGCGCGGTGCCGCGCGGCGACCGGCCATTGTAGAGGGTCAGCAGTTCGTTCCAGTCGAATTGCCGGATATGGCTTTTCTTTTCGGCGTCGCGGTTGCCCTCGATCAGGCCGACCGGCAGGTTGGACACGCCCATCATCGACCGGGCCAGCCAGGCGACGGTGCCCTTGTTCGGATCCTGGCCTTCATAGCCGGACCGCCCGAAACTCTGCCAGAGCGATTCCATCAGGGTCGATTTGCCGGAACCCGGCTCGCCGGTGACTTCCAGAAAGCCGAGCGATTTATGTTTCTCGCGGATCTGGACGGCAAAGGCGGACATGTTGAAAAAGGCAAAGGCGACCAAGCCCTTTTCACCCCATGCCGCCCAGATATCGTTCAGCCATTCGAAGCTGATTTTATCGGCGTCATAGTCGATATCGAGCAGGTTCTGACTGGCCTTGCGCTTGATCGCTGTCTTGCCGATGTCGAAATAATGTTCGCGGTTGATCGGGATCACGCGGCCCTGATGCACCGCGATATCCCCCAAAACCCAAGTCTTGTGAGGCTTGCTGTAGCCGGTGAAGTCGATCGGTTGAACGGTTTTCAGATCGTTAAGCTGCCGTTTGATGATGCTTTGGAGTTGTTCCTGAGTGCCCGACCAAGACGCGGCAAAGGTCATCATCCGCTTCTGAAACTCTCCATTGGTGGCGCAGGCCGATGCGCTGAACCGGGCCTTTTCCACCCGGCCCTTTTTGGGGAATCGCATTTCGATGAAGTAGAAACCTTCATCATCAACCGGTTCATATTCGCGGTAGAGCAGGCGGAAAGAGCAGTTGCAGATTTCGGTAACGATCAGCTGGGATGATTCTGTCTCGGTTTCTTGGGTCTTGCGGGCAAACCACATTTTGTTGCCATGATGGAAATCGGCAGTTGAGAATTTGGTGCGTTCAAGGATCAGCTTTGCTTTGACCCGCTCCGTCTTGGCGATGGTGATATCGCCATTGTATAAATAGCCCTCGATCGACTGTTCGCTGAACGGCGCATATTCATCCTCGCCCTTCCAGTCCATCTGGCGCAGCCACAGGTCGTTCCAGTCCAGCTTTGTGCCTTCGCCGTCTGGCCGGACCTGGGCAGCGCCGGTGGGCCAGCCATCGGCTTCCAGGCGGGCGACAAATTTGCGCGTATAGACAACGCCGGCAGCGCCAACATCAAAGGCCCAGATGATCTTCGGGCGATGCTTGGGTTTATCGCTTTCCGCTATCGCCTTCCGCAAATTATCAAAAAACTGATCTGGGAAGACGTTGGCCGACATGGCAGAGACAACGCCCCGCTTTACATCGCGGTTCTGGAACGCCTGGCGGGTGGCGACGGCATCCATGATGCCTTCCTCAATCCAGATTTCATCCATTGCGGCGAGGGTCGCAAAATTGTCCTGGGGATGAAGCCAGCAATGGCCGCGCCACCGCCCACCCTTTTGGAAATGCGCCTTTTTGCCAAAGCGGCCCGGGCGATCAATGATCCGTTCCCAATAAGTGTCATTGGGCAGTTTGAATCGGATCGTCGCGCCGGTAGCTCCGGACTCGAAGTCCTTGTAGATTTCCTGCGTATAGCATCCGCGCAGCCCCTGCAGATCATGCCGGCGTTCGTGCTGCAGATAGGCGTCGGCGGCAGCATTGGGGTCTGCCTCGGTGGACTCGTACCGATTTGACCAGTCGTCGAACAGATCGGGCAGGAGGTTG
>CAWUKF010000324.1:0-2047 GCA_963922745.1 uncultured Sphingomonadales bacterium
GGCATCGAGCTGCGCGGCGCTGATGTGCTGGCGCGGCTGGCCGGGGACGTGCGGCCGCGGATGGTGGAAACGCTCGACCGGCTGAAGAGCGAGGGGATTCGAATCTCCTGCATCACCAACAATGTGCCCGCAGGCAAGGGGTCCGGCATGGCGATGGATGATGAGAAGGCGGCGGCAGTGAAGGATATCATGCAGCGGTTCGATCATATCATCGAGAGCAGCAAGGCAGGCATCCGCAAGCCCGATCCGCGAATTTACCAGATGATGTGCGAGGCTTTGGACGTCGAGCCGGCGGAGTGCATCTATCTCGACGATCTCGGGATCAACTGCAAACCGGCGGCAGCGCTGGGCATGGCGGCGATCAAGGTGTCTTCGGAGCAGCAGGCGCTGGATGATCTGGGCGCTCTGCTGGATATGCAACTGCCCTGACTTTTTGCGCAAATCCAAACGAAGCTGTAATATTTTCGTCATCAATGAGTCGTCGAATGGTCGTGAAATCGCTATAGCGCGACGGGGATTGCAAGGGTGCGGGGATTCGTGGGTAACAGCTATTCGGACAGATTGGACCTTATGACCCGCTGGTATGACCGGCGGGGACCCTATCCCGTTCTGCTTGGCATATTGGCGGTTTTGCTGCTGATCCAGACGATCCGGCTGGTGTGGCTGGTGCTGACGCCGCTCGGACCGGTGGGTGACTATCGTGCCAATGATATCAAGATATTGTCCCCGCAATCGCGGCTCACCCTGTTCAGCAGCTTCGACCCGTTTTTCCGGGGCGGCGCGGCGCAGACCGCCAATGTCGTGACCTCGCTGCAACTGACCCTGTTCGGTATCCGCATGAACGAGGCGTCGGGACTGGGATCGGCTATTTTGGCGGGACCCGATGGCGTGCAGGAAAATTATGTTGTTGGTGAGGAGATCATGTCGGGTGTGACGCTGAACAGCGTGGAATTCGATCATGTCATCATCAATCGTGGCGGCGTGCTGGAGAGCCTCTATCTCGACCAGTCGGTCCCGGCGCAAACCGTCGGCACGGAAGATCCGGACGCGCCCGCTTCCTTGTCTTTGGCTGGCAACGAGATACCCGGCATTGCCTCGCTGGCACCCCGGAACGAACAGGGCAAGGTCACCGGTATTGTCATCTCTCCTCTAGGTGATGGCAGTCTGTTCAAGAGTGCGGGTTTTCGCGACGGTGACGTCATAGTATCGATAAATGGCAATCCGGTCGGCTCGACCAGCGATATCGAAACGCTGAAGAGCCAAATCCGGCCGGGCACCCGTCTGTCCGTCGAAGTCGAGCGCGGAGCCGATACGGTTCCGGTCGCTGTCAATCTGGGAGCCCAATAATGCGCAGCCTGTTTTCCCGGATCATCGCCATGCTCGCTCTCGCCGTCGGCCTGTGGGCCGTGCCGGCGTCGGCCCAGCATACGCTGAATGTCCGTGACGCTGATATCCGGGCCTTCGTCCAGGACGCGGCCAAGGTTACCGGGCGCACCTTCATTCTCGACAGCCGCGTGCAGGGCAAGGTTTCGGTGGTGACCGACCGGCCGCTCAGCCGTTCGGAATATTTCGAGATTTTCCTGTCGACGCTGCGCGCCAATAATCTGGTCGCGATTCCGACGACGCGCGGCGCCTATCGGATCCAGCCCGCCGATGGCGCGGCTTCGCAGCCGACCCGGCTCGGATCGCGCGGGGCCGAGGGTAACCAGCTGGTCACCGAGGTGGTGCGGCTGAAATCTATTGTCGCCACCGAGGCGCTGGAAACGCTGCGGCCGCTGGTCAGCAAGCAGGGATCGATTACCTCCAACCGCAACGCCAACAGCCTGGTGATCGTCGACTATGCCGACAATATCCGCCGGATTCGCAGCCTGGTCGGGGAAATCGACCGCGACAGCGCCGCCAGCACGATCGTCACCCTGAAAAATGCCGGGGCCCGAGAAATCGCAACCTCATTGCAGGCGCTGGCTGCCCAGGGCGGCGGCGAAGGCCTGCGCGCGCCGGTAACCGTGGTGCCGATCGACAGCAGCAACAGCATCGCCCTGCGCGG
>CAWUKF010000325.1:0-2046 GCA_963922745.1 uncultured Sphingomonadales bacterium
TCAGCGTCCGCGTTTTTCTCTCGCCCAGATGCCAGTCGAGGGCATATTGGCCAAGCACCAGCGTCAGTTGGATCTGCGGCATCGCCTGCAGTAGCGGTTCGCGCCAGGCCGGGGCACATTCCGGCCTGGGCGGCAGATCGCCGCCGCTGCCGGTGCCGGGATAGCAGAAGCCCATCGGCAGGATCGCGAAAATATCGGGGTCGTAAAATTGTGCTTCCGTCACCCCGAGCCATTGCCGCAGTCGCTTGCCGCTGGCGTCGTCAAACGGGCGGCCCTTGATGTGGGTCTTTCTGCCCGGAGCCTGGCCGGCGATCAGGATTCGGGCATCGGCACCCGCTTGCAGCAACGGCGCCGGGCCCAGCGGCAGCCCCTCGCAGATGGCGCAGGCCCGGGCCCTCGCCAGCAGTTCATCCAGTTCTAGAGAATCGCGCTGCATGGCGTGAGGCGGGAGCCGAGATCATTGGACGGGCTTGCGGCGACATATCTCCGCATCGTCGAGATCTGCGCCGTCGGGATCGGGCAGCAGTTCGAAAACATGCAGCAACCTGGTGGCCGTTCGCTTGCTGTTGGTGCTTTCGGTGCCGTTGACGACCGCCGCGAAATCGGTGCAGGCCAGTGCACTGCGGAGATAGTCGCTGTGACCGGTCTGGCCGCGGCTGACGGCGGTGGTGTCGATAATGGTCAGTCCGCTCTTGTCCGGTTCGGTGTCATATTTGGTCTTCGCGGCATAGCATCGCTCGGCATAGCCCTGCTCGCGCAGCGACGCCGCCTCGAACGGGTTGAAGCAATCCGGACGCCCCAGTCTGGGATAGCCGTGAAAACTGTATGACAGGCCAAGCGCCCTGTCCTTTGCGGAAGCATAGACCGTGATCCGGCGATCATTGTTGACCCGGCGCATGGCGAGCACGGTCTCGGCAATGTCGCGTTCGAAATCCTGACGATCGACATCGGGCGAGGCAAGGATGATATTGGAGATATTGCTCGAATCGGCGTTGCTGCTGTTGCGATCGACATATTCGATCGCCGGGATCGCCAGCCGCACGCCCAGCGAATGGGCGACGAGAATGATTTCCTTTGTCCATGGCTGTTGCGCCAGCTTGGTCAGAAAGCTGCGGAACTGGCGTTCGTTATAATACATGTTGGTTTCGTCGGCGGCATATTTCAGAAACTCGCCCTGCGAGGGCCAGCTATAATGCACCATCGGTATGTCCAGCCCCGAAAGCCGGGCAATCTGTGCGCTGTCGCGAGCGCTGGTGAAGAATGTTTCCCGAAAGCCGTGGACATAGAGCAGGACACGGCCGTCACGCTTTTGCATTGCCGCCGCCAGATCATCCCACCACTGCTGGTCATTGTTCAGGGCAAGCGGAATACGCGTCTGCGTCTTTAGCTTGCCCTTGGCGTCGGTGATTTCCATGTCGGCAGGGTCGCCGAATCGCGCGTAGCGGACGGTGTCGCTGCGCTGGCTGAGCAGCTCCACCATTTCCGTCCGACAATCCGGCAAGCGGCTGGTCACGGCAAAATAGGGCTTGTCCGCGAACCGGTCCGCCGGCTGTACCCCGGGCCGGCACCGTTCGTTCGCGACATAGTCGCTATGCGGTATGGGACCATATTCTACCGGAGAAATGCAGCCCGATACCAGCAAGGGCAACAGGCACAGGCCGAAGCGCAATTTTCTGGCTCGGGCCAGAAGCCTTCCGGGCAAGGTGCCTTGCATCAGGTCTTGCGATGCTCGCTCTTCACCCAGCGCACGGTGCCGGAGGAGGCGCGCATGACGACGCTCTCCGTGGTCATCTTGCCACCGCGCAATTTCTTGACGCCTTCGAGCAACGAACCGTGGGTCACGCCGGTCGCAGCAAAGATCACGTCGCCCTTGGCCAGTTCCTTGAGATCATAAATCTTGTCGAGATCCTCGATACCCCATTTATAGGCACGCTGGCGCTCGTCATCGTTGCGGAACAGCAGCCGGCCCTTGAACTGGCCGCCGACGCAGCGCAGCGCCGCAGCCGCCAGCACGCCTTCCGGCGCGCCGCCGATGCCGAGATAGAT
>CAWUKF010000326.1:0-2038 GCA_963922745.1 uncultured Sphingomonadales bacterium
CCGGCAATGCCGACATCGGGCGATCCGGGATTATAATAAGCCGTTGTCGTGCCTTCCGCGGTCTCCGCCGGGATTTCCTTGATGCCATAGGGTAGTCGGGCGAGCTTGCCGATGATCGAGGGCATTTTGCCGTCGATCGTCTTGGTCACCCGAGCAACCTTTTCCATCAGCTCTTCCGGCGTCTTCGCATAATATTGCGGATCGGTGCGCAGATGCTCGATAAACGCCTCGCGCGTGTCGTAACCTGCCTCCTTGGCCACCTCGACCATCTCGGCCCGGATCCGCTTCACTTCGCTCAGGCCGATATTGTGAATCTCGTCCGCACTCTTGTCGGTGGTGGTCATCTGCCGGATGCGGAAATCATAATATTTGGCACCGCCGGGCTGGGCCGAGATGCCGGGGGCCTTTGCGCATTTCGGAGCGTAGCTCTTCGTGTACCAGCCGAGATGCTTGCGCAGAGCGGGGTCAATCACGGTTTTGATGGTGTCGGCTGCCTCATTGGCGAGACCTGCGAACGTAGCTTCGTCGATCGATTCGGGGCGTTTGCGGGTGAACGGCTGGTAGAAGCGCGAGTCCTTCGGATCATCGGTCATCAGCCCGGAAATGCTCGTTTCATAGCCTTCCATCGACACGCACGGCTGGACATAGCCGCCGGCGAGGGCCTTGTTGGCAACTGCGATCGACTGGTCATTGACCTTGGCATATTGCTTCAGCCGGTTGATATAGGTCCGGTAATCCTGCGCGTTGCGGAACGGCAGATTGTTCTGCATGCTGGCGAAACTCTGGTGCCAGCCGCCGCGGTTGGTGAAGTTGATCGTGCGCTGGCCATAGCTGTTCGCCTCCACTTCCTCCGCCAGCGTGCGGTGCAGGATACCATAATTGGTCTTGTCATCCTCGCTCAGTGGGGCGGTGTCGATCGCATCCAGCCGTTCGAGCCAGGCCCTGGCCTTTGCCACGCGCTTGTCTTCTGCTTCCAAGCTAGGATCGCTGACCCGGCCGACCGGATCGTCGACACCCAGCGAGGACGCGAATTCGGGATATTGGTCGAGCTGATAGGCCCAATATTCGTCGATGATATTGTGCAGGGCCTCGGCTTGCGGGGCAGTGGCATGCTGGGCCGCGGGGGTCTGGGCGTTCAGTGGTGCGGTGGTCAGCAGCGCCAGCGGCAGCAGCAGGGCAAATCTTGTTCTCAGCATTTTTCTCTCCGAAAATATCTTTGGTAACTATCGAGGATATCTGGCGGCCTTAGTCAAGGGCGATTTTGCGGACCGATCAGCGCCGTCCGCAATTTCATCGCCTGGTCGAAATCAATGTCCCTGATCATGAGTGGCCGGATCGCGGAGCCACCGGCGATGCCTATCGTGACACTGGCGAGATTGAGCGGATGGTCGAGCGGCGACTGCCTGACGTCGACGGTCTGGATCTTGCGCCGCAGCAGCATAGTATGCCGCCGTCTCCACCAGCCGGTTCGGACGAACAGCTGGCTGTCGCCGAGGGCATATTGATGATGGTGCCAGTCGAGATACCGGATTCCGGACACCGGCAGGGCGAGCAGGATGAGTGTATAGAATCCCTGATGGACGAAAAATCCGGCACCAAGGGCGATGGCTGCGAGCAACAGCGTGACCACAATCGCGCCGCGCCACCAGAAGGCCGGACTGACCGGTCGAAAGGCGAGATCCGGCCCGGGGCGGTGGATCGCGCATGGCTCCAGGATCGGGTCAATTTCCGCCAATGTGGCGCAGGGTGCGGCGCTATGGTCGGTTTCACCGCCGCTGTCGCCGGCCAGCGAGATGAATTTCAGATGGTACCAGCCATAGCGCTCGCGCACCGGGCCGGTCTGCAGCACGGCGGCCTGGACGCGGTGGATCGGCATGACCATGTCGGTCAGGGTGAACAGCCCGCGCCGCCTGCGGAATCCGGGCTGGCCGCTTGCCACCTTGTCGAGACGGAAGCCGTAGTCGCGGACAAAGGTCCGGACGATGCCGCTGGCCAGGCCGATGGCGATCAGCGACAGGATCACGGCCAGCGCGCCGAT
>CAWUKF010000327.1:0-1977 GCA_963922745.1 uncultured Sphingomonadales bacterium
CGGCTCCTCATCGCCGCTTTGCCATTGTGGATATTTCTGCATCGTGACAGCAAACAGCGACGAGGCGAGATGGCCGGCGAGCCATTCCTGCAGGGCGGGCAGGGGCAATGGGTCGAACCAGTCGCGGTCATTATTGGCGAACTGGCGGACGAAGGGAAAGATCGCGTAGTCCGCGAGCGTGGGCCTCGCTGACAGAAGCTGGCCCGAGGCCGCAATCAGGCGATCAAGCTTTTCGAGAAACCGCCGGCCGCCGGCACGATGTTCGTCGGGATCGACATCGTCGTAGCGGACCGGATATTTATAGCGGTCAAGATGGTGCTTGAACGGGCCGTCCGCTTCCGCGATCAACTCCGCCTCGGCATCGCTGCCCTGCAGCCAGGATTCCGGGTCGTGGCGATCCAGTGCCCAGCGCATGATCGCGAGGCTTTCGTCGATCACCGGACCATCGGACAGGGCCAGCACCGGAACCGTCGCCTTGGCAGAAGCGGCGATCATCTCTTCGGGCTTGTCGCGCAGCACGACCTCGCGCAGGCGAACCGGGGTCTCGCTGACCAGCAGCGCCATGCGCGCCCGCATCGCATAGGGACAGCGCCGGAAACTGTAGAGGACCGGCAAATCCGTCATGGCGTGCCCAGATGCTGCCTGCCCTCTTCCGCCGCTTTCTCGACCTGGCGCTGACGCTCGCGGTAGCGGGCGCGCTGCTCGTCGGTGCGCTGGTCGATACAATGTGGACAGGCTTCGCCGGGAATATAGTCGGGCGACGCGCGGTCGGCGGCGTTGAGCGGCATCCGGCAGGCATAGCACTGGTCATAGTCGGCTTCGCGCAATCCGTGTCCGACCGCGACCCGCTGGTCGAAAAGGAAACAGTCGCCATGCCAAAGGCTGTCGGCTTCCGGCACATGTTCGAGATATTTCAGGATGCCGCCCTTGAGATGCTGGACATCGTCAAAACCCTTTGCCTTGACATAGGCGGTCGCCTTTTCGCAGCGAATGCCGCCGGTGCAGAACATCGCGATCTTCGGTTTGGCCTTCGAATCCTGACGCAGTTGCTCGGCAAACTCGTCAAACCAGGCCGGGAAGTCGCGGAAGGATTCGGTTTTTGGGTCGATGGCACCGTCAAAGGTGCCGATCGCCACTTCATAGGCGTTGCGGGTGTCGATCACGATCGTTTCGGGATCGGCAATCAGCTGGTTCCAGTCCGCCGGGTCGACATAGTCGCCTTTCTGCGTCGCGGCATCGACGCCCTCGACGCCCATCGAGACGATTTCCTTCTTCAGCCGCACCTTCATCCGCAGAAAGGGCATGGCGCTGGCCTCGGAATATTTGACTTCGAGATCGGCAAAGCGCGGCAACGCCCGCAGTCCGGCGATCACCTGGTCGATGGCGGCCGGCGTACCCGCGATGGTGCCATTGATACCTTCCGGAGCGAGCAGGATCGTGCCCCTGAGCTCATGCGCTTCGCACAGCGGCAGCACCTGCTGGCGCAGGGCCGCGGGATCGTCGACCACCGCGAAATGATAGAGCGCGGCGACTTTTACGGGAGAGGAAGATTCGGTCATGGCAGCGCATATAGGATGGTTGCCCGGGAAATTCCAATAGAGCGGCTTGCATCGTCGCCATGTTCATCGCATAGCAGCTCCATGGTTCCCCTTATGTTCGCCCGCAACCGCTTTGCCATCGTCGGTCCTGCCGCACTGTACTGGCCAGCAAAAAACGCCTTGCTGGTCGCGGACCTGCATCTCGAAAAGGCAAGTTTCTATGCCCGGCAGGGGCAGATGCTGCCCCCCTATGACAGCCAGGCGACGCTGGAGGAACTTGGCCAGCTGGTCGCAAAGACCGGCGTGTCCACGGTCTTCTGCCTTGGCGATAATTATCACGACGACGGCGGCGAAGCGCGGCTGGAACCGGAGGCCGCGAGGCGGCTCGCCGCCATGACCGCGGCGCTGGACTGGATCTGGATCACCGGCAATCACGACC
>CAWUKF010000328.1:0-1909 GCA_963922745.1 uncultured Sphingomonadales bacterium
CCCCATTGTGGAAACCGGTCCGGCGCGACCCGATAGGTACCCGGATTGGCGTGGGCACGGCTCAGCGCACTGACCATGCTGCGGACATCGGCGGGATTGAAATAATGTTTCGCTTCCAGCCGCAAATCCCTGTTTTCCGGCAGATCGCTCAGCAGCACCGGGCAACCGAAGCCGATTGCTTCCAGCAATGTGTTGGAATGACCCTCGCGGATCGACGGGTTTACGAAAAACCGGGCACCGCGATAGAGTGGTGCGATTTCGGACCGCGGCAATGCTCCCAGCATCACGATCCGGTCGTCGTCCAGCGCCTCGATCTGTTTGCGCTCGGCCTTTTTGCCCCAGCGACCGACGATCACCAGCTTCACCTGCGGATGCCGCTTGGCAAATACCCGGTATGCAGAGATCAGGCCGTGGACATTTTTCTTATGCGATATCTGGCCGACAAACAGGATATAGTCGCCGTCGACCAGCTCGCTGGCGTCTTGCGGACGGTGCACCGGCTGGTCGAGCGCGTTGCCGATGACGTGAATCCTCTTGCCCTTGCCGGAGGCCTGCAGCTTTTTGGCCAGGGCCGGGGTTAGCGCAATGATGCCGTCCGCCCAGCGCAGCTGATATTGCGCGCAACGCATGGCCCATTTCCGTGGCCCGCTCCACGGCTGGGCATTGCAATCGGCACCGTAGCGCACGATCGTCTTGCAGCCGATCATCTTGTAGGCGAGCAACAGCGCCGCCGATTCCAGCCGCGCAAAATGGACAATATCCGGTCGCATCCGGATCGCCTTGACCAGCGCGGCGGCGGTATAAAGCCAGTAATCGATTTTGAAGACCCCGAGGGACGGCGCGCGCCACAGCCGGACGCCGCGATACTGGCCGGGTTTGAGAAAGGGCTTCATACCCGCGAGACATATGGTCCAGCCCCGATCGGCGATCAGCGGAAACAGGCATTCGGCATGTTTTTCGACGCCGCCCTCCACTTCCGGGATACCGCGGACGCCGACAACCAATATGCTTTTCATTGGCCCTCCTCGTTTCGCCCGCCAGTGGCGGGGCTCATCAACCCGAGCTGGTTAAGAAATTCAATGGTCATCGGGCCTGTTGGCCGCATTTGGTAAACGGGTGCGCCAGATATCCGGTCGCGCTGGCCCGAACCGGACGAGATGTTTTGCTGCGGGCGCTGGATTGGTCTATGCGATATGCTGCGAAGCAAGCAAATTTGGAGCATCCAGCGATGACCGGTAATGACCGCATCCATCTGACCGGCCAGGACGATGACACGCTGAGGCCGCCGCCAGCGTTCATCCGGAAGATCCTGGCCCTCGATCCCCGCCGCGTGGAATTTCGCGTTCGCGGTTTTGACCTTGCGGACAAGAGTCACGAGGCCCGGCTGGAAGCGATCGGCAAGGCGTTTCTGCGCGGCTATAATCTGACCCTGGCGGTGCGCTCGTTCACCGAGTTCCGGGAAGCCATGGATCAGGAAACCGACCTGCTGCGCGGCTTCTTTATTGAGGGTGGCGCGATGGGCAGCGCCCTCGTCGACAGCCTTCCCTTCCGCACGCCGATGCTGCCACGCTATATCGCCCGTTTTTCCGGGCAATATCCGATCCTGGTCCATGCCGGTGTCGGCCTGACCATCTCGAAGCTGCGCTGGCGCGAACTCGGTATCATGGCAGAGCTCGACCCCTTTTACCGCTGGCTGGCCTATGACGGGCTTGGCTATCACAATATGTATTTCGAACCGGACAGGACGCTGACCGGGCCGAAGCGCGTGCTAGAGGGCTATGCGTCCCGGGCCTATGACCAGGGCGCAGGGCGCGGCATCTGGTTTGTCAGCGGCGCCGATGTCGGCAAGGCCGCCTCTACCATCGCCACCATGGCCGAAGACCGCCGACCCGATCTGTGGGCCGGCGTC
>CAWUKF010000329.1:0-1891 GCA_963922745.1 uncultured Sphingomonadales bacterium
CCGCGCACCGGCCAGATCGCGGTCGGCACAGATGACTGCCTTGGCGCCTTCCGCGGCAAAGCGACGCGCCATCGCGGCTCCGATCCCGCTGGCACCACCGGTGATGACGACAATCTTGTCTCTCAGTTCCATTTTGATCCTGTCCCGCTTGAATAAATTAATCACTCGCTTAAAGATGCGAGCCGACTAGAACAAGAGCAAGATTGCCTCCGAGCCGCAGCTCAGCCAAAAGTCTAGCCCACAACAAAGGAGAACAAGATGTACAGTCACATGATGGTCGGATCGAACGATATCGACCGCTCGAAGAAATTCTACGATTCCCTGTTCAAAAGCATTGGTGGGCAGGAAGCGATCGTCGATCCCAAGGGACGGCTGATGTACCTGCACAATGACGGGATTTTCATGGTCACGCCCCCGATCGATGGCAAGGAAGCGACCTGCGGCAATGGCATGACCGTGGGATTTGCCATGGAGAATCCGGAGCAGGCCGACGCCTGGCACAAGGCGGGCGTGGAAGCCGGTGGCACCGCTATCGAAGATCCTCCGGGCGTCCGCGAAAATCCGGGCATGAGTCTCTACCTCGCCTATCTGCGCGACCCGGATGGCAACAAGCTCTGCGCGCTGCACCGGATGGGTTAGCCCATGCCAAACAAAAGCGTTCGCATCGGCGGTGCGAGTGGCTATTGGGGCGAAAGCGCCATGGCCACGCCGCAACTGCTTGATGCGGGCGTGGATTATCTGGTCTATGACTATCTCGCCGAGATCACGATGTCGATCCTGGCGCGCGCGTACAGCAAGGATCCCGCAGCGGGTTTTGCCGGAGATTTCATCAGCGCGGTCCTGAAACCTCACGCGCGCGCCATCGCCGCGCAGGGGGTGAAGGTCATTGCCAATGCCGGCGGCGTCAATCCCGCAGCCTGTGGCGAAGCGGCACGGACCCTGATCCGTGAACTGGGTCTGGATCTCACGGTTGCGGTGATCACCGGCGACAATCTGCTGGCCGATCTGGATGCGATCGTCGACGCCGCGCCGACCGAAATGTTCACCGGCGCGGGCTTTCCGGACAGGAAAAAGATCGCCAGCATCAATGCCTATCTCGGCGCCTTTCCGATTGCCCGGGCGCTGGCGGAAGGCGCGGATATCGTAATCACCGGCCGCTGCGTCGACAGCGCGGTGACGCTGGGGGCCTGCATCCACGAATTCGGCTGGTCCGCGAGCGACCACGACCTGCTCGCCAGCGGCAGTCTGGCAGGCCACCTGCTCGAATGCGGACCGCAAGCCACTGGCGGCAATTATACCGACTGGGAAGAGGCCGGCGATATCGCCAATATCGGCTATCCGATCGGCACCGTGTCGCCGGACGGGTCGTTCACCATCAGCAAGCCCGAAGGCACCGACGGCTGCGTCACCGTCGGCACGGTATCGGAACAGATGCTCTACGAGATCGGCGATCCGCAGGCCTATATGCTGCCCGATGTGGTCTGCGATTTTTCCGCGGTCGAAATCAGACAGCTCGGCCCGGACGAAGTACATATATCCCCGGCCCGTGGCTATCCGCCACCGGACCAGTACAAGACCTGCCTGACCTATGGCGAAGGCTTTCGCGGCGGCACCTATGTCAGCTTCTACGGCTATGAAGCCGCCCGCAAGGCGCAGAAATTCTGCGACCATGTCTTCGCCCGCGCCCGCCAGGTCCTGCGCGGACACAATCTCGGCGACTATAGCGAAACCAGCGTCGAGATCATCGGTGCCGAAAGCCAGTTCGGCGATTTTGCCACCGACCACCAGCCGCGCGAGGTCGTCGCCAAGATCGCCGCCAAGCATGAGGAGGCTGCCGCAATCGCAATCCTGCTCCGCGAACTGACGGGACTTGGGCTGGCAAGCCCGCCGG
>CAWUKF010000330.1:0-1874 GCA_963922745.1 uncultured Sphingomonadales bacterium
GAAAAACGCAAAAGGTGACTCGCGCGCCAAAATCGTTATGTATGCCGCATGCAGACCGGAACGCTTATTTCACTCGCCCTCTATTTCATTCTGATGCTCGCGATCGGCTTTTACGCCTGGCGCAAGTCGACCGACAGCAGCGAAGGCTATCTGCTCGGTGGCCGCAACCTGCATCCCGCCGTCGCCGCGCTGTCCGCTGGTGCGTCCGATATGTCGGGCTGGTTGCTGCTCGGTCTGCCGGGGGCGCTCTATGCCGCCGGGCTGGTCGAGGTGTGGATCGGGATCGGGCTGTTTTGCGGCGCGCTGGTCAACTGGATCGTGGTCGCGCCCAGGCTGCGCGAGCAGACCGAGCGGATGGGCAATGCCCTCACCATCCCCGAATTTCTCGCCAACCGCTTTCCCGACAAGGCGCTGCAGCTGCGGGTGACCTCGGCGATCATCATCGTCTTGTTCTTCGCGGTCTATACCGCAGCCGGTCTGGTCGGCGGCGGCAAATTGTTCGAGACCAGCTTTGCCGGATTTTTCGGCGATACCGGGATGAGCGACTATATGCTCGGCATCTGGATGACCGCGGGCGTGGTGCTGGCCTATACGATGGTCGGCGGCTTTCTGGCCGTTAGCCTTACCGACTTTGTCCAGGGCTGCATCATGGTGGTGGCGCTGGTGCTGATGCCGATCGTGGTGCTGACCGACGATGGCGGGGCAAGCGCGGTGACCGCGACGCTGGCCGGGGTCGATCCGGATTTTCTCAGCCTGACTGCGGGGCTGTCCTTCATCGGCTTTCTGTCCGCGATCACTTGGGGGCTCGGCTATTTCGGCCAGCCGCATATCATCGTCCGGTTCATGGCGATCCGCTCGGTGCCGCAGGTGGCGACGGCGCGCAATATCGGCATGAGCTGGATGGGCGTGGCGCTGATCGGCGCGATCGGCGTCGGCATCGCCGGCCGTGCCTATGTCGAGCGCAACGGGCTGGTGCTGGAGGATCCGGAAACGATCTTCATCCTGCTCGCCAATGCGCTGTTCCATCCGCTGATCACCGGCTTCCTGCTGGCGGCGCTGCTGGCGGCGATCATGAGCACGATCAGCTCGCAATTGCTGGTATCGTCGAGTTCGCTGACCGAGGATTTCTACCGGCTGTTCCTGCGCAAGCAGGCCAGCGAGCGGGAGCTGGTCAATGTCGGGCGGGTCGCGGTGGCGCTGGTCGCGCTGGTCGCGATCTTCATCGCCCGCGATCCGGACAGCAAGGTATTGGGGCTGGTTAGCAACGCCTGGGCCGGCTTTGGCGCGGCATTCGGACCGCTGATCATTCTGTCGCTAACCTGGCCGCGGATGACCGGGACTGGGGCGGTGGCCGGGCTGGTGACCGGAGCGCTGGTGGTGATATTCTGGATCGCGATGGGCTGGAACAGCGCGTTTCTGGGCGGACCCGGTGTTTACGAGATCATTCCGGGATTTATCGCGGCGATGGCGGCTATTGTTGGGGTGAGCCTGGCGAGCAATGAATCGCCGACCTACCAGGCCTGATCCGGTTGCGCGAGGCGGGGGCACTCAATCTTCCGCGCTGTCCTCGATTGCGTGCATGTCGGCGTCACTGAGACCGAAATGATGGCCGACCTCGTGGATAACGACATGGCGGATCAGCTCCTCCAGCCCGACCCCGGTCTGGGCCATTTCAGCCAGCAGCGGGCGACGATAGAGCGTGATATGATCGCCCTCCCCGCTCGGCTGCGCCCATGAAGACTTCTCGCCGACTGGCACGCCCTGATACAGGCCGGACAGCTGATAGGGGCTGGTCATCCCGAAATGGTCCAGTATCTCCTGCTCGGGCCAGTCCTCGATACGCAGCACGATGTCGCCGAGATAATCGGCGAAGG
>CAWUKF010000331.1:0-1797 GCA_963922745.1 uncultured Sphingomonadales bacterium
CGGCACGCGCCACCGGCATTGCCGACAGCGGCGTACCGCGCCCGGTTGCTGCGGCCTTTGTTCTCGGCCTGCCCGTAGGCGCATTCATTCTGTCCTCAATCACCGGGGGCGTCGTCACCCGCTTTCCGCCATCGGTGCTTCCGCTGCTAATCGGCGGCTTGCTGGTCGGCTATGGCACGCGCCTCGGATCTGGCTGCACCAGCGGTCATGGCGTCTGCGGCATGTCGAGACTGTCGCCCCGCTCGCTGATCGCCACCGCAATCTTCATGGCCAGCGGCTTTGCCACGGTCGCCCTGATGCGCGCGGGAGGCCTGCTGTGAAACAGATTCTGGTCGCCCTTTGCGCCGGTGCCCTGTTCGGTGCCGGACTCGCCTTTTCCGGCATGGCCGATCCGGCCCGGGTACAGGGCTTTCTCGACCTGTTCGGCCGCTGGGACCCGACACTCGCTTTCGTGATGGGCGGAGCGATGATCCCGATGGCGCTGGCCTGGATCGTTCAACGGCGGCTCGACAAGCCCTTTGCCGATGCCCATTTCTCGCTGCCCGGCACATCGCTGATCGACCGCAAGCTGGTCACCGGCGCGATATTATTCGGTACGGGTTGGGGCATAAGCGGCCTCTGCCCGGGGCCCGGCCTCGCAGATCTGGCACTCAATCCCGTGCCTGCACTGGCCTTTGTAATTGCCCTGCTGGGCGGGATGATCGCGCACCGCATTACCAGCTAGGCAGAATTTCGGAAGGATGACTCCATGACTGACGCAACCACTTTTGATTATGATGTTGTCATCGTTGGCGGCGGCTCCGCCGGCATTGCCACCGCGGCCAGCATGCTGAAACGCGACGGCCGGATTTCGCTGGCGATTATCGACCCGGCCGAGGACCATTATTATCAGCCGGGCTGGACGATGGTCGGGGGCGGGGCCTTTTCCGCCGAGTTCACCCATCGCAAGGAAAAGGACCTGATCCCGGCCCGGGCGCGATGGATCAAATCGGCGGCCGCATCCTTTGATCCCGGGCATAATATCGTCAGGACAGCCGACGGGCAGAAAATTAGCTATCGGGTGCTGGTCGTCTGTCCGGGAATCAAGCTGGACTGGGCGGCAATCGACGGCCTGCCCGAAACGCTGGGCCAGAATGGCGTCACCTCCAACTACCGCTTCGATTTGGCGCCCTACACCTATCGCCTGGTCAAGAACCTTAACGGCGGCACCGCCCTGTTCACCCAGCCGCCGATGCCGATCAAATGCGCCGGCGCGCCGCAAAAGGCGATGTATCTCTCGTGCAGCCGGTGGGAAAGAGCCGGCGTGCTGGACCATATCGACGTGCAGTTTCACAACAGCGGCGCGGTGCTGTTCGGGGTCCAGGAATATGTCCCGGCGCTGATGGAATATGTCGAGCGCTACAACGCGCATCTCAAACTCGAGTCCAGACTGATTGCCATCGACGGCCCGGCCAAAGTCGCCACCTTCGAACAGAAGCATGGCGAAGAAATCAAGAGGGTCGAGGTACCGTTCGACATGATCCATGTGGTCCCCCCGCAGACCGCGCCGGATTTTATCCGCTCCAGTCCGCTGGCGGCAGAAAGCGGTTTCGTCGATGTTGATCCGGCGACGCTCCGTCACTCAAAATATACCAATATTTTCGCGCTCGGCGACGCCTGCAATGCACCCAACGCCAAGACCATGGCAGCGGTCCGCAAACAGGCACCGATCGTGGCCGTCAACGCCCTCGCCGCCCTTCAGGGCAAACCGTCGGTGGCCAACTATGACGGCTACGGCAGCTGCCCGCTAACCGTCGA
>CAWUKF010000332.1:0-1744 GCA_963922745.1 uncultured Sphingomonadales bacterium
GAACATTGCGCCTGCGCCGGCCATGGCGGCTCCGCGCAGGGCCTGGCGGCGGTCGATGGTGAAAGGCTTGCTACTGTCTGCGGTCATGGTCTTCCCCTTTGCTGAGGACCGCAGAATGACCGCAGATCGATTTGATCGCAAGACCGAATAGACGCGTGGCGGTCAGGCCGCCATGGCGGTCTTGCTGAAATGCTCGGTGAAGCGCGGCTGCATCGGCTGGCTGGCGACCATCGCCAGCGGCAGGGCGGTTTCGCAATGTGCGCATTCGGCGCTGAACCGGCCGACATGCCAGTGCGATTTCCCGCAACCGGGGCAGTGGTTGACGACGTCGAGATGATAAAGCGGCTGATAGCCGCGCTGGATTTCGTGTTCGGCCAAGGCTTGAGCAGGCTGATTGATGAATGATCGTGGTGATAAATACATCGTTTCTTCCTTCTTTTATTGCCAGACTATGGACCGATGCAATGGCATCTCGTTGCTGAATCAGCGATGAACCGTTGTTTTCGGTAGATGAAATGATACCTCCCATCCGTCCTTCCTGATAGGATATTTCCGCCAGATTTCCGTGACCGGCATCACATATCGATCCAAGGCGCTGATTTATTGAAATAATATTTGGTGCTTCTGCGCCGTTTCTATCCGGTCGCGGGACCATGCAGTTCAACGCGGCCCAATGGCATCCAGTTTCCGCCAGGCCAGTTCGGCAAATTCGCACAGCAGCGGCCGCGTGTCGCGCGGGTCGATGATGTCCTCGACGCTGAACTGTTCGGCGGTGCGGAAGGGCGAGGTGACCTTGTCGAGCTTGGCCTTGATCTCCGCCAGCCGGGCGACCGGATCCTCGGCGCTTTCGATATCGCTCTTGTAGGCGACCTCGAGCCCCCCGGCGATCGGCAGCGAACCCCAGTCGCCAGAGGGCCACGCAAAGCGGTACTGGAAATTTTCCGCATTGCTCATCGCGCTGCCAGCGATGCCATAGGCGCGGCGGACGATGACGCTGGCCCAGGGCACGGTCGCGCGATAGACCGCGTTCATCGCCTGCACGCCATAGCGGATGGTGCCGGTGCGCTCGGCCTCGGCGCCGATCATGAAGCCGGGATTGTCGACCAGATGGACCACCGGCAGGTGAAATTGTTCGGCGAGCTTGGCGAAGCGTTCGACCTTTTCCGACGATTTGGCATCCCAGGACCCGCCGAGAAAGGACGGGTCATTGGCCAGCACCGCAACCGGCCAGCCGTCGAGCCGGGCAAAGGCGGTAATCGCGGCGCGGCCCCAGCGCTTGCCCATTTCAAACACCGAGCCTTCGTCGAACACCGAGGTCATGATCTTGCGCATCGAATAGACCTGCTTGTCGGCGCGCGGGACGGCAGAGAGCAGGCTTTCCTCGCGGCGGTCGACCGGGTCCCAATTTTCGGTGCGGGCAGCGAACTGGTTCACATTGCTCGGCAGATAGGAGAGGAATTTGCGGGCGGTGACGAACGCTTCGGCCTCGCTGGCGACTTCCTCGTCGACCACGCCGTTGGTCGCGTGAATGTCGGATCCGCCGAGCTGCTCCTTGGTCAGCGTGTCGCCGATCGCTGCGGCGACGGCGGGACCGGCCGCGAATATCTGGGACAGCCCCTTGACCATGATCGAATAATGGCTGGCCACGGTGCGCGCTGCGCCCATGCCCGCCGTCGGTCCGAGCGCCAGTGCGACGACCGGCACCGTGTCCTGGTTCTTGATGATGTCTTCCCAGCCGGGCACG
>CAWUKF010000333.1:0-1697 GCA_963922745.1 uncultured Sphingomonadales bacterium
GCTTAACCAGTTGATATAGAACAATATATCCAAGGCAGCGAGCTGCGTACGGTGTACTGTCAAGTTCCCAGCTCGGCAGGACTGATCCAGGCTCTCTTCTCGACCTGTAAATAACTGATTTCAAATATTTTTCCTTCAAGTGTATGCTTTGGGTGTTTGTGGGACCATGAGAGAAAAGGTCCAAAATGGCCGTTTGGCAACCAAATAGCATGCAAAAGCCAAAAATTGCCGAGCGGTTTTGCCAATTTTCTGTTGGATTGAAGGATCAGTCGGGGCGATTGTTACCATGTCGAAAGTGCAAACAAGAGTACATTTTGTCGTAATTTAAAGTTAGAATTGCAGGAAAAATGAAGGCCCGGTAGCGGATGCTACCGGGCCTCGGAAAGATCAATGATGGTGATGTCTATTCAGCAGATTTTGCTTTCGCCTTGGATAGAAAATCAACCTGCTCAGCGATGATCTCGCAGCCATATCGAGTGTTGTTTTTATCGTCTGTCCACTTGGTATAATGGATACGTCCTGTAACCATTATCATGGCACCTTTGGTGACATGTTCGGCAACGCATTTTCCGATACCATTGAAACAGGTAATCCGGTGCCACTCGGTATCTTGCTGGCGTTCGCCTTCGCTGTCTTTGAAGCTGCGTGTTGTTGCCAAAGAGATATTTGTAATTGTTGCGTCTGACTTGGTTTCGCGAACCTCTGGATCATTTCCTACGAAGCCGACGAGTGTGACTGTGTTTTTCATGTTTGATACCTTTCGAAGCTATTTTATTCGTCCAAGGGACCATCCCTTTGACTAAGCCCCGAAAGGTCCGGCTGGGGTCTGGACTGCACCGAATGCACATGAGGGAAACCCCGCTCAAAGGGGTGGTGCGGGCAGCAGCGCGCAGCGATGCAACACGGCCCTGAAGATGCGCGGGTTGCTGTCCAGGCACCATCCGGACAGGGGCTGGTTTATGTCATGAAAGGGGATGTTTCGTTGGATGGAAATTGCCATCGAATATGGACTATTTGACCGCACGAACATGGTTTAGCGATAATTGGAATCTTGGTTGTTTTTACAAAAAAAAGACCGTTACCAATTTCTGTAATGACGGCTTTATCGCGAAAGCGGACTCTAGCTTTGGTCGTTTTTAACGGCAACAACTGGGTGGAAAGCGGACATTCGCGGGATCGCATGATCGAGGTCCGCTAGGTTTAGAAGCAGACCCGTGCCTGACGGATCAGGCAGGAAAATGAATTCCGCACAGTTTGTTGCCGTCGGGATCACGAAAATAGGCCAGTTCGATGGTGCCCATGGAGGCAGTTTCGCGCGGTCCTGGCGGAGCTTCGATCGAGGTTCCGCCAGCGGCAACGGCGGTATCGTGAAGCTGCTTCACCTGCTCGGGCGAGTCGCAGGAAAAGGCGACTGTGCTGCCGTTGGCAGCGCTTGCCGGTTCGTCGTTGATCGGCTGGCTGACGATGAAGTTGGTTCCGTTGCCGTTATTGTAGATCAGACGGGTATGGCCGCTGTCGGCGATGTTCCGCGTCCCTTCCCCTGCACCCAAGGTGCCGAGCACCGTGTCGTAGAAGCGCTTGGATCGTTCAATGTCGTTCGATCCGACCATGGTGTGAAAAAGCATGCATACTCTCCTGAAGGCTGATCGACTTCCGATCGCCATTAGCGGTCTCACCTAACAGACACGTAACCCGCA
>CAWUKF010000334.1:0-1652 GCA_963922745.1 uncultured Sphingomonadales bacterium
TTGCCATTCAGGAAATGGCGCAGAAATTCACCGCCGACGCGATCACGCCGTTCGCTGCCGAATGGGATGAAAAGCATATCTTCCCGCGCGATACGGTCAAGCAGGCCGCGGAACTTGGGTTTGGCGGCATTTATGTTTCCGAGGAATCGGGGGGCATCGGTCTCGGTCGACTGGAAAGCGCGATCATCATGGAAGCCATGGCCTATGGCTGCCCGTCGACCAGCGCCTTTATCTCGATCCACAATATGGCGTCCTGGATGATCGACACATTCGGATCGCAGGCGGTGAAGGACAAATATCTGCCCGCACTGGTCCCGATGGAGAAAATCTCCAGCTATTGCCTGACCGAAGCCGGCGCGGGATCCGATGCGGCGTCGCTGAAGACCAAGGCGGTCCGTGATGGCGACGATTATATCGTCAATGGTTCCAAACAGTTCATTTCAGGCGGTGGCGCCAACGAGATTTATGTCACCATGACGCGCACCTCCGACGATGGTGCAAAGGGCGTCACCTGCCTGGTGATCGAGAAGGATATGGAAGGCGTTAGCTTCGGCGCCAACGAGAAAAAGCTGGGCTGGCACTCGCAGCCGACGGCCCAGGTCAATTTCGACAATGTCCGCGTGCCGGTGGAAAACCGCGTGGGGGACGAAGGCGAAGGTTTTCGCATTGCGATGGCCGGGCTGGATGGCGGCCGGTTGAATATCGGCGCCTGTTCGCTCGGCGGCGCGCAGCGCTGTCTCGATGAAGCGATCAATTACACCAAAGAGCGCAAGCAATTCGGCAAACCGATCAGCGATTTCCAGAACA
This sequence comes from uncultured Sphingomonadales bacterium, assembly GCA_963922745.1. Lineage (GTDB taxonomy): Bacteria > Pseudomonadota > Alphaproteobacteria > Sphingomonadales > Sphingomonadaceae > Parasphingorhabdus. The sequence continues at coordinate 808 of CAWUKF010000334.1, forward strand.
CCCAGTTCATGCTCGCAGACATGGCCACCGATCTGGAAGCCTCTCGCGCACTGCTTTATCTTGCGGCGGCAAAGGTCACCGAAGGTGCGCCTGATAAAACCAAATTCGCCGCGATGGCGAAGCGACTGGCAACCGACAATGGCAGCAAGATCGTCAACGATGCGCTGCAACTTTTTGGCGGCTACGGCTATCTGCAGGACTATCCGATCGAGCGCTTCTGGCGCGATCTCAGAGTGCACAGCATTTTGGAGGGGACCAATCAGGTCATGCGAATGATCGTATCGCGGGAACTGCTCCGCCAATAGGAAAATTATGACAGAAGATCTTATCATCAGAAAAACCGGGCGGGTGGGCCATATCAGCCTGAACCGCCCCAAGGTCATCCATTCGCTCAACCTCGACATGTGTCTGGGAATGATCGACGCGCTGCAAGACTGGCGCGACGATGACGAAGTCGAGGCGGTGATCATCGACCATAGCGAGGGGCGCGGTTTCTGTGCTGGTGGCGATATTGCCATGCTGCGCGAATCCGGCATGACGGACGGCAAGCAGGGGCGCGAGTTTTTCTACAAGGAATATCAGCTCAACCACCTGCTGTTCGAATATCCCAAGCCAGTGGTCGCCTTCATGAACGGCATCACCATGGGCGGCGGTGTCGGCATCTCGCAACCGGCCAAATATCGCGTCGCCACCGAATATACCCGTTTCGCTATGCCCGAAACCGGCATCGGCCTGTTCCCGGATGTGGGCGGTGGCTGGTATCTCTCGCGGCTCGAGGGGCGGCTGGGGCAATTTCTAGCGCTGACCGGCGCGCGGCTGGATGGTGCCGAGTGCAAGGAAGTGGG
>CAWUKF010000335.1:0-1649 GCA_963922745.1 uncultured Sphingomonadales bacterium
TGGGTCATGCCGAATTTCTTGCCCCATTCTTCGCGGTCGTCGTTGATGTCGACGCCGATAATCTTGTCCGCGCCGACCATCCGCGACCCTTGCAGCACGTTGAGGCCAATACCGCCGAGACCGAAGACGATGACATTGGAGCCCGGCTCCACTTTCGCCGTATTGACCACCGCGCCGACACCGGTGGTGACGCCGCAGCCGATATAGCAGCTGGTGTTGAACGGGGCGTCGGTGCGGATTTTTGCGACGGCGATTTCCGGCAGGACGATGAAGTTGGAGAAGGTCGAGCAGCCCATATAATGATAGATCGCCTCGCCCTTGTAGGACATCCGGCTGGTGCCGTCGGGCATCAGGCCCTGGCCCTGGGTCGAGCGGATCGCCGTGCACAGGTTGGTCTTGCCGGACAGGCAGCTTTTGCACTGGCGGCATTCCGGGGTGTAGAGCGGGATGACATGGTCATCGGGCTTGACGCTGGTGACACCGGGACCGACTTCGCGAACAATTCCCGCGCCTTCGTGCCCAAGCACGCTGGGGAACTTGCCCTCGCTGTCCAGGCCGTCGAGCGTGTAGGCGTCGGTGTGACAGATGCCGGTCGCCATGATCTCGACCAGCACCTCGCCCGCCTTGGGCCCTTCCAGATCCAGTTCAACAATCTCGAGCGGCTTCTTGGCTTCAAATGCTACGGCAGCGCGGGTTTTCATATTGCTGATGTCCTTTTTCTCATCGGATGATCCTGTTGACCGGCTATAGTCAGAGGCGTCGCCGATATAAAGTGCAGAGATCGTGCGAAGCGGGCGAGCACCTTGCCATTGGACCAAATCCGATTGGCTTCGCCAAAAAACTGTGGCCAGATCAGTCCGTTGATCGCATGTAGAGCGGATTATCCGCTTGTTGAGAGATTAGAATATGCCAACCAACCGCCAGATCCTGACTTTGTCCTGCCCAGACCAGCCGGGGCTGGTCGCTACGGTGGCGAAAATATTGGCGGATAACAGCGGCAATATCATCGATTCGCAGCAGTTCAACGACGCTGAAACGGATTATTTCTTCATGCGCGTCGTGTTTGAACTGGCTGAGGGCGCGAAAAGCGCATCGGTTCGGGACGCGCTGGGCTCGTTTGCCGGAGAAAAGCAGATGCAATGGAAATTGCGGCGGAACGACGCACGGCCCAAGGTCATGATCATGGTTTCCAAATTCGACCATTGCCTTAGCGACCTGTTATATCGTCAACGGATCGGTGAACTGCCAATGGATGTGGTCGGGATCATCTGTAACCACCCGCGCTCCGCTCTCGAAACCACCTTTATCGGCGATATTCCCTTCCACCATCTGCCGATCACGAAGGACAGCAAGCTTCAGCAGGAAGCGCAGGTGAAAGAACTGGTCAGCGACAGCGGCGCGGATCTGGTGGTGCTGGCGCGCTATATGCAAATCCTGTCCGATGACCTTGCCGACTTTCTTTCCGGGCGCTGTATCAATATCCACCACAGCTTCCTGCCCGGCTTCAAGGGCGCCAAGCCTTATCATCAAGCGCACGCCCACGGCGTCAAGATGATCGGCGCGACGGCCCATTATGTGACCGCCGATCTCGATGAGGGGCCAATCATCCATCAGGATGTCGAAGCGATCAGCCACGCCGACACGCCGGA
>CAWUKF010000336.1:0-1649 GCA_963922745.1 uncultured Sphingomonadales bacterium
CGGGCAGGCCGCCGGCCATCGCGATATTGAGCATCTTGAGATAGCTTTCATGCGCCGCCTCGAGATCGGGAAGCAGCTCGCAGCGCCGCTCGACCTGTCCGCCCGCATCCTCAATCTGCCCCGCAACCTGATCGAGTTCTGCGCGATAGGCGCTCGCACATCCGACCATGGGTTGCTCGTCAATCAGCAAATAGCGTGCCCCTTTGAGCGGCACATCGCGACGCGGCAGCGGATGGTCGATCGTAACAGCGAGCAGGGTCTCCAGATCATCCGCCGAACGCGCCAGCGGACCGCACACGCCCAGCGCCGGACGGGCGGAATCGGTGCCGGGATAGCCATGGCCCTCAAGGCTGATGACATCGAACGTCGGCTTGTGCCCCCAGATACCGCAAAAATGCGCCGGCACACGGATCGAACCGCCAATGTCGGAACCAAATTCGCACGGCACCATGCCCGCGCTCACCGCCGCGGCGGCACCGCCCGATGAACCGCCCGGCGAGCGAGCAAGATCATGCGGATTATTGGTACGGCCATAGACCGGATTATTCGATTGCCAGTCGGCCAGATCCGGCGGAATATTGGTCTTGCCGAGGATCACGGCGCCGGCCCGTTTCAGGCGCTGCACGATCATGGCGTCGGACTGGGCGAGGTTATTCCGTGCATGCTCCAGGCCCCAGGTCGACGGGTGGCCGGCCAGATCGAAACTTTCCTTGACCGTCATCGGCACGCCAAAAAGCGGCTGATCTCCTTTCGGGCCGGCCTCATCCAGCCGCTTCGCCGCCGCTCGCGCGCTGTCAAAATCGCGCAGGACAACGGCGTTGATCGGACCGTCGAGCGCTTCAATGCGGGTAATGGCGGATTCGACGGCTTCGAGAGCGGAAAGCTTGCCCGAAGCGATATCTGCGGCGATTTCGGTCGCCGTGGGTTCTGTGGTCAGTGACAAAATGGACATGCTTTCTCCCCTGTTCTGCTGCGAAGACGTCACCCCAACCATCGTCCGAAAATCACGCAAGGTCCATAGGCGTTGAAGCCGCCATCATTTTTTCACTGCACCGGCCCTGCCATGCACCAGGCCGGTGCCGGCCAGCGTGGGAGCGCAATCCCTACATATGAATCGGCTTGCCCTGCACCGCCATCGCCGCTTCCTTGATCGCTTCCGAATGGGTCGGATGGGCGTGGCAAGTATAGGCAATATCTTCCGAGGTCGCGCCAAATTCCATAGCCTGCGTGACCTGCGCGATCATCGTGCCGGCCAGCGACGAGATGATATGCGCGCCCAGCACCCGGTCGGTCTTGGCGTCGGCGATGATCTTCACATAGCCGTCGGTATCGCGGTTGGTCTTGGCGCGGCTGTTGGCGGCGAACAGGAACTTTCCGACCTTATATTCGGTGCCGCTGTCCTTGACCTCTTCCTCGGTCTTGCCGATGCTGGCAATTTCCGGATAGGTATAGACGACGCCCGGGATCAGGTCGTGGTTGACGATGCCCTGCTGCCCGGCGATAAATTCGGCCGCAGCAATGCCTTCATCCTCGGCCTTGTGCGCCAGCATCGGACCCGGCGTGACATCGCCAATCGCATAGACGCCGGCAACATCGGTCTGGAAATCATGCCCGACCTCGATCTGCCCGCGCTCGTTGGTTTCGACGCC
>CAWUKF010000337.1:0-1588 GCA_963922745.1 uncultured Sphingomonadales bacterium
TATCCAAAGAGCATGAAGCCCGCGATCATCAAAGCGACATTGGCCGAGAATGCATGGCGGCTAAAGCTGGCGGTGCGGCGCCAATATCCCATCGCAATCAATATTGCGCCGAGCGCCAGAAACTGTCCGATTTCGACGCCGACGTTGAACGATATCAGATTGATCAACAGGCCGTCTGGCGACAGCGAAAATTCCTGCAATTTCGTCGCAAGACCGAAGCCGTGGAAGAAACCGAATATCAGGACCGCAGCCTTGGTGTTGGGCTGGAAGCCGAACCAGCGTTGATATGCGCCCAGATTGTCGAGCGCCTTGTAAACCACCGACAGCCCGATAATTGCATCAACCGCATATGAGCTGATGTTTGTGCCGAGCAAAACGCCCGCAAGCAAAGTGGTGCTGTGCCCGATGGCGAACAGAGTCACATAAGCAGCGACATGTTTAATCCGGTAGACGAAGAATATAACGCCGAACAGGAACAGCAAATGGTCATAGCCCGTGACCATATGCTTGGCACCCAGATACAGGAACGCGATGATCTGCGGTCCGCTGGTTTGTTCGATATAGCCCTGATCACCCTCCGCGACGCCGTGGGCATAGGCAGTGGTCGCGAAGGCGATGCATAATAGCATGCCCAAAAATGCTTGGACCGAAAATTTATATCCGGATATTTTCATAAACTGCCTCATGTTGTTGCTACTGCTTGCATATTCTTCTCTCTTTTGTCGGCGCGTCCGTGGATCAGCCTGTATAATGCAGGCAGCACAATCAGCGTCAGGATGGTCGAGGAAATAATTCCTCCGATTACGACAGTGGCAAGCGGGCGTTGCACTTCCGATCCGGCCCCGACGTTCAGAGCCATCGGCACAAAGCCGAGCGATGCGACCAGCGCGGTCATCAGCACAGGACGCAGCCGGGTGAGTGCGCCTTCGCGAATAGCTTCCTCCAGCGCCATGCCGCGCTCCCGCAAATCGCGGATGAAGGATAGCATCACGACACCATTGAGCACCGCCACGCCCGACAAGGCGATGAAACCAACTCCTGCTGAAATTGACATCGGTATGTCGCGAAGCGCCAGGGCCGCTACGCCTCCGGTCAGCGCCAAGGGCACTCCGGAAAAGACGATGGCAGCGTCACGGGTCGAACGAAACAGCATGAACAACAAGCCAAAGATAAGCAGGAGCGCCATAGGCACGACAATCTGCAATCTTGTGGCTGCTGACTGAAGCTGTTCAAATGTCCCGCCATATTGAACATAATAGCTTTCCGGCAGTGCGACATCGCTATCGATCTTCGTTCTCAGATCGGTAATGAACGATCCCAAATCGCGTCCGCGAACATTGGCGGTAATAACCGCGCGGCGCTTGCCGTTTTCCCGGCTGATCTGGTTAGGGCCAACGGACAGTTCAATATTGGCAATTTCTGACAACGGCACGAACTCACCGCTGCCCCCACTTGTAATCGGGATTGGCAAGCGGCCAAGCCGCTCAATATCGGTGCGGATTTCTTCTGGCAATCGAACGACGACGTCAAAGCGCCGGTCACCTTCAAAAACCTGACCCGCATTGCGCCCGCCGGTAGCGGTCGCCAC
>CAWUKF010000338.1:0-1571 GCA_963922745.1 uncultured Sphingomonadales bacterium
CGCGGGCCGCGCGGCGGGCCGCTGCCTTGTCGGCCTCGTCCAGAGGCGCTGCGTTCAAAATTCGAATTCCGTGATCAGCGGCGCATGGTCGGACGGCTTGCCCCAGCTGCGCGCATCTTCGAGGACGGAATGGCTCACCGCCTTGTCCGCCAGTTCGGGGCTGACCCAGACATGGTCGAGCCGGCGGCCCTTGTCGGAGGCCCGCCAGTCCTTGGCGCGATAGCTCCACCAGGTGAACAGCCGCTCGGGATCGGGGATCAGCTTGCGGCCGACATCGACCCAGCCATGGGCGTCGCGCATCCGGTAAAGATGGTCGATCTCGATCTGGGTGTGGCTCACGACCTTGACCAGCGCCTTGTGGCTCCAGACATCGGACTCGAGCGGGGCGACGTTGAAATCGCCCATCAGGATCGTCGGTTCCTTCAGATTCTTCGACCATTCGGTCATCCGGCCAAAGAAATCTAGCTTCTGGCCAAATTTCGGATTGAGTTCGCGATCCGGGATCTCGCCGCCGGCGGGGATATAGACATTCTCGATCCGCACGCCGTTCTGCAGCACTGCGCCGACATGGCGGGCCTCGCCATTGTCCTGCCAGTCGAACCGTTCGTCCTTGTGCAGCGGCACCCGGCTGATGATCGCCACGCCATGATGCATCGGCTGGCCGTGCAGGATCTGGTGGTTGTAGCCGAGGCGGCGGAACATCCCTTCCGGAAACTGTTCGTTGCGAACCTTGGTTTCCTGCAGGCACAAAATATCGGGTGCCTCCTCGGTCAGGAAGCGTTCGACAATGTCGAGTCGGGCGCGGATGCTGTTAATATTCCAGCTGACGATTTTCAGGCTATCACTCATGCCGAGTCTGATAGCCACGCTCGCGGGGAAACCCAAGCCCAAAGGCAAGCGGGGCGCACGGTAATTTCGGCAGGAGCGGAAAGAAAAACCCCCACCTCCGGGGGCATTAAGGAGGTGGGGGCTAACTCGCGTTCGTCACGCAAAAGATGAAATGAGCTCTTTGCTGTCAGGTAACAGGGGGAAAACCTGACTGTCTCTCTTCATCCTGTGACCATTTATACGCAGGTATTTCTGTCGTGAATATGAACGGAACGGCTATCCTGTTCTGCTGATCGGTGGCCTGTCTCGGTTCACCGCTTGCGGCGAACTTTTCTGCGCGGATCGTCCCAGTTGAAGGTGCTATTGGACACCGCAGTGCCGAATTTCTGGTTGGAAAGCCGGATCGAGGTTCGGTTATTTTTCGAATCAAGCGATACCCAGCCGTCCAGGCTCAGCCCGCCGGGTGCGCCGGGCTTCTTTGTGAAAACCATGGTGATAACACCATATTCCGGCCGCTTCGGATCGCTGACTTCCACGCTCAGCACCGCCGGATTGCGGGTCGGGATGATTTTGCCATATTTCGACAGGTCGCGTTCGGGATTGAGCAGCGCGGCCAGCGGGCTGTTGCCGATCGGCCAGCGCTGGACCTGGTTCACGTCATAGTCGATCAGGGTCAGCGCCTTGCCGTCGCCGACGATCAGCAGATTGGCATCTTTCTGATATTCGAAGCGGATCTTGCCGGG